>CAZRKS010000480.1:0-1504 GCA_964600315.1 uncultured Steroidobacteraceae bacterium | reverse complement strand
CGCTCGAGACGTACTGGTCGCCGCGCTTCTGCGCGAGCTTGTCGGTGAGGTTGAGGAGCTTCCCGAGGTCGTTCGAGAAATGAACCTCGCCGCCGGCCCCTTCGACTTTGGCGAGATGGTCGATCGCCTGTCCGAGCTGCGAGCGCAGGCGGCTGACGTTGGCGCCCGACTTGTCGAGCAACGGCCGCACCGACCCGCCCTGCTGGTCGAGCAGCGACAGCATCACGTGGACGGGCTCGATGAACTGGTGATCGCGGCCGAGCGCGAGCGACTGGGCATCGGCCAGGGCCATCTGGAATTTGCTGGTCAGTTTGTCCATGCGCATGAGGTCGGGACTCCCTGTAAGGGACGGCGATGCCGGCTAGGTGGGGGCGGCGGGCGCAAGATCAAAGTGCCGGCTGGTCTGGAAGGGGATCGGCATTCGCGCACGTCCGCCCCGCACCCACCGGTTGCGCGCCGGATGCGCGAGACCGGAGCGGCTTAAAATAGGCAAGATAGCGCCTGTATGGGACATTTTCGCGACAAATCGACGCAAATTACCGCTCTCTCGCTCACGCGCTGAGGTGCATCCGGTGCAGCATCCGGTGCAGGACCGGAGCCACGAGGATGCCAATGGTCGCGACGAACACCACGCCGCTGTAGAGCGCAAAGAACGCCGCGAACAGCTTTGACGCATCCGTGGTCATCGCGTTGACCGGCCCCATGCCCGTGAGAATCATCGAGGCGTTCAGGAAGGCGTCGATCCACGCGAGCCCCGCCGTCACGTGGTACCCGACGGCGCCGATGGCGAGCGACGACGCCACGATTCCCAGGCACAGGAGGCCATGACGCGACAGACGGCGCAGGAACTGCGCGCGACCGAGTAGCGGTTCGCGGTGATGCTCGTACATACGGCTACGCCAAATTCCGCCCGGACGGCGGGCGATCCATCGGCGAGCGTATCGCGCCCTCGGGCCGGGACCCTAATGCATCTGCTGATGCGTGAAATACACGACCGCCACGCCGAGCGCGATGAAGCCGATCTGCTCGAGGCCGGCGCGCACGTCGACTCGCCGGTGCAGACCCGGGATGAGATCGGCGACGGCGACATAGATGAAGCTCGAGGCGGCGAAGGCGAGCGCGTAGGGCAGCAGGTGCATCGCCGTGGCGAGCGCGAAGTACGCGGCCATGGCGCCGAGAATCGAGGTGAGGCTCGTGAGCAGGTTGAGCGCGAGAGCGCGGCCTCGCGAGTACCCGCCGTGCAGCAGGATCGCGACGTCGCCCACCTCCTGCGGAATCTCGTGCGCGCAGACCGCGAGCGCCGTCACGAGACCCAGCTTCGGGTCGGTCAGGTAGGCGGCGCCGATCAGCACGCCGTCGAGCACGTTGTGAAAGCTGTCGCCCGCCAGGATCATGCGCGCGGACGCCGCGTCGCGCGCCGCGTGGCTCGGCGCGTGCATCTCGCAAGGCTCGTCGTGGCAGTGCCGCCAGAGCACGAACTTCTCGAGCAGGAAGAACGTCAGGA
>CAZRKS010000479.1:0-1507 GCA_964600315.1 uncultured Steroidobacteraceae bacterium | reverse complement strand
CGCGCCTCGCCGGCCGCGCTGTTGGCGTCCATGTAGTCGAGCACCTGCTGGCGCGTCCAGCCTTTCTCGTGGAGGCCCGTGTCGACCACGAGGCGGATGGCCCGCCACAGCTCGCCCTCGAGCTTGCCGAAGTACGAGTAGGGGTCCTCGTACATTCCCAGCGGCTTGCCGAGAGACTCGGCGTACAGGGCCCAGCCCTCGACGTAGGCGGTGTAGCCGCCGAAGCGTCGGAACTTCGGCAGGTCCTGCTGCTCGCGCTGGATCGAGATCTGGAAGTGGTGGCCCGGGCTGCCCTCGTGCAGCGACAGCGCCTCCATCGCCCACTTCGGGCGGGACCTCAAGTCGTAGGTGTTCGCGTAGAAGATGCCGGGACGCGAGCCGTCCTCGCTCGCCGCCTGGTAGCTGCCGCCCGCGGCGCTCTGCTCGCGGAACGGCTCGACTGCCCGCACCTCGTAGTCCGCTTTCGGCAGGATCTCGAACAGCTTCGGCAGTTCCGGGCGCACCCGGTTCTTGATGTCGACGAAGCCCTGGATCAGCGCGTCCGGGCGGTCGTAGAAGAACTGCGGGTCCGTCTTCAGGAAGTCGAAGAACGCGTCGAGGTCGCCCTTGAAGCCGACCTGCTCCATGACCTTGCGGATCTCGGCGTGGATGCGGGCGACCTCCGTCAGGCCGCGCAGGTGGATTTCCTCGGGCGTGTAGTCGGTGGTGGTGACGCGCCGCACGTCGTACGCGTACCAGGCCTTGCCGTCCGGCAGCGCGCCGAGACCGACGGTCTCCCGACACTTCGGCAGGTACTCGTCGCGCACGAAGGCGTGCAAACGGCGGTAGGTCGGGAAGACCTTCGACTCGATCATCGAGCGGTAGGCGGCCGTGAGCCGTTCGCGGTCGGCCGCCGGGAAATCGCCCGGCAGGTTGCGGATCGGTCCCCAGAACGAGGAATCCTCCGGTCGCGCCACGACCTGCGACTCGAGCTGCGGCAGCACGCGCTCCGCGAGCACGTGCGGCAGCGTGTAGCCCTTCGCGACGCCCGCGCGCATGTTGGCGATGGCCTGGTCGGTCCAGGCGACGAGGCCGTCGACGCGCTTCAGGAAATCGTCGTAGTCCTTCACGCTCTTGAACGGCTGGAGGCCGGTGCCCGAGCCGAGCTGCACGAACTCGTTCGGCACCGAATAGAACTGGTTCAACGGGACGAGGTAATTCGGGAAGCGCAAGCCCTCGATCGCCGTCTCGCGCGCGGACTTGAACACGTCATAGGAAAGACGGTCCTGTCCGTCGAGACGGCTGCGGTCGATCTCCTGCAGGCGCGCGAGGTAGCCGCGCTGCAGGCGCTCGAAGCGCGCGCGCCAGTCGGGCGAGATGTCGACCTCGTAGCGATCGTTGTAGCGCGGGTCGCCGATCGAAGTGGCGAGCACCGGGTCGAGCGCGAGGAATTCCTCGAAGTAGCCGTCGAACAGCTCGTGCAGCCGACGCGACTCGTTGGCCGTGGCCTCGGCGGTCGCCGACGCGG
>CAZRKS010000478.1:0-1508 GCA_964600315.1 uncultured Steroidobacteraceae bacterium | reverse complement strand
AGCTCGGTGCTCGCGTAGTCCTTGAACGTCGGCGTCGAGAAGCGGATCGGCCGCGCTGCGACCGTGGCAGCCGAGGACTCCAACTCCGCGACGAGCTCCGCGTCGAACGGCGCGTCCTCGAGGTCCTCGATGCGGCCCAGCGATTCAAGCCAGCTCATGCACTTCCCCCCGCGCGTGCCGGGCCACGAGTTCCCGGATCCCGTTGCGCACCGGGCCGCCGCCCGGCGCATCCGCCAGTGTAGTGAACCACTCGGCGCGCCGGTCGTCCTCGTCGACGAGGTCGCAGTCGAGCCCGGCGAGGATTCGCTGCGCCCGGTCCGGCAGCCGTTCCGGGATCTCCCGGCCCGAGAGCAGTCCCCAGAGCCCGGTCCAGCAGCGGGCGAGGGTCCAGGGATTGTAACCGCCGCCGCCCAGCACGACGGCCGGGATCGCGAGTCCGATGACCTCCTGCACGGCATCCCAGAGCGCGCCGTTGCCGAGGGCCATCCGCGAGAGGGGGTCGCCCGAAAGGGCGTCCGTCCCGCAGGTGATCACCACGGCCTGCGGATCGAAGGCGCGGCCGGCCGGCAGCACGACCTCCTCGACGAGCAGGCCGAACTCCGCGTCGTTGCAGCCCGCCGGCACCGGCAGGTTGAGCGCATTGCCGGCGCCGCGGTCGTCCGCGGCCCCGGTGTGCGGCCAGCGCCCGGACTCGTGGATGGAAATGAGCTGCACCCGTCCATCGCCATCGAACGCGTCCTGCACGCCGTCGCCGTGGTGCGCGTCGAGATCGACGTACAACACGCGCCCGACGCCGCGGCCGAGCAGGGTCATGATCGCGAACACCGGGTCGTTGAAGAAGCAGAAGCCGCTCGCCCGGTCGCGCCGACCGTGGTGCGTGCCGCCGGCCGGGTGGAACACGACCCGCCCCTCGAGCGCGAGCTCGGCCGCGAGCATCGAGCCGCCGACGGCCGTCGCGGCGCGTGAATACACCCCGGGGAAGAGCGGGTTCTCGAGGTTGCCGAAGTGATGCCGGGCGCGGGTCTCGGGGCTCACGGAGCCCGCGGCGTCCGCAGCGCGCAGTGCTTCCACGTAGTCAGGGTCGTGGAACGACGTGAGTTGCTCGAAACTCGCGGCCGCCGCCGTCCGGAACGAGGTCTCCTGCAGCCAGCCGAGCGCCTCGCAGAGGTCCATGACCGCGGCGACGCGCGGGATGGAGAGCGGGTGGTTGCGCCCGAAACCGCGGGCTCGGCAGTAACGGCTGCCGACGAAGAGCGGGGGCGCAGACCGCCGCGCCGCCTCGTTGCTGCGACGCATCATCGACGCCGGTGGAAAACACGTAGCGGACACGCCGGCAGAGTAATTTATTCGACTTTGCTAATAAAGACGGCTCTGTTACCTTCACGCGTCAGGCGGGACCCCCCAATATCCAGCGAGGGCAGCAGCATGTCCGAATCGTCCGGCGCCAAGCGCATGTCCATCATCGTCACCAAGGGCACGCTCGACTGGGCGTACCCGCCGTTCATCCT
>CAZRKS010000477.1:0-1510 GCA_964600315.1 uncultured Steroidobacteraceae bacterium | reverse complement strand
CCGGGTGGGCCGGCACGCAGCCGATCTTCGGCAGCAGCGCCGAGAAGCCGGGGTACCCCTTGAAGAAGTGCTCGACCGTCATGTAAAGCGGTCGCGGGTCGGGGTGCTCGTCGCGGATCGCCTTGCCGATCATCGCGGCGTCGGGAGGCAAAGCCCCGGCGTGGTTGGAGACGAGCAGGGCGCCGCCGTCGGCGGGGACGTTCTCGATCCCCTCGACCTCGCAGCGGAACCAGTAGCGGTAGAAGAACTCGACCAGCGTGGCGTCGAAGACGCCCTCTACGCGCTCCGAGCGTCCCCAGTCGTCGACCTGGCGATCGGCCTCGATCGCGGGCAGCAGCGACCGCATCCGGTCGCGGTCGGAGACGTCGAGGGCCCCCTCCTCCTCGGCGAGATCGGGGCCCGGGGCGAGCGATGTGTGGCGCGGTGCGATCGCGGAATGATCGCACCTGGGGGAAGGCGGTCGCGAGACTCCGGACTAATCTCCGGTTCGTGGACGAAGACGAGGCGAAGGCGGGAGCCGAGCCGCGGACGCGGGCGCCGCGCGCGGTCACCTATCCCTACCGGCGGATCGCCGCGGTCGAGGGGACGCCGGCGGACGGACCCGACGCCTACGGCGCCCCCGACCCCGCCTGGCGGCGGATCGACTGGCAGCGGCACCTGCGGACGATCGACGTCGACGGCGCGCCGATCAACTGCGCCGAGATCGGCGACGGCCCGGCGGTGATCTTCGTCCACGGGCTCGGCGGCTGCTGGCAGAACTGGCTCGAGAACATGCCGCGGATGGCCGAGCTCGGGTACCGCGCCATCGCCTTCGACCTGCCGGGTTTCGGCGCGAGCCCGATGCCGCCCTGGGAGATCTCGATTCGCGGCTACGGCACCCTCCTCGACCGCCTCCGGGAGGAGCTCGGGATCGGCCACTGCACGCTCGTCGGCAACTCGATGGGCGGGTTCATCGCGGCCGAGGTCGCCGTCCGCCAGCCGGAGTGGGTCGACCGCCTCGTCCTCGTCTCCTCGGCGGGGATCAGCCACGCGACGATGCGCAAGGGCCCGGTCGTCGCCGGCGCCCGGATCAGCGTCGCGACCAATCCGCTGCTGCGCCGCGTCGACCTCGTCTCGATGCGGAGGCCGGGGCTGCGCCAGGTCGCCTTCGGCAAGGTGATGCGCCACCCCGAGAAGCTTCCCCGCGAGCTCCTGGTCGAGTTCATGACGCCGGCGCTCGGCGCGCCCGGGTTCATCCCCGCGGTCGCGGCGCTGACCGGCTACGACCTGCTCGACCGGCTGCGGCGGATCCGGGTGCCGACGCTGATCGTCTGGGGGCGCGACGACCTCGTCGTTCCCGCCTCCGACGCGGCCGGGTTCGTCGAGCGGATCGCCGGCGCCGAGCTGGTCGTGTTCGAGGACTGCGGGCACGTGCCGATGGCGGAGCGGCCGACCCGCTTCAACCGCCTGCTGGCCCGCTTCTGCGAGACCGCGCACGCCTGAGGGGGCGCGGACCCGCCGCAGCCCGGGG
>CAZRKS010000476.1:0-1510 GCA_964600315.1 uncultured Steroidobacteraceae bacterium | reverse complement strand
ATCCAGACGCTGCAAAGTGGCTCATCGAAAACCGAAAATTCAAAGCTGTCGGCATTGACACCGCCAGCATCGACTACGGCCAATCGACCGAATTCGCCACACACGTGACGCTGATGACGAACAACATACCAGCATTTGAAAACGTCGGAGATATGAGCAAGCTACCGGCAAAGGGATTTCAAATATTCGCTTTTCCGATGAAGATAAAAGGCGGCAGCGGCGGCCCCCTGAGAATTGCGGCACTTATCCTGGAGAAATGAAAATATATCAGCGGAGGAATTGAATGACTGAGCAAAATTCGAGGCGAAGATTTTTGACACAGATAGCGGCAGGTGCCGGTGCGGTCGCGCTGGCACGGCCAATTTTCGGCGGCAATTTTGCCGAACTGGAACGGAACGTCGCGTCTGTTGCAGGCCGGACCGCTGACGACGTTGCGTCCGACGAAGTATTCTGGGGAACGGTACGCAGCGGATTTGACCTCGAGCCAGCCATAGTAAATCTCGATAACGGTTACTGTAATCCGCTGTCGCGTGCGGTGATGAATGACCTCGCCGAAAAGATGCGTTGGGTTGAAACACTTCCCGGCCGCCGCGTTGAGGAATTGTTTGAGACGGTGACCTCGAAAAAAGTGATACCGGGCCTGGCAAAGATGCTCGGTGTCCCTGACAACGAGATCGCCTTAACGCGCAACGCCACCGAATCGCTCGACACCGTCATTCTCGGGATGGACTTTAAGCCCGGCGACGAGATATTGTGCTGCAACCACGATTATTATTCGATGCTCGACGCCATTGAACGCCGCAAACTGCGTGACGGCGTTTCTATAAAGATGCTCAAGCCGCCGCTGCCCGCAGCATCTGATAGGGAGCTGCTGGAGATGTACCGCAACGCCATCACGCCGCGTACAAAACTGGTGCTGGTAACGCACGCGAGCAACGTTACTGGACAAATATATCCGGTCAGAAGGATCGCCGCTGCGGCCCACTGGGTCGGGGCCAAGGTGTTGGTCGATGCGGCACAGACGTTTGCCGTGCTCGATCACAAGATACCCGATCTCGATTGCGATTTTTACGGAGTCAGCCTGCACAAATGGCTGATGGGGCCGGTCGGCTCGGGGTTGTTGTGGATGCGAAAAGAAAACGTCGATAAGATATGGCCGCTGGTTCCGCCGCCCGTACAAGCCACCGGCATGTACAAATTCATGTGGTCGGGCACGTATCCCGAATTCTTGTCAGGATCGCTGACCGTCCCGATCGAGTTTCATGAAAAGCTCGGCATGGCCAGAAAGGAAGCTCGGCTCAGATATCTCGGCGAATACTGGCGGAAAAAAGTCGAAAAACTGCCGGGCGTGCGATTTTACACCACCGATTCGCCGGCGATGTCATGCGGACTTGGAGTTTTCGAGATGGAGGGCGTTGACCTTAGCACGGTTCAAAAGGCGCTCTGGGAAAAGAAAAAGATATTGGTCCAGTTCATGGACGGCGGCCCGCGAGCCCGCGAACTGAAAGGC
>CAZRKS010000475.1:0-1512 GCA_964600315.1 uncultured Steroidobacteraceae bacterium | reverse complement strand
AATGCATCGCGCAGCACCAGCACCTCAATGCCCGATACACGAGTCCTGAAGTACCGTCCGAACGCCCGACGATCCCCGGTGACAAGGACGTCGGCGCTGCACTGAATCGCCGCCGCCAGGATCGGCGCGTCTGCGGCATCCGTCAGCCCGACCGCCGCCGCACGTTCACGCGCTGGTGCATTCGCTTCCGCCACGGATGCGATGCCCGACAGCGCGGCGCCGAGCGCCTCAAGCGATCCCGATGGACCCTTCGCCGCGAGGTTGCGACGTGCCTCTTCAGTCGCGTAGCAGGAGGTCACGAGTTCGCATCGCCCGGTGAGGGCGATCGCGAGCAGGTCGTGCACCGGACTCGTGCGCGAGTAGCCGGCGAGGAACAGGATGTTCGCGTCGAGGAACAAGCGCATCGTCGACCTCAGCGGCGCTTTGCCCCGACCGCATCGCGAACCGCGGCACGCGTCTCCTCGTCGACCTCACTCTCGCGCTCGAATGCCTCGATACGCTCCGGCGTATACATCTCAACGGGCAGCACGGCGGCCGGGCGCAGCCGGATCACCCCGTCCTCCGAAACATCGAGCAGAAGGGTTTCGTTGCCCTGCAGGTGCAAGCGTTTCATGATGGCCCGCGGCAGCGAAATCTGACCGTTTCGCCCCAGTTTCACAGTATCCATGCTGGCCTCCGGAATCCGTATTTTCGTAATTCTATATTTCCGGAAAAGTCCGTTCAACCAACCGACTGATGGGCGCTCCTTGCCAGGCCCGCCGGGAGAGTACGCAGTGGCACGGCGTTCCGCGCACTAAAGGGAACGATCGTGAGCCGATCTCCCGCGATAATGTATCGTTCGGTGCCTTGGTCGCGTTCAGATGTCCAGCCCTGGGCTGATTGGAGCCGCAATACTCGCGACACTGCCCGACCCCGCCGGGGAGCACTGACGGCGACAGGGGACGGCGACGTCATTCCGTCCGGCGACGACGAGGCGCTCGCCGACCGGATTTCCTTCGACCTCGGTGGAGCATGCGACTTCGACATCGAACACGGCGACTACGCCCAGGGCGTATCCCGGCGCACACCCGCCTTCGCCCCCGTCGACTGGCAGGCGCGGGGCCCGATGTTCACGCTGCGACCGGTATTTGGATCACCGAGTCATCGAGTAAACAGCAAGGATGTCAAATACGGAGTAACGCCCGTCAGAAACGAGAACGCCGCGGACGAGCCGCGGCGTTCTGCTGCGAACTGCGAGCAATCGCGGTGGCGATTACTTGCCCATCGACTTCTGGAAGGCGCGGTCGATCTTCTCGCTGTTCGCGTCGCAGCAGGCCTGGGCGGCCTTGGCAGCCTGGAGAGCCTGGTTCGCGGCGCTCTGGGCGGAGTTGGCGGTGCTTGCGGCGCTCGAAGCGGCGGCGGCAGCGGAGTCGGCGGCGGCCTTGGCGGCAGCGGCCTCCTGGGCAGCGGCCTTGATCGCGGCGTCGGCCGAGGCGACGTGCTCGTTGAACTTGCTCTCGCTGACGCAGCCGG
>CAZRKS010000474.1:0-1519 GCA_964600315.1 uncultured Steroidobacteraceae bacterium | reverse complement strand
GGCCCGCCTCGTGCACCTTGCCGAGGATGTCGTCCATCGAGTCGCGGATCGTGCCGGAGACCGTGCAGTTGATGGTCGAGGTCGCCGGCTTGTGCTCCTGCGCGCCGGCGTTCGAGGTGACGCGGCCGGCCGGGATCGCGCCGCGACGCAGCGCCCACAGGAACTGCTCGTACCAGTGCTCGCGCACCGCGTCCTGCTCGACGTCGGCGAGCGCGCGCGCCACGCGCTTATAGGTATCGTCCATCGTCTGGTCGATCGGCGTCCCGTCCTTGGCGGACAAGCGATATTTCTTGTCCCAGATGTCGAGGGACGCTTCCTGGAACGCGATGCTCCGCGCGTCCCGGGTCTCGAGTTTCACGGCAGTGCTCATTGCGGCGACACGGCTCCGGTTCTTTGGTCTTGCGGTTCGTCGACGGCCAATCTCTGCGGGATCCGCCACGCGGTACCCCGAAGGAGCCGCTGGACGGGCCCTGCTGACCTCTTTTTTGGCCTGGCACGGACCGCCTCTCCATCCCCCCGCGGTCGCGAGGTGCCAAACACAACATGTAGGGTCAGGGCGGAAAGGTTATGCACCGGCCACCCCCCCGTCAACTGCTTTTTCTGCGGCGCCGCAGCATTGTTTTATTTATATAAAACAATACGTTACATACTACTCGCTTCGCGGCTACAACACGCCTGAAATCGTCGCCGAGTCAAGCGCTCCGATGCGTCGGCGACACAACATCTTGTGTTCACCGGGTCGGCACCGGTAATCCACAGCTTTCCCACTTGCGGTCCACAAGCCGTCGGGAACTCCCTGCGGCACCGGCCGGTCTGAGCCGGAGGTCCCGCATCGGTGCGGGGCTCGCGGCACGGACTGCTAGACTCGCTGGCACGCCGCACCACTCACGAAAACCGCAGGATTTCCGCATGAAGCTGCTCCCGAGCCTCGCCGCGCTGCTCATCACCGCCTGGACTTCGGCTGCCGTGGCGCAGCTGCCCGCGCAGGCCGGCGACGCACCCGTCCCGTCGCTCGCGCCGATGCTGAAGCGCGTGACGCCCGCGGTCGTCAACATCCAGACGCGCGGCACCGTGCAGGAGCAGAACCCGCTGCTCAACGACCCGTTCTTCCGCCGCTTCTTCGACGTGCCCAACACGCCGCGGCAGCGTGAATTCCAGAGCGCCGGCTCGGGCGTGATCGTCGACGCGAAGAACGGCTACATCGTCACCAACGCGCACGTGATCGAGAACGCCACGGAGATCACCGTGCAGCTGCTCGACAACCGCTCGATCACCGCCAAGGTGCTCGGCAAGGACGTAGGCTCGGACGTGGCCGTGCTCAAGGTGCAGGCCGCGAATCTCGTCGAGATTCCGATCGCCGACTCCGACCTCGAGGAGGTCGGCGACTTCGTGGTCGCGATCGGCAATCCGTTCGGCCTCGGCCACACCGTGACCTCGGGCATCATCAGCGCGCTCGGTCGCTCCGGCATCAACCCCGAAGGCTACGAGGACTTCATCCAGACCGACGCGTCGATCAACC
>CAZRKS010000473.1:0-1521 GCA_964600315.1 uncultured Steroidobacteraceae bacterium | reverse complement strand
CGTCGTCCTCGTCCCGCGGCGCGGCCGCGGCGCCACGTTCAACCTGATCCTGCCGCCGGCCGGAGCGACGAGCAGCAGCGAGCTCGGCGGCCCTCTGGGAGCGCCCGCGTGAGCGGCGCAGAGCGGAGGATCCGCCCGGCCGTCATCGCCGGGGTGCTGGCCCTGCTGCTCGCGACCGGGCTCGTCGCCTGCGGCGACGACGAGGGGACCGGCTCGGGCGACTCGGTCGCGACCACGACCACGACGACCACCGCCGCCGACTCCAGGCCCGTCGTGGGCTCGGGCTCCGACTTCGACCCGCAGGCGATCTACGCCGAGGCCGCGCCGAGCGTGGTCACGATCCTGTCGCTCGTCGGCGACTCCGACAACCCGACGTCGGCCGGGCAGGGCTCCGGCTTCGTGATCAGCGACGAGGGTGAGATCGTCACCAACGCCCACGTCGTCACCGACGCGACCGAGGCGGGCGGCAGCACCCCGATCAACGAGGCCGACGAGGTCTACGTCGAGTTCGGCGACCGCAACCAGGTCCCCGCCGACATCCTCGGCATCGACCCGAACGCCGACGTCGCGCTGATCAAGGTCGATCCCGACGGCCTCGACCTCAACCCGATCGAGCTCGGCGACTCCGACAGCATCCAGGTCGGCGCGCCGGTCGCGGCGATCGGCAGCCCGTTCGGGCAGGAGCAGTCGCTCTCGGTCGGGATCGTCTCGGCCACCGACCGCTCGATCGACTCGCTGACGCAGTTCAAGATCGACGGCGCGATCCAGACCGACACCTCGATCAACCCCGGCAACTCGGGCGGGCCGCTGATCGGCGCCGACGGCCGGGTCGTCGGCATCGACCAGCAGATCAACACGACCTCGGGCGGCAACGAGGGCGTCGGGTTCGCCGTCCCGATCAACCTCGTCAAGCGCTCGGTCGACCAGCTCCGTGAGAACGGCAAGGTCGAGTACGCCTACATCGGCGTCAAGAGCCAGCCGCTCTACCCGCAGCTCGCCGAGAAGCTCGGGATCGACGCCCCGACGGGCTCGCTGATCTCGAGCGTCGTGTCGGGCGGGCCCGCCGACGGGGCCGGGCTGCGCGGCGGCTCCGGCGACAAGATCGAGTTCCAGGGCCGCAAGGTGACGGTCGGCGGCGACACGATCGTCGCTGTCGACGGGCAGAAGCTCGAGTCCGAGAACGACCTGTCGCGCCTGATCGCGACCTACGACCCCGGCGACGAGGTGACGCTGACGATCATCCGCGACGGGGACGAGCAGGACATCGACGTGACCCTCGGGACGCGGCCCGAGTCCTGAGCCGCTGATCGCTGACGCCCACCCGATCGGCCCGCTCGTCGCCGACCTCGCCGCCGATCTCCGCGAGGTCGTGCTCCCCCACCTCGGCCGCGAGGAGGGCCGCGCCCACTCCGGCGGCGGCGCCGGCGGCGACGTCACGTTCGCGATCGACGAGCGCGCCGAGGCGCGCATGGAGGCCCACCTCGCCGCGCGCGCGCCCGACGTCGCCTTCTACTCGGAGGA
>CAZRKS010000472.1:0-1522 GCA_964600315.1 uncultured Steroidobacteraceae bacterium | reverse complement strand
GCCGGCGCCGACGACGCCCTGATGCTGGACGTGCGCGGCTTCGTGGCGGAGACGAACGCGACGCACCTGTTCGTCGTCGAACGCGGTGCGGTGCGGACGCCGCGGCTCGTCGCCTGCCCGGAGGGCGTCACGCGCGGCGCGGTGCTCGACCTGTGCCGCGGCCACGCGCTGCCGTTCGCGGAATGCGACCTCACGCTCACCGAGGTCTATCGCGCCGACGAGGTGTTCTGCTCGGGCACCATGGGCGAGCTCGCGGCGGTCACGCGCGTGGACGGGCGTGTGATCGGCGATGGCCGCCCGGGACCGATGACGCAGCGTCTCGGCGAGTGGTTCCGCGCGCTGACCGGGACCGAAGGCACCCGGGTCGTGGGACCGGACGCCGGCTGAATCTCAGGGGCCGAGACCCGCCCGGGTCGTCAGGTACACCGCGAACGTGCCGAGCCAGTGACCGCCCTCGTAATGCTCGCCGGTCACGGCGGGCAGTGCGGCCTGGGCATGCGCGTCCGCCGCAGCGAGCAGGGCTGCGCGACGCCGGTCGCTCGGCGGCAGCCCGGAGGCGATGCCCTGCAGCATCCACGCGCGGCTCAGGTTGAGGCCGTCGATGTGCGCGAGCTTCGGATCGCTGCGATCGGTCACCACACCCGGCGACAGCCAGGCGGCGCCGCCCCGGGTCGGGATGCCGGGCAGGAAGCGCGACAGCCACGGTGCGAACTGCGCCGGAGGCAACAGCCGGCGCATGAAGTCGGCTTCGGCGAGGCAGGGCGACAGGAAGTCCTCCCCCGACGGCTCGTAGGCCAGCGGACAGTTGCGATCCTCGATGTAGTACCGACGCCCGCGTTCCTCGACCAGCCGGCGCAGTGCCGCGTCGCCACTCGCGACGGCCCAGTCGTGCAGCAGGCCGAAGGAGAACGCCGTCTGGTTGTGCTCGCCCACGCGGATCGGGTAGTTGAGCTTCGGCAGCCAGGCCGCGAAGCGCTGCGCCGCCTCGGCGCCGAGCGGCGCGAGCGCCTGCGCCCACTGCTGCGCCTGCGGGTCCTGCCATGCCGAGAGTTCCTTCGCGAGCTGCAGCACCCACGCCAGGCCATAGGGCCGCTCGAACGACGTGCGTCCGGGTGCGCGCAGGTAGTCGAGCTCGGTGCGGACGTGCAGCGGCGTCAGCGTCTCGGCCAGCGCCGCCCGCGCGGGCGCAGCGAACGGGGCGACCGGAAATTCCCGGGCCAGACGCGCGAGCAGCCAGTGCGCGTGCACGGAGGAGTGCCAGTCGTAACAGCCGTAGAAGGCGGGTGTCAGTTCGCGCGGCGGGCGCGCATCCGCGTCCGACTGCATCACCAGCGCGACCTTGTTCGGGTACTCGCGATGGACGCAGTCGAGCGCGAGCTGCGCGAACCGGCCTGCGGCGGCGGGGTCCAGACGGGGCGTTTCTGCGACGGCCTGCGTCAGCGCCAGGATCGCTGCGAGTGCCGCGAGTGTCTTCGTGATCATCGTGCATCGGCCTCGAACAGTTTTTCGAGCTGCTGCGCGG
>CAZRKS010000471.1:0-1523 GCA_964600315.1 uncultured Steroidobacteraceae bacterium | reverse complement strand
AGAAATCAACCGCATCCTGACCGACCAGATCGCCGACCGCCTCTACACGACAGAGCGCAACGCCGAGGCCAACCTGGTCCGCGAAGGAATCGCTGCTGAACGTGTCCGCTTCGTCGGCAATGTCATGATCGATTCGCTGCTCCACAATCGGGATTTCGCGCGCGCCCCCTCCGCTACGTTGGCAGCGGGCGGGTTCGATCCCGCGTTGATTGGTGGCCCGGAAGGCTACGGTGTTGTTACGCTGCACCGCCCGTCCAACGTTGACCACCCCAATGTCCTCGCCTCCCTTCTCCAGGTTCTGTCGGAAATATCCCGGCAGCTGCCACTTGTTTTTGCCCTGCACCCACGGACAAAAGCCAACATCGAACGATTTAATCTGGGCCATCTCATTGCCGACACACAACTCATTCTGTTGCCGCCGCAGGGTTATCTGGAGATGCTCGGCCTGATGGCCGGGGCACGCATCGTTCTGACCGATTCCGGTGGCTTGCAGGAAGAAACTACAGCGCTTGGTGTTCCCTGTCTCACGCTGCGCGAAAATACCGAGCGTCCGATCACGGTCGAACAAGGGACCAACACGATGGTCGGTCGCGATGTCGCGGCGATTCGCAAGGAAGCAGCCGGGATTCTTGCCGGTCATGGAAAACAGGGACGTGTTCCGGAACTCTGGGATGGTCACGCAGCTGATCGTATTGCCGACGACCTTGCCACATGGCTTCTCGATCAGTATCAAGTCCGGAAAACGGCCTGAAACCGCATACCATGCAATCCGCGAAGGTCACCAACGCTCTCACCATTGACGTCGAAGACTATTTCCAGGTTTCCGCGTTCGCCACGCACATTCCGCGCAGCGACTGGCCAATCAGGGAGTGCCGGGTCGAGCGCAACGTTGACCGCATACTTGCGATGCTCGATCAGCATGGAACCAAGGCAACATTCTTTACGCTTGGCTGGATTGCCGAGCGTTATCCGGACCTGATCCGGCGGATCGTCGCCGAAGGCCATGAACTGGCCAGTCATGGCTACGGCCACGAGCGGGCGAGTGACCAGACGGCGGCGGCATTCTTCGCTGATATCAATCTTGCCAAGTTGCTCCTCGAGGATCTGGCCGGCCAGCAAATCAAGGGTTACCGGGCGCCAAGCTTTTCGATCGGTCAGCACAATCTCTGGGCGTTCGACTGTCTTGAACGTGCTGGTTACCTATACAGTTCCAGCATCTACCCGATTCGGCACGACCATTACGGCATGCCGGACGCGCCACGTCACGCGCATTCCGTAGGCGGGCTTCTCGAGGTTCCCGCCACGACGTTGCGATTCCTCAATCGCAACTGGCCGGCAAGCGGTGGTGGTTATTTTCGACTGATGCCCTATGGTCTGTCGCGCTGGATGCTGCGCCGGGTAAATCATGTCGACCAGCTCGCCGCAGTTTTCTACTTCCACCCATGGGAAATCGATGCCGATCAGCCACGCATTCCCGGCATCAGCGCCAAGACGCGGTTCCGCCATTACGTCAATATCCATCG
>CAZRKS010000470.1:0-1524 GCA_964600315.1 uncultured Steroidobacteraceae bacterium | reverse complement strand
TCTGCGGGCTGTGCGTCGAGGCCTGCCCGGAGGACGCGATCCGCATGGTGAAGGAGACCCCCGACCTGCCGGACACCGACCGCGGCCGCATGTGGCTCACGCAGGACGAGCTCCTCAACTGGCAGCCGCGGCAGGACGTGGCGAAGCCCTACCCGGCGGCGCCCGCCGGACGTCCCGGGGGCGCGCCATGAGCCTCGAGAACCTGCTGCTGTACTTCTTCGCGGCCACGGCGCTCGCGGGTGGCGTGCTGATGCTCATCGCGCGCCACCCGATGCGCGTCGCGCTGGCCCTCATCGGCTCGATGATCTCGCTCGCCGGCATCTACGCGGTGCTCGGCGTGCACGTGATCGCCGTGTTCCAGGTGCTGATCTACGTCGGCGCCGTGATGGTGTTCATGGTGTACGTGATCATGCTGCTCGACGTGCGCGATGCGTCGTTCCTCGAGCGCTACGGCCGCTCGATCGTGCCGGCGGTCGCGGCCGCCGCGATCCTGGCCGCGGCGCTCGCCGCCGCCGCGAGCAACGGCCGGACGATGAGCGCCGCCGAGCTCGCCGCCTACCACCCGGGGCTCGGCGCGACCTCGTTCGCGGTGCAGCGCTTCTCGGCCGAGTTCCTCGAGCGCTACTGGCTGCACTTCGAACTCACCTCGGTGCTGCTGCTCGCGGCCGTGGTCGCCGCGATCGCCGTGATCCGCGCGGGGCGGAGGCGCGATGGATAGGACGCAACTGCTGCTCTCGCTCGCGATCGCGCTCTTCGCGCTCGGCCTCGTCGGCGTGATGGTCCGGCGCAACGCGCTCGTGCTGCTCATGTGCATGGAGCTCATGCTGAACGGCGTGATCCTGAGCCTCGTCACCTTCGCCGCGCGGAGCGCGACGCTGTCCGGCGCGGTGCTCGTCTTTCTCGTGTTCGTGGTCGCCGCCGCGGAGATCGGCATCGCCATCCCGATCGTGCTGCTGCTCGCGAGGCAGCGGCGCACGCTCGACGTCGGCGCCTGGTCCGAGCTCAAGGGATGACGATGGAACTGCTCACCCTCATCGTCCTGCTGCCGCTCGCCGGGTTCCTGCTGAATGGCCTGCTGGGCGACCGCCTCGGCAAGGGCTTCGTGAGCGTCGTGGGCTGCGGCCTGCCGATCCTCGCCTTTCTCGCCGCGGTGCGCGCCGTCCTGCACCTGGAGTCCGCCGGAGGCGGCGCGCTGGTCGAGACCGCGTACACCTGGGCCACGGTCGGCGACTTCCGCTTCGAGGTGGCCTTCTACCTCGACCGGCTGAGCGGTCTCATGGCGCTCATCGTCACGGGCGTGGGCTCGCTGATCCACGTCTACTCGACGGGCTACATGAAGGACGACGCGAGCTACGCCCGCTACTTCGCCTACCTCAACCTGTTCCTTTTCTTCATGCTGCTGCTGGTGCTCGGGCGCTCGCTGCTCGTGTGCTTCGTCGGCTGGGAGGGCGTGGGCCTCGCCTCCTACTTGCTGATCGGCTTCTGGTTCGAGGACCCGGCCAAGGCCGCGGCGGGCAAGAAGGC
>CAZRKS010000469.1:0-1527 GCA_964600315.1 uncultured Steroidobacteraceae bacterium | reverse complement strand
CGCACGTCGCCTCCCGGGTCCACGGGTCGCCGTCTCCGCCCCCGCAACCCGCCGCGCCCGCGCAGACGAGCGCCGCGGCGAGCGCCGCGGCGGCGAAGCGCGCGATGCCGCTCGGGGCGGATCTCATCGCCCTGAGGATATGTGCGGCGACGGGCCGCTCAGGTGACGGCGATCGGGACGTTCGCCAGCACCGACGCCGCCCGCTCCCGGAGCGCCGCGGTCTCGACGTGCCCGAAGAGCCCGTAGGCGGGTGGGGGATCGGCCGGGTCGATGTGGTCGGCGACCCAGAAGCCGCGGTCGCCGTGCAGGAGCGCGGCACAGGTGTCGGCGTCGAGCGGCGTGAAGGCGGACTGGGCGAGCTCGAGCGCGGCCCGGTCCGCGTGCTCGCCGACGGCCGCGAGCCGGCCGGCGCCCCACTCGGTCCAGGAGCCCTCTCCCTTCCCGTACGAGGTCCCGTCGCTGTGAGCCACGAACCCGCACCCGGCGAGCTCCCGGGCCCGCTCGAGCTCGGCCCGGCGCGCCGACTCGGAGCCGCGGTAGCCGGGCAGGTCCTCGTAGAGGTCGGGGCGAAGCCGGAGCGCGAACCGCTTGACGATGCCGGAGGACCGGTAACCGCGGCGGTGCTGGGCGAAGCGGGTCTCGGCATCGCGGGCGCTCGAGCCGACGTAGACCCAGGGAATCCGCGGATCGCGGCGCCGCCCGGCGCCCCGGTCGAGCTCGATCACGTAGACGCGGCTGAGCACGGAGGGAGGGTTCGCCGCCCGCCGGCCGAGCCCCTGCAAGACGTCCCGCTCGAGCGGATCTAGTCCGCCGCGACCACGGGCAGCAGCTCGGGCCGCTTCGCCTCGCGCCCGTCGCCCGAGGAGATCCCGCGGAGCCGGCGGATCAGCCACGGGGTCATGTGGCGGCCCATCCAGATCGCGTCGGCGGCGTAGCGGGCAGCCGCCGAGCGCCGCGGTGGATCGGGCAGCGGCTGCGCCCAGTCGCGACCGTCCTCGAGCCCGAGCGCCGCCGCGGCGGCGCCGGCGATCCGCTCGTGCCCGGCGGCGTTCGCGTGGAGGCGGTCGTCGCACCACAGCGTCGGATGGGCGATCCCGTCCTGCTCGAGATCGACGAGGACGCTCCCGCGCTCGACCGACATCCGCCGCACCCTGCGGTTGAACTCGGCGACGCGCGCTCGGATCCGCGTCGCCGCCACGGTGATCACGCTCGTCGGGTCGGGAAACGTGAAGTTGAGGACGACGGCGCCGCCGGCGGAGAGCGCCGCGGTCATCGCGTCGAGGTCCCCGACGACGCGGTCGAGGTCGAGGGTGCGACGGAGGACGTCGTTGATGCCACCGAGGACGCTTGCGATGTCGGGCTCGAGGCGGAGCGCCGGCTCGAGCTGCTCGGAGCGGATCTGCGGGACCTTGCGGCCGCGGACCGCGAGGTTGGCGTAGGCCAGCCCGGGGCTCGTGACGACCAGCCGCTCGGAGAGCCGGTCGGCCAGCCGCGGTAGCTGCCGTCGGGCTAGGGGTCCACGAGTCC
>CAZRKS010000468.1:0-1529 GCA_964600315.1 uncultured Steroidobacteraceae bacterium | reverse complement strand
CTTTTCGGAAAGACTCACGCCAAGCTAAGTTCATCGAGACCGGCAAAGCTCGCATTTGTGAATGCCGCAAAGGAGCAGCTGAGCTTGGCACTCGACGCCATTCGCGCGGCAGAAGCCAAGTTGCTGTTGGCCCAAACTGAACTGCTAACCGGCAATGGTTTGTCTGGGAATCGCAATCTCAACTTGGTAGACCGCCACTTTGATGTGATGAAATCGGAGAACGCACGGGTGGTGATCGAGCAGCTGAAACGAATTTATGATCGAATGCTCGCGGTCTTCGCACGGCCGGGTGGCCTGTGGGGAGTCAACGCCTTCGAGGCCGATCCATTTACTGAAAATGCCGGAGCATTCACCTTCTGGGGAGGATTTGACAGGCCTGGCCAATTCGGTGGCTGGCAACGGCTCGATGCTATTTACATCTGCGAGAGCTATCAAAGCAGCCATCCTGACTATAAGATATTTGCACTCGTACACGAGTTAGCTCACTTCGTCGGTCCAGCCAGCGGCAATCTCATTGACGATCATGCGTTCGGTCGAAGTGTCAGTCCCGCCATGAAGCAACTTTTACCAGTGCTGAAGCAACGAAACGCACAAAGCTTCGCAAACTTTGCTTTTGAGGCAAAGACTGGTCGCGAACCAATGAACCTACCATGAGCCGCATGTTGCCTTAACAGCATGAGAAGAGATTGGAGTTCATCGTCCGGAAGCGTCAATGATGATCTGCACACATCATCATTGAAACCCTCGAGAATCATTCAGCGTGGTACTGCCCCGAGGCTCGTTCCCTGTTGAATGCAGGTCCTGATGCGGGATTCCCACTCCAACTGAGGTGTTGTATTCCGGCCATGATTTGTCTCATCGTCATACTGTTTAGAAAGGGATTTTGCCCAAGTATCATAGGCCTCATAGAGCCGTGACACCTCCCGCTGTAACTCATCCGTCGTCCCCACCCGTAAAGCACCCAACGCCTTGACCAAATCACGGGCGACCAAGCCGGTGATGTCGAAGTGGCCTTGCTCATGCGCCAAAAGTGTATCATTTTTTTGACTCACCACGACCCATGAGTTATCGCGTACGACTTTGAGCCGGACTTCAAAATCCCCTAACCGAAAGCGGCCCTGCTCGCGCGCCACCCCCACCCGCTCCGGCTGTGCGGTCTGGCTATCAATTTGCGCATCCTCATCTTCACCAGCCGGCCGGGTGGCCACATCCTTAAATTCGTTCCAGGAGATCTGCCGGGGCCAACCGGTCAGCCGAGGCCCTGTGGTCCCCCCCTCATTCAGGCCAAGCGGACCGGGAGTTCCAAACCCGCCGATCGGGAAATGTGGATCAAATCGCCCGTGCAACGGCCTGGTATCTGACCCAATTGGTCCTGGTGTGCGTCCGCCGCCCATTGCTGAACCTGCCTATTTCACGAATGTCTGCGGCCGGGGGCCGGAGCACTCGGGTTGAGTTCTGCCTCCCTGCGCCCAATTCAGATTTGCCAGAATGCCCTATTATTTGCAATCCATGCCAATAACCCTAAGCAC
>CAZRKS010000467.1:0-1530 GCA_964600315.1 uncultured Steroidobacteraceae bacterium | reverse complement strand
GACGTGCCCGAGGAACTGCAGATTCAGCGGCTGATGATGCGCGACGGCGTGTCGCACGAACAGGCGCAGGCGTCGCTCAACGCCCAGGCGACGCGGGCCCAGCGGCTCGCGATGGCCGACGACGTGATCCGGAACACCGGGCGCGCGGAGGACCTGCGCGCCAAAGTCGCGGCGCTGGACCGGCGATATCGCGAACTGGCGACCGCCGGAAGTTAGGGCAGCACGGCCACGCCGGCCTTGCGGGCGGCTTCTGCCAGGCGAGAGTCGAGTGTCGCCAGCGGAAGGCCGCGACGCTGGGCCAGTTCCAGATACGCCGCGTCGTAGGTCGTCAGGCCATGCTTGCGAGCACAGGCCACGGTCGCCGTGCACGTCTCTCGCGGCGGGGCGGCATCCAACTCGACGGGCAGCGCGTCCAAGACCTTCAGCAGCCTGTCGGTCTCGCGATCGGTGATCCGCTTGCGACGCTGGGCGGTCACGAGGGCATTGCGGACTTCCAAAGGCCAGATGCCAGGCGCGCTCGCCGCGCTGGTTTCGAGCGCGTCGGCCAGTGCTTCCACAGCGGCGCTCTGCTCGTCCGGCAGCAGCCAGGCCAGTGCGACCGTGCTGTCCACGACGAACGGCATCAGGATCGGTGTCCGGAATGGGCGAGATCGCGCAGTGACTCGCCTTCCTCCAGGACCTTCCTGAGCTTCACGCCGCGGGCGGACAGTTCGCGCCGCAGCTTGCGCATCTCGGCCAACCCTTTCCTGACCTGCTCGGCATCGTGTCCGCCGTACGGCCTCAGCTCGGCGACAGGCTGCCCATGCTTCGTGATCACGAAACGCTCGCCCTGCCGGACGCGCTCGAGCAGCGCGGGCAGGTGGGTCTTCGCTTCGTATGCGCCGATCTCGCTCATGACGGGGATCTCCTGTTCCGACTAGTCTAAGCCAGTCTACTTTTGTCATCCGCGACCGATGTGGTCCGCCCCGGGGCCGGACGGTCGGGCCCGGTTCGCGGGCTGCCGGCCACTCAATCGCGGTTGTGCGCGTCTGCACCCCTAGAGCAGAATACCGGGATGAATGCAAACGAGGCCATCATGCCCTCGGCGGACGCGGCTGCCCGCGTGATCGTCTACGAGCAGCCGCTCAACGAGCGGATGCGCAACTTCCTGCGCCTCGACTTCCTGTACCAGCAGGCGGTGCACCATCACACCAAGGCCGACCCGTGGTCGACGCGGGCCGCGGTCTCGTCGCTGCTCGAGATCCTCGCGATCACGCAGCGCGGCGACATCCGCAGCGAAGTGCTGAAGGAGCTCGAGCGGCAGATGGCCCTGCTCGCCTCCTACAACACGCGCCCCGGCGTCGACGCGGCGCGTCTGCGCGTGCTGCTCACCAAGCTGCAGCGGATGCGCGATGAACTGAGCGGCGTCGGCGCGCTCTTCATGCAGAAGCTGCGCGACTCGGAGTTCCTGAATGCGATCAAGCATCGCAGCACGATCCCGGGCGGCACCTGCGAGTTCGACCTGCCCGACTACACGCACTGGCTCAATCT
>CAZRKS010000466.1:0-1535 GCA_964600315.1 uncultured Steroidobacteraceae bacterium | reverse complement strand
GAGCTTGACCACCTCATCGGTGAAAAGTATCGCATGGTACGTTATGCGGATGACTGTGTGCCACGAAGGCGCACTGGAGGACGAAGTCCTCCGTGCAGCTATGCTGCATAAGAGATGAGGGAAGGTCCCTCGAAACCGCTCTACAGGGGGAGGTTTCAAACCACCGTAAGCTGCAATAATTAAGAGTTGTTGTGGTGAGCGTTACGGAAAAGGCAGAGCAAGACTTTGTCAGGTAAGAATTTAGAAGATGAACGCAAGTGAACCACTGCTGAAGTGTCGAAAGCGTAGGGATGATGTCAAAACCGAGGGGTAGTCGTTACTTCGGGATAAATCTAGCGGATACCTGTTTACTGGCTAGATGGCATCCGGCATGAAGGTGGCATGAACTAAATTCAGGCTCTTATGTGGAACGTGGGAACCTGTCGCTCCGATGCCAAGGGAGAAACACAAGTGGAAGCCCCACAAGTGTCAGAGTACCGATGCGGAGCACAGGGGCGGAGCGACCCGTAGTAGTGATGAAGATTCTGTAATGGGATTGGAGCGAAGGGGAAGCATTGTTCAGCTTGAACTAAAGAAAACAACCGGAAACGGGAGGATTGGATTGAAACAAGCAAAGCCGTTTTGTGTTACTAAACGCCAGGTTTGGGAGGCGTATAAAAGGGTCAAGGCCAATAAAGGGGCTGCCGGCGTAGATGGTCAGGCGATCGAAAAGTTTGAGGAGGATTTGCAAGATAATCTTTACAAGCTCTGGAATCGGCTGGCTTCAGGCAGCTACTTTCCGCAACCGGTGCTGCGGGTAGAAATACCGAAAAGTGACGGCGGAATAAGGCCTTTGGGTATCCCCACAGTGGCTGACCGAATTGCCCAAATGGTCGTTAAAATGCATCTGGAGCCAGAATTGGAAAAACATTTCCATCCGGATTCCTATGGCTATCGACCGGGCAAATCAGCACTGGATGCGGTGGGGATGGCGCGACAACGCTGCTGGAAAAACGACTGGGTCCTCGATCTTGATATCAAAGGTTTCTTCGATAATATTGATCATGAGCTGATGATGCGAGCTGTACGAGCACATACGGAGGAAAATTGGGTCCTTCTGTATATTGAAAGGTGGCTTAAAGCCCCGATTAAAATGCCTGATGGGACCTGTAAACAACCGCAGAAGGGAACGCCACAAGGTGGCGTTGCTAGTCCTTTGCTGGCGAATCTCTTCTTGCACTATGCACTCGACGAATGGATGAAGCGGGAATACCCCGGCATTCCCTTCGAGCGTTATGCGGATGATGCCGTGTGCCACTGCAAGAGCGAAGCCCAGGCGGAACAGCTGAAGCAAGCGCTGGATGGACGACTGAAGGAGGTCGGGTTAGAACTTCATCCTGAGAAGACGAAGATTGTCTACTGTCGGGATGACGACCGACAAGGAGATTATCCAAATACAGTATTTGATTTTCTGGGGTATACGTTTCGACCCAGACGGTCAAAGAATCGTTGGGGTAAATACTTTATCAACTTCAGTCCGGCGATCAGCAATAAAG
>CAZRKS010000465.1:0-1539 GCA_964600315.1 uncultured Steroidobacteraceae bacterium | reverse complement strand
AGCACGTGGCACGCGGTCACGCCCGACCCGCAGTAGACGATCGCGGACTCCGGCGCGACGCCGTCGAGGCTGGCGGCGAGTGCGTCGCGCAGCACCTGCGGTGGCAGGAACCGGCCCTGGCCGTCGAGGCTCATTCCGAACGGATGGTTGCGGGCGCCGGGAATGTGGCCGGCCACCTTGTCGATCGGCTCGACTTCGCCCCGGTAGCGCTCCGGTGCGCGTGCGTCGAGGACGCGCACCGCCGGGTTGGTCGCCGCGGCGCGCACCTCGGCCGCCGACACGGCCAGCCCGGGCCGCAGCCGCGCGACGAAATTGCCGGGCACCGGCGCCGGGACGTCTTCGGTGAGCGGCAGGCCGAGTTGCAGCCAGCGGCGCATGCCGCCGTCGAGCACGGCGACGTCGTCGTGGCCGAGCCAGCGCAGCATCCACCACAGCCGGGCGGCGTAGGCGCCGTTGCCGTCGTCGTAGGCCACGACGCGCGAGTCTGCATTCACGCCCCAGGCTCGCAGCCGCGCCTCGAACTCCGCCGGCGAGGGCAACGGATGGCGGCCGGACGCCGCCGTCGCGCGGCTCGACAGGTCGGTGTTCAGGTCGGCGAAGATCGCGCCCGGCACGTGCTCGTCGAGGTAGGCGGCACGGCCGTAGGCCGGCCGGGCCAGGTCGAAGCGGCAGTCGAAGATGCGCAACCGTGCGTCGCCCAGCAATGACGCCAGCGCCTCGGGCTCGGTGAGCGTGCGTGTGGTCATGTCCGCCTCCTGCCCGCCACGATACCGCGGCGCGGTCCCCGACAGTACAATCGCGGCGCCGCGCCCGCCCGGTCCCGCGGCACGAGGGAGGATCCTTCGATGGCGCTCGAACTCTACTGGGGCAGCGGCAGCCCCTACGCCTGGCGCGTGCAGCTCGCGCTCGAGTACAAGCGGCTCGCGTACGAGTCGCGCGAGCTCCAGTTCTCGATGCAGGAGCACAAGTCGCCGCAGATGCTGCGCATGAACCCGCGCGGCCGCGTGCCGGTGCTCAAGGACGGCGACTTCGTGGTGTTCGAGTCGCTCGCCTGCCTGCTGTACCTCGACCGCAAGTACCCCGAGCCGCCGCTGTTCGGCCGCACGCCGGAAGAGGCGGGCACGATCATGCGCGTCATCTGCGAGTACCAGGCGTACGCCGAGCACCACCTGATGGAGATCGTGCACGCGGTGTTCTTCGAGAACATGGACGAGCGGGCCGAGGAGGTCACGCGCGCGATGCACGTCGTGGCCGGCGAGGCGCGGACCATCGAAGGGCGCCTGAGCGCATCCGAGTGGCTGGTGGGCGAGCACGTTTCCGCCGCGGACATGGTGGTGTTCCCGGGCATCATGCTGCTGCTGCGCGCGATGGAGAAGCGCGAGGCGGGCGACCTGCGTTCGCGCTTCCTGCCGATGGACACGACGTATCCCGCCATCGCCCGCTGGATCAAGCGCATGGAAGGCCTGCCGGGCTACGACCGCACCTATCCGCCGCACTGGCGCGAGGGCGCGCCGCGCGGCTGAGCCCGCGGGGCGGGCA
>CAZRKS010000464.1:0-1540 GCA_964600315.1 uncultured Steroidobacteraceae bacterium | reverse complement strand
GTGAATAAGCCAATGAAGAAGATAACGGACTATGCTGTATACATCCTGTTGTTTCCTCAGCTTATCGCAGGTCCGATTATCAGGTACAAGGAAATAGCCAATCAGATCATAGACAGAAGCCATCAGGAAACTATAGATAATAAACTGACAGGTTTCTTTCGGTTTATCATCGGATTATCAAAAAAGGTTTTAATAGCGAATGTCTTAGGAGAACAGGCTGATATTATTTTCGCTCTTCCGGCTGATCAGCTCTCAACATCATTAGCATGGATCGGCATTATCAGTTATTCTTTCCAGATTTACTATGACTTTTCCGGTTATTCGGATATGGCTATTGGACTGGCAAGAATGATGGGAATACTTTTTCCCGAAAACTTCGATAATCCTTATATCTCAAGAAACATAACGGAATTCTGGAGAAGGTGGCATATCAGCCTCGGCAGATGGATGCGTGACTATCTTTATATTCCGTTAGGTGGAAATAAAACAGATAAGAAATGGCGGGTTTATTTTAACCTGTCCGTTGTATTTCTCATTTCAGGATTCTGGCATGGTGCGGCCTGGACCTTCATTTTCTGGGGCGCGTTTCACGGATTATTTCTTATTGCTGATAGATTGTTCTTATTGAAGGTAACCGAAAGAATCGGAAAGGTTCCTTCTATGCTGCTTACTTACCTGATAGTAATTATAGGATGGGTTTTTTTCAGATCTGACAGTTTACAACACTCTTTCAGCTTTTTAGAAAGAATGTTTTCATATAAAGCCAATATTGATTCTGCTGAAATAAACATTAAATTTTATATTATTCTCTTTTTCGCCGCTCTGATTTCATTTACGGCAATTTCAGATAAAGTTCGGAATATTCTAAATGCTATTCTGTTCCAATACCCGTCAAATACACGAGCATTAGTTTATGCCACATTCAGCATTGCATTACTTATTCTTTGTGTGGGATCAATTGCATCATCAGGATTTAACCCATTTATCTATTTCAGGTTCTGATGAAAAAAATCATATTTGTTATAATTGTATTTTTTCTCTGTATGCCCTTTATACAGCAAAATTTAGATTTATTTAAATTAAAAAAACTTGTTGGTGTAAGTAACGATGCGGAAAAACCAAACCTTACAATAAGTACCTGGTTTACCGGAGAGTTTCAGCGGGATTTTGAATCAGCTATTGGAACACAATTCGGTTTCCGGAATCTTCTCATAAGAATTTATAACCAGCTTGATTTTACATTGTTTAATTTGCCTCATGCATCTGTTGTTGTGGGAAAAAATGGTTATCTGTTCGAAGATGATTACCTGCTTGAAATTTCAGGCAAGTCTTTCATTGGAAACGATTCAATGGAAAACAAAATCCGTAATCTTAAAATAATTCAGCAATATCTCTCCGAAAAAAACATTCTCCTTTTTACCGTATTGGCTCCAGGCAAGAGTTATTACTACAGCGAATATCTTCCCAACCGTTGCATAATTAAAACAACTGATGAAACAAACTATAAGTCCCTCTTGAAATATGCGCATAAATACGATAT
>CAZRKS010000463.1:0-1556 GCA_964600315.1 uncultured Steroidobacteraceae bacterium | reverse complement strand
GCCGCGCCGAGCACGCGCTCGGCCTCGTCGCGCGGCACTTCGCGCCATCCGCCGGGCGCCAGGCCGGACACGCCCCACGGCCCGACCGCCATCCGTATCAGGCGCAAGGTTGGGTGGCCGACCGCAGCGGTCATGCGCCGCACCTGCCGGTTGCGGCCCTCGCGCAACACGAGTTCGATCCAACTCGTCGGGATCGCCTTGCGGAAGCGGATCGGCGGGTCACGGGGCCACAGCCCGGCCGGTTCGGCCAGGAGCGTCGCGCCGGCCGGCCGCGTGGGCCCGTCGTTCAGCACGACCCCGGAACGCAGGCGCTGCAGGGCGTCGTCCGTCACCACGCCCTCGACCTGCGCGAAGTAGCGCTTCGGGAAGGGCGCTCCCGGCTGGCTGATGCGCGCCTGCCACGGCCCGAAGTCGGTGAGGATCAGCAGGCCCTCGCTGTCGTAGTCGAGGCGCCCGGCCGGGTACACGTCGCGCAGGGGCACGTAGTCCCGCAGGCACGGCCGCGCGTCCGCGCTGGTGAACTGCGGCAGGACGTGAAATGGCTTATTGAAGAGGATCAGGCGCATCGTGGAAATTAGCGCTTGCCGGGGACGCGGCGCCAAGACTATTCTTCGTGTTGCGCCGCAACAACCAGCGCTCGGCTCGCGTTCCGTCCGGGCGCCGCCGCACCTTGGAGCCTGCCTTGAGCACACAGCCGAAGCTCGATCTGCCGCCGGGCTGCGCGGTCAGTGGAACCGTGCACCCGGGCTTTGAGACGATCCTCACCCGCGACGCCCTCGACTTCGTCGTCGAGCTGGCCCGCAAGTTCGGACCGCGCGTCGAGGAACTGCTCGCACGCCGTGCCGAGCGCCAGAAGGAGATCGACGCCGGACGGCTACCGGATTTCCTGCACGAGACGCGCGCCATCCGCGAGCGCGACTGGCACGTCACGTCGATTCCCGCCGATCTGCAGGACCGCCGTGTCGAGATCACGGGCCCGACCGACCGCAAGATGATCATCAACGCGCTGAACTCCGGCGCCAAGGTGTTCATGGCGGACTGCGAAGACTCGATGACGCCGACCTGGGACAACGTCGTGCAGGGACAGATCAACTTGCGCGACGCCGCGGCGCGGCGCATCGCCTTCGCGAGCCCGGACGGCAAGCAGTACAAGCTGAACCCGACGATCGCGACCTTGATCGTGCGGCCGCGCGGCTGGCACCTCTACGAGAAACACGTGCTCGTCGACGGCAGGCAGGTGCCGGGCGCATTCGTCGATTTCGGCCTGTACGTCTTCCACAACCACGCTGAACTCAAGCGGCAGGGCACCGGCCCGTATTTCTATCTGCCGAAGACCGAGAGCCACCTCGAGGCGCGGCTGTGGGCGGAGGTGTTCCGCCACACCGAGGCGCGGCTCGGGCTCGCGCCGCAGACCATCAAGGCGACGCTGCTCATCGAGGTGATCCTCGCGGCGTTCGAGATGGACGAGATCCTGTGGGAGCTGCGCGACTACATCGTCGGCCTCAACTGCGGCCGCTGGGACTACATCTTCAGCTTCATCAAGAAGTTCAGCCGCT
>CAZRKS010000462.1:0-1558 GCA_964600315.1 uncultured Steroidobacteraceae bacterium | reverse complement strand
CCTTCTCAATGTAATTCCGCAACGCTTCATAATCGCGTACAGGAACCTGTTCACGATACGCTTCATACGACTTAACAGAAGTAAGCCAGTGATCTTTTCCAAACAAGGTGTTCTTCCCGCTGTTGATCAGTTGCTCGAAGATGCGCTGTTGCATCAATACGGCATTCCGGCTCCAGAATCTGGTCTGACGGGCTGTGTACGCTGCAAGAGGCTTACTTAAAAGAGAGAGAAAACTCACTTCGTAAAATTACTAATTACATATTACTAATTACTAATAGAATTTTATAATTTTTTCAATTACAAATATGACCCTCAGCATGTATTGATTTGTTCATACTTCCATGAATGGATTAAAGTATTATTCGTAATTTATCAATTAGAAAATTTTTGCTTCGACAGGCTCAGCACGAGTATTAGTCATTAGTCTTTAGTAATTGTTTATACTATCTTTGCGGATATGGCAGAAGCCAAGAAAAAATTCTTTCGTCGATTAAAAAACCGGTATCGCCTGGTCATCATGAATAATGAGACGCTGGAGGAGAAGGCTTCGTTCAATCTTCGCCCGCTTAATGTTTTTGTCGCTACAGGCATTGCCATCATATTACTCATCACTCTCACAACCTTTCTTATTGCGTTTACGGGATTACGGGAATATATTCCCGGTTATGCCGATCTGAAAACGCAATGGAGAGTGTACAACCTCGTGATGAAAACCGATTCGATGGAGCAGAAGTTAAAAGCGAGGGACAGGTTCATCGATAATATCAGGAATGTTGTAACAGGCAACGCTTCCATAGTTCCGGAAATTCATCCGTCTGACAATGCAAACAGATACGATACCATTCACAAGCTGAATAAATCGCCGGAAGATGCAGAACTTAGGGAGTTTATCGAATCACAGGATGCGATGACACCGAATCAAAACCAGAACAGCGCAAACAGTTTTTTGTTTTTCTCCCCGGTAAAAGGTACGGTTACAAGCAGATTTGACGCGGTTAAAAAACATTACGGAATCGATGTGGTCGCCGAAGCAAATAAGCCGATAAAGGCGACACTCGACGGAACGGTGTTATTTTCAAATTTCACTTCCGAAACCGGTTATGTAATCGGCATACAACATTCGAACAACTTTTTTTCCATGTATAAGCACAATTCGGCCCTGCTGAAAAAAGCCGGGGATTTTGTGAAAGCCGGGGAGGTAATTGCGATTATTGGAAACTCGGGAGAACTGACAGAAGGACCGCATCTGCACTTTGAACTCTGGCTGAACGGAAATCCGATAGATCCCCAGCAGTTCATCTCCTTTTAGGAAATTGAAGACCCGAAAGCTTTCGGGTGAAGATTGCCAGCTAATTGCCCAAAAATCAAAATATTTTCGCAGATTTGCAGTTATTGAAATTCAATGATTTCACGAGCTTTTAGGACCTTCCGGAAGAGTGTATTTGTGGTTTTTTGCAGCCTGTTGTGGGTGTCTTGCTCCAATACGAAGGACGGGCTCATCAACCGTACGGGGCACAACCTCTCGGCTCACTATAACGGCTATTATAATGCGGGTTTA
>CAZRKS010000461.1:0-1560 GCA_964600315.1 uncultured Steroidobacteraceae bacterium | reverse complement strand
CTCCGCCATCAGGAACGCGAACGGCAGTGGGTGCTGAAACGCCAACGCACGCGCGGCCGCGGCCGTGGCCGGGGCCACGGTGACCCCGGCATGGGCGGGATCTAGGCCCGCATCTTCGACCGATTCCACCACCACCGAGAGAACCTCCCATGGTCACCTACGCCATCCTCGTCCTCATGCTCCTCGTCGTCATGGCGTTCGGCGTCAAGCTGGCCTGCGACGCCCTCGGCCTCTCGCCGGTCCTGCGCTTCGTGACCAGGGGCGCGCGTAAGCTGCTCAAGCGCGTCCTGCTCGCGGCCGCGGATCCTCCCGAGGGCGCCCGCTTCAAGGGCTTCTTCGAGGCCATGCGGCACATCTCGCACGGCAAGTCGGGGCTCATCCTGGACGGGAACCGCAACCGCATCTCCGCCGATCATGCGTTCCGTCACCTCGTCCTCGTGGCGCCGACGGGGGCGGGCAAGACCACGCGGTTCGTCATCCCCAACGTGTTGCAATTGGATCGGTGTTCCATGGTCATCACCGATCCGAGCGGAGAAATCTGGGAGCATACCAGCGGGGCGCTCCGGCACCGCGGCTTCGATGTGCAGGTAGTCAACCTCGCCGATCCCGCGGCGTCGATCGGCTACAATCCGCTGAAGATGGTCCGCACGCCGCTTCAGTCGGCCGAGGCGGCGCGGGTCATCGTGCGTTCGTCGCCGGCGTCCAAGGGGCACAACAGCGAGATATGGAATCAGGGCGCGGAGAGCCTGATCGACTGCCTGATCCAGACCCTGGTCGCCTACGGTCGGCCGGAAATGGCGAACCTCCACAATCTGCTCGCGTTGCTGCAACAGTTCGGAACGAAAGGAACGGCTCTCGACCCGTTCATGGAGA
Source organism: uncultured Steroidobacteraceae bacterium (assembly GCA_964600315.1). Classification (GTDB taxonomy): domain Bacteria; phylum Pseudomonadota; class Gammaproteobacteria; order Steroidobacterales; family Steroidobacteraceae; genus RPQJ01. The sequence continues at coordinate 687 of CAZRKS010000461.1, read as the reverse complement.
CGCACGCTCCGGACACGGCCCTGCGTACCTGGATCGGCCTCAAGTCCGGCCATGAGAAGGTCCGCCAAAGCTACGTGTCCACCGCCATCGCCGCGCTGCGCAGGCTGGAGATCCCCGAATTGGCGCGGGTGCTGGCGACGCCCGGGCTGGATTTCCACGCCTTGCGCCGGCGTCCCACGGCCCTCTTCCTCGTCTTCCCGGCGACCAAGATCGGGCTCTACGCGTTCGTCCTGAATCTGCTGCACGCACAGGCCTTCGCGGCGTGGATGGAGCGCATCCCCGGACCGGACGAGCTGCCGCTCTACATCCTCGCCGACGAGTTCGGCCATAGCTCCATCCCGGATTTTTCGGCGATCATCACCAACATCCGCAAGTACCGGGTCTCCATCAGCATCGTTTTGCAGAGCATCTCCCAGTTGCGGGCGAACTACGGCCCGGACGCCGCCGAGGTGATCCTGGAGGGCGGCGTCGCCAGCCGGCTGGTGTACGGCGGGGCGGACCTCCACACGACGCGGTGGGCGGAAAGCCTGCTCGGCCACCGGGTGCTGCAGGAACGAGATCGCAACCGGTCGGAGCCGCTGATGCGCTCCGACCGCATCCGGACCCTGCCGGACACCAAGGCGCTCTACCTCTTCGCGAACCATGAGCAGGATCATCCGGTCGGATGAACTCGCGATCCGCCTGACG
>CAZRKS010000460.1:0-1569 GCA_964600315.1 uncultured Steroidobacteraceae bacterium | reverse complement strand
TCGAGCCCGACCAGTTGCTGCTCAATCGGCTGCAGTTCCATCAGTAGCCGCACCCCGGCAGTCATGCTGGGACGCAGCGGTGTCACCGTGCAGTTGATGTGCAGCAATTCGCCGTCGCCGCGCTTCAGTTCGATGTTCTGGCCGGTATAGCCCCAGTTGTTGTTCAGGGCATTTTCGAGCGCCCCCTGCAGTATCGCGGAACAGGTGCACATCGCCGACAGCGGCTTGCCGGCCACCGAGCGCAGGCTGACGGCAAGGAGGTTCTCACCGGCCGGATTGATGTAGCGGACGACCAGCTCGGAATCGAGCAGAAGAACTGTCGACGCTAGCAGGTCCAGCCCGGAGAAGTAATTCGGCGCTTCGTTCACGGCCATCATTGTAACGATTCCATTGGTGCAGTGCGGAAACTGTTGCGTTACTGACTGATCGTTCATTATCATTGCAGCATTCATTCTGGTGCATTGTCGATGCTCGCCCGTCCGATCGTTCCATTTGTTGCCGCAACCTGCCTGGCGCTGGCGTTGAGCGCCTGCGGCAATACCGAGGCGCCGCCGCCGGTTGCCCCGAAAGTCCTGGTCCAACCTGCCGGCGCAGGCTATGCCGGAGTGACCGTCTATACCGGCGAGATCCGGGCCCGCCATGAAGTCGACCTGGCTTTCCGGGTCGGCGGCAAGATGGCCGCCCGCCTGGTCGACAGCGGCATGGCGGTCGAGGCCGGGCAACCGCTGGCCCGCCTCGACCCGGCCGACCTGCAACTCTCCAGGCAAGCCGCGCAAGCCCAGGTGGCTGCCGCCGATAGCGAATTCACCACGGCCAGCGCCGAGCGTACCCGCTACGCCGATCTGCTGGCCAGGCGGTTCGTCAGCCAGGCCGCCTTCGATGTCAAGGAAAATACCTTCCGCAGCGCCCAGGCCAGACTTGAACAGGCGCGCGCGCAGAGCCGGATCAGCGGCAACCAGGCCGGATACGGCACGCTCGTCGCCGAGCACGCAGGCGTGATCACCGCCGTGCTGGCCGACGCCGGCCAGGTGGTCAGCGCCGGCCAGCCGGTATTCCGTCTGGCACGCCCGGAAGAAAAGGAAGTGGCGATCGCCATTCCGGAAGGCCGCCTGGCAGAACTGAAAGGGGCGCGCCAGATCACGGTCGATTTGTGGGCCCAGCCCGGGCTCGCCATGCCTGGCGAAATTCGCGAACTGGCGGCGGCCGCGGATCCGGCGACCCGCACCTACGCAGCGCGCATTCGCATTGTCGATCCGCCACCGGCCGCCCAGCTCGGCATGACCGCCCGCGTCATTCTTGGCTCGCCTTCAGGCGCGGCAATCGTCGTCCCGCTGACCGCCGTGGTGGATAACGGCAAGGGACCGCAGGTCTGGGTGGTCAATGACGGCAAGGCGATGAGCCGTGCGGTCGAGGTCGCCGCTTTTCGCGAAGACGGAGCCGCCATCACCAGCGGCCTGAAGACCGGCGAAATGGTCATTCTGACCGGACAGCGCCGGCTGGTCGACGGCCAGACGGTGCACGCCGAGCCCGTCACGCCCCCGGACCGGCAGCGCTGAGCGGTGAGACAGC
>CAZRKS010000459.1:0-1575 GCA_964600315.1 uncultured Steroidobacteraceae bacterium | reverse complement strand
CGCCGTCCACGTGCGCTCACTCCCCCGCGATCGACAAGATTAAGGCCATGGGCTGTGGGCTGAAGGCCGTGGCCGGAAGGTCCGTGCCGCGCCTCCGAGCTACAGCCTTTAGCCCGCAGCCTTCCCCCTTCCCCCGCCCTATTTCATCCAGCGTGTCACGAGTATGCCGCCGAGCGCCGCGATGGCCACGTCCACCCAGCCGAAGGCCGGTGCCGACGCGCCGACCTGGAGCAGGCTGAGGAGCAGCACGAACAGGAACGTCACACCTGCGGCGACGTGCGGCACGAGCCCCGCGACCGCGAGCAGCCACGCGAGCGAGAGGTAGCCGAATCCCTTCGCGGCAAGGTCGGCCGGCGGCGGCGGGTTGCGTGCGAAAAAATCGCCCAGCGCCGGCACGTCCACGGCGACGGGCCCGCTTCCGAGCAGGGCGGGGCGCATCGCCGTCCAGGCGAGCCACGTGCCGATGAGGGCGGCGATGAGCACCGAACGCGAGCCGTCGGTGAGCCGGCTCAGGAGCACCAGCGTCGGCAGCAGCAGCGCGATGGCGGCCAGCTCCCCAACAACGAGCGTGTTGCCCGCCGTGATCGTGCGTCCGACCAGCACGATGCCGATGGCCATGAGCAGCGCGTCGACGGCGCGCTGCCGGCCCGCCAGGTGAAAGACGGCCTGCGTCACCACGAGCCAGCCGCCGAAGAAAGTCACGAGCTCCGCCGGATCGATGTGCGGACGGAACAGCGGACGCACCGCTGCCTTCATCTGCCGCAGGCCCACGTCCGGCACCAGCGGCCAGAGGCGCGACAGGAACCACAGCACCAGGATCGTGACGACCACGGCGCGCGAACGGTTGCTCGCCACGGACTGCGGAGCCATGCGGCCGCTGAGTGCGTGCCACGCAGAACCGAGCGCGGCGCCGGCGAACGCACCGAGGCCGTTGAGCGACAGGTCCTTCAGGCTCGCCACGCGCACCGGGACGGACGCTTGCAGCAGTTCCATGCCCAGCGAGAGCAGCGCGCCGGTCGCCGTGGCCGCGAGCAGCCCGGCGATGCGCCCGATGCGCGGCTCCACCAGCAGCGCCACGCAGAAGCCGAAAGGCAGGTAGAGCAGCACGTTGTTCAGCATCTCGCTGCGCCCGGCGCGCGCCCAAGTGAGATGGCCGAGGGCCTCGACCATCGAGGGGCCCTCGGCGGCGAAGCGGAACGGGTAGAGCGAGACGTAGACGATCAGCGCGACGGTGACCGCGAGCAGCAGCGGGGCGGCGAAGTGCGCGCGGGTCGCCATCGCGGCTCCGTCAGAAACGCACGTCGACGTAGTGATCGATCAGCAGCGCCGCGAACAGCAGCATCAGGTAGTTGATCGAGTAGCGGAACACCGTCATCGGCAGGTGCGGCGGCGCATCGCTGCGGCGGAGCGCGATCGCGAGACGCACGAAGTTCCCGCCGAGCACGACCGCCGCGGCGAGATAGATGAGCCCGGTCATGCCGGTGAGCCACGGCAGCAGCGTCACGATGCAGAGCAGGATGGTGTAGAGCAGGATGTGCAGGCGCGTGAACTCGACGCCGTAGGCGACCGGCAGCA
>CAZRKS010000458.1:0-1579 GCA_964600315.1 uncultured Steroidobacteraceae bacterium | reverse complement strand
ATTCGACGTGATCCCCGCTTCAATGATCGAAAACATGATAATAGTAAAGTCCCCGTCGCCGGAACTGCCTGCTGATTTTACAGGGGGCTTTGTAAAGATTACAACTGTTAATCTCCCGGAGAACAACTCGTTTTTTGCATCATACGGAACAGGCATAAGCCAGGGAACAACATTCGAGGGTTTTTCCACCTACCAGCCTTCGAAGACTGACTGGCTCGGATTCGATAACAAATACCGGAGCCTGCCTGCCGAAATGCCATCGCATCTTAATGATTACGACCTTGCAACAAACCCTGATGTCAGAAACAGGATCACAGACCTTGGCAGGGAGCTAAACAAGACCTGGTCGCCGGTTGAAGGGACTGCAATAGCCGATCAGAGGTTCTCACTTGGTTTTAACAAGCGGTTCAGGGCCGGTTCTCAGAACTTTGGCAATATCACATCTGTAACATACAGCAATACTAACAATTACGACAGAATCCTCAACAACAGCTATTCGATATATAATTATTCAGCCGACAGGCCATCGTACGTTGATGAGTTCCTCGACGACCAGTACTCAAGGAACGTCAAGGCAGGCATCATGCACAACTGGACCTGGTATCCGGCTTCGGGAAGCAGGATAGAATTCAGGAACCTCCTGAACCAGATCGGCATGAACAGGACTACGGAGAGGGATGGAAGAGAATGGCATAACAACGGAAGGTATATCAGATCTACAGAGCTCAGGTACATGAACCGCACTATCTATTCAGGACAGCTTGCCGGCGAACATGTGACAGCTGATGAAAATCTTAAAGTCGACTGGGTGGCAGGTTACTCATTCTCAAATAAAAATGAGCCAGACATCAGGAGGTACAGGTACATAAGGGATGATGCCGACACTACAAATTACTTCATTCTTTTCGGTGACAATCCCGACCTTTCATCCACATCCCAGATGTGGCTGAGCCTGAGGGAAGATGTCCTGTCAGCATCAGTCAACCTAACAAGGAAAATGGCAATAGGCTCCTATGCTCCCGAACTGAGGGGAGGCTTTTACTTTGAGGACAAGAACAGGGATTTTGCCGCCAGGAACTTCGGATGGGCAAAGGGAAGCATAGCCTCAGGTTTCGGTACCACTTCCCTGCCTGTTGATGAAATATTCACAGACAATAACATAAACCTCGACAACGGGATAAAGCTTGCGGAAATAACATCCCCCTCAGATTCATACACCGCATCAAACAGGCAGTTCTCGGGATATATAGCCGCCAGGCTCCCGATCGGACCCTATGTAAGCCTTTACACAGGACTGAGAGCAGAAAAGAATATACAGGTTCTCAACAGCTACCAGCAGGGAACAACAACCCCGGTAAATGTTAAACGCGACACTGTTAACCTGTTCCCCTCCGCAAACCTTGCAGTGACAATCAATCCGAAGAACATGATCAGGGCGGCTTACGGAGTATCAGTGAACAGGCCTGAATTCAGGGAACTGGCCCCCTTCTATTTCGTCGATTTCGACCTCAACGCTGGCATCTACGGAAATCCTTCGATCAGGCAGTCGTATATACAAAATTTCGATCTCAGGTATGAG
>CAZRKS010000457.1:0-1591 GCA_964600315.1 uncultured Steroidobacteraceae bacterium | reverse complement strand
GGGGTGGTCAGCACTCTGCCACGATTGCCGCCATGCCAACGCTCATGCGCGGCGTTGCTTTTTCTGTGTTGATGGCAACCGTGGGTGCGGTAGTGGCTTACGTTGCCCATGCCACCGTGGGTGGAGGCATCAGTCCGCCCACGCCATTTGTGAACATGTTTTTGATCCTGGCTGTGCCGATGACTTTAATGTCGATTATTCTCTTTCAGCGCTGGCCTTTTACCATGTTGCTAGGGGACAGGCCGGTGGCCATCGGTTTTGCACTCCTGATAACAGCCTATGGCCTGGCGTGGGTTGTGTATCAACTGCTGTTTGATTTCAGTTTTTTGCAGCAAGCGCCGTTTTATCAAGCCGCGTTGGACCCGCATGGCAAACTCACTGCTTGGTTGCCACTGACTGCCTGCCTTGGTGGCGTGGTTGCGATTCTGTGCCTGGTGTTGCTCGACTTCTGGCCTCTGTCGTTGTTGGCACAAGCATTTCCTGCCTGCAGGCGGCAACCTGTGTTCGGGATCGTTGCCAGCGTACTCGTTGCCTTGGTCGTAGCTACCTTGTGGTATGTGTTCATTGTTCATCAAGGCATGGATGTGGTGGCGTTCATGGTACAGGTCTGCGTATCAATGATTTTTGGTATTTTCATCATCTTGGTGATATTTGAAGGCGCGCCGTTTGTCCGTCTGCCACAACCCTGGCGTGGTCTGGTGTTGATATCAACTGCGGCCTTCTTGGCTGTTGCTTTGCATGCGTTGTATCGAGCCGTTGCGGTGAGCCGCTTTGGTCTGCCAGCGGGTGCCCCAGGTTATGCATTGGAGCTTTGGCTGGCAACAAGTTTGCTGGCAATTACCTTTCCATTGATGGTCGCTTTCGCCAGTTTTTTTGATTTCTGGCCGTTGCGCAAACCTACCTAGGTGAGCGCAGCGATGTGAAAGTTTAGACTTGGCTATATCCTTTTTGAGCTGAGTAAGGGGTGATTTATCCTTTTAATCGGCTTATTCAGGTAAAGGTTCATGCTATGCTCCCGGCTTAGAGCGGTTGGAACTCAAGCTTTTTTCAGTTGAGTTTTTACGAGCGTGCCTATATTGTTTTTGCACTAAGCTAGTGGTCTTTTCTATGGCACCACTGTTTTTGCAGTTTGATCAAGGTGTCGTGCTCGGTTTAACGAGGTTGGCAAGTTTGATTTTTTTAGGGGGTAAATGATGCTGAGAATTGATAAGGGTTTTCGCAGTTTGATGGGGGGGGTGGTTCGCTATTCCTTGATGGTTATGGCGGTGACACTCCTGGCGGGTTGTGCAACAAACAAAGAATTCGAGCCTGCACCCGTAACTGCTGCAGCCAGTGATTACAACTATCACATTGGACCGGGCGACACCGTCAATATCGTGGTATGGCGTAATCCTGAGTTATCCATGTCTGTGCCTGTTCGACCTGATGGCAAAATTGCTGCACCACTGATTGAAGACTTGCCTGCGCTGGGTAAAGACCCTACGACTTTGGCACGTGACGTTGAAAAGGCGCTGGCAAAATTTATTCGTGACCCTGTGGTTACGGTCATTGTTACCCAGTTCGTAGGACCTTACAGTGAACAGATTCGCGT
>CAZRKS010000456.1:0-1594 GCA_964600315.1 uncultured Steroidobacteraceae bacterium | reverse complement strand
CATCCGTGGGGGCTCCGGGCGCCGCGTCCCTGCGGCGCACGGTTTCGCGGGCGATTCCGGCGTGTCGACGCCCGTCCGCAACCCATCGCAGAGCACCGCAGCGACCGACGTGCGACCACCCCCACGCGCTGCTAGAATCCGCGCGCCTTTTCGCACGCGAGCCCGCGGAACGACTCCAGCATGACGCAGACCTACACCGCTCAAGACATCGAGGTCCTGAGCGGACTCGAGCCCGTCCGGCGCCGGCCGGGAATGTACACCGACACCAGCCGGCCGAATCACCTCGTCCACGAGGTCGTCGACAACAGTGTCGACGAGGCGCTCGCGGGCCACTGCGGGCGCATCGCGGTCACCGTGCACAAGGACGGCTCGATCGAGGTCGCCGACGACGGGCGCGGCATGCCGGTCGACATCCATCCGAAGGAAAAGGTGAGCGGCGTCGAGCTGATCCTCACGCGGCTGCACGCGGGCGGCAAGTTCTCCGACAAGACCTACAAGTTCTCGGGCGGCCTGCACGGCGTCGGCGTGTCCGTGGTGAACGCGCTGTCGAAGAGCCTCGAGTGCTGGGTGCGCCGCGGCGGCAAGGAATACAACATCTCCTTCCGGGGCGGTAAGGTCCAGTCGAAGCTCGAGGTGGTCGGCGAGGTCGGCAAGAGCAACACCGGCACGACGGTGCGCTTCTGGCCGGACCCGGCGTACTTCGACAGCGCCGAGGTCGCGATCCCCAGGTTGAAGCACGTGCTCAAGGCCAAGGCCGTGCTCTGCCCCGGGCTCGAGATGCGCCTCGCCGTGGAGAAGACCGGCGAGAAGGAGACGTGGGTCTACACCGGCGGACTCGAACAGTACCTGCGCGAGTCGCTCGCCGGCGGCGAGTGGCTGCCCGAAGAGCCGTTCACGGGCAGCGTCGAGGGCGAGCACGAGGGCGTCGACTGGGCGGTGGCGTGGCGCACCGACGGTGGCACGCGTGTCGAGGAGAGCTACGTCAATCTCATCCCGACTCTGCAGGGCGGCACGCACGTCAACGGCTTCCGGCTCGGACTCACCGAGGCGATCCGCGAGTTCTGCGAGTTCCGCAACCTGCTGCCGCGCGGCCTCAAGCTCGCGCCGGAGGACGTCTGGGACGACGCGAGCTACGTGCTCTCGACCAAGATGCGCGACCCGCAGTTCGCCGGCCAGACCAAGGAGCGCCTGACCTCGCGCGAGCCGGCGGCGTTCGTTTCCGGCATCGTCAAGGACCAGTTCGGGCTGTGGCTCAACCAGCACCCCGAGGCGGGCGAGGGCATCGCTCAACTCGCGATCGGCAACGCGCAGAACCGGCTCAAGGCGAGCCAGAAGGTCGCCCGCAAGCGGGTCGTGAGCGGGCCGGCGCTGCCGGGCAAGCTGGCCGACTGCTCGAGTCAGGAGCCGAAGCGCACCGAACTCTTCCTGGTGGAGGGCGACTCGGCGGGCGGCTCCGCCAAGCAGGCGCGCGACCGGGAGTTCCAGGCGGTGATGCCGCTGCGCGGCAAGATCTTGAACACGTGGGAAGTCGAGGCCGGCGAAATCCTTTCGTCGCAGGAAGTGCACGACATCGCGGTGGCCATCGGCGTCGACC
>CAZRKS010000455.1:0-1599 GCA_964600315.1 uncultured Steroidobacteraceae bacterium | reverse complement strand
TCGACACGCGCCTGCCGCTCACCTCGCACGACGAGATGGGCTTCCTCGTGCACTCCTTCAACGACATGACCAAGCGCCTGCGGCGTGCGCGCGAGGACCAGATGCGCGCCCAGCAGGCGGCGGAATCGGAGCGCGCCAACCTCGCCGTCATCCTCGCGCGCCTGTCGACCGGCGTCATTTCGCTCGAGCCGGATCTCGCCGTGCGTACGGCCAATCGTGCCGCCCGCACGATCCTGGGCGAGGACGTGGAGGCCAGCGTCGGCGGCAAGCTCGGCGACCTCGGCTCGGGCGAGGGCCTGCTGCGACAGTTCGCCGAGGCCTGCCGCGCCCGCCTCGCGGCCGGCGACGTCGAATGGCGCGAGCAGCTCACGTTCCGCTCCGGTGGCGGCCGCCGCGTGCTCATGTGCGCCTGCACGCCGCTGCCGGGCGAGGGCGAGGCGCCCGGCGGCTTCGTGCTGGTGTTCGACGACATTACGGCCATGCTGCAGGCGCAGCGTGAAGCGGCCTGGGGCGAGGTCGCGCGCCGCCTCGCGCACGAGATCAAGAATCCGCTCACGCCGATCCGCCTGTCGGCCGAGCGCATGCGCCACAAGCTGATGCCGTCCATGAACGCGAAGGACGCGCAGCTGCTCGACCGCAGCACCGAGACGATCGTGCAGCAGGTCGAGGCCATGAAGGAGATGGTGAACGCGTTCAGCGAGTACGCGCGTGCGCCGCGCTTCGAGATGGCGAGCCTCAACGTGAACAAGCTCGTCACCGAGGTGACCGACCTCTACCGCGCGCAGGTCGCGGGCCGCGGGCTGCGCCTCGGGGTCACGCTCGACCCGGCGCTCACCACGCTCGTGGCCGACCAGGGACGCCTGCGGCAGTTGCTGCACAACCTGCTCACGAATGCCGTCGAGGCGCTCGAGGGCCGGGCGCAGGGCGAGATCCTCGTCACCACCCGGCTCGTGCGGCGGGACGGTATGGAGGCCGCCGAAATCGCGGTCGCGGACAACGGACCGGGCTTCCAGCTCGACGTGCTGGCGCAGGCCTTCGACCCGTACGTCACGACCAAGGCGCGCGGCACGGGCCTCGGGCTCGCCATCGTGCGCAAGATCGTCGAGGAACACGGGGGGTACGTCGAGGCGGACAATCGCGCCGGGGGCGGCGCGCGGGTCCGGGTCGACCTGCCGTTGACGGAAACGACACGGGGCCAGGCGGCACGGCGCGAACCGCGCAAGCCGGAGCCCAGGAGAGAGCGTGCATGAGCAACGCGCGGATTCTGGTGGTGGACGACGAGGCCGACATCCGGGATCTCGTCCGGGAAATTCTCGACGAGGAGGGATACGCCGTCGAGGTCGCGGGGACCGCGGCGGAGGCGCGCGCCGCCTGCGCGACGCAGCTGCCGGACCTCGTGCTGCTCGACATCTGGATGCCGGACACGGATGGCATCAGCCTGCTGCGCGAATGGCAGCAAGCGCACGGGCAGGCGCTGCCGGTCGTGATGATGTCGGGCCACGGTACGGTTGAGACGGCCGTCGAGGCCACGCGTCTCGGCGCGCTCGACTATGTCGAGAAGCCGCTGTCGCTCGCCAAGCCGCTGCGCACGGTGCGCAG
>CAZRKS010000454.1:0-1618 GCA_964600315.1 uncultured Steroidobacteraceae bacterium | reverse complement strand
CCATTGATCACGATCTCCGCCTTCCCCTCCGCTGCTGAAAACAAAATCGCCTTCAGCAGCTTGCCTGACCACTCGAAGCTCTTCTCGATTGGCGCCGTCCTATCGGAAGCCGTCACCCACCGGGGTGAGGGCGGGCTGTTAGCGAGTTGCGAAAACGCCAGATGAACTCCCGCGAGGGAAACCCCAATATGTAGAGCAATTGATTTCATGGTGCCTCGGCCAGTTGGAGAGTGTTGGCATGACGCCGGTATCCGGAAACTGATAGCATGGCAAAGAGTCTCAACGATGCCTGCTCCCCCAGTTCTGCACGGGCCGGAAAGAATTTGTCCCTGCTCCTGCCCGAGGTCGAATGACCGCCTGCATTGCCGCCTCGCTGTGGCGAACCCATCTGGCGTTCATTGCCGAATCGTCTTCGTCTGTTGGGCGCAAGGACCTCGGGCGCAATGCGCCTGTGCTCGACAGAGTTTTCACTGCGCAAACCAGTTCTCATCGGCGAGGCTGCAAACGGACGAAGAAGAAATCTCGAAAAAAATGCACAATGAGTTTGACGGATCGAGGGGTTGCACTACTATGGACGCCCGCTCGCCGGAAACGCGAGGGCCGAAACGAAGAAAACGAACAGCAAAACGCTCCAAATTTTCAGCTCAGCGGCGATTGATCTTTCAGAGAACAAACAGTGAAAAACAGCAGCGGAAACGCGGCGAATTTCACTGAGAAAACAAAGGCTAAATTGTGTGCTGCGCGTTACGAAGCGCGCAGGCTGATTGGTAAACAATCAGACGTCAATTTGGCTGGCATTTTTGCCAGCACATTATTTTTGGAGAGTTTGATTCTGGCTCAGAACGAACGCTGGCGGCGTGGATAAGACATGCAAGTCGAACGGGACACTTCAGGTAGCAATATTTGAAATGTTCAGTGGCGAACGGGTGCGTAACACGTGGATAACATTCCGGGAAGCGGGGGATAGCCCAGGGAAACTTGGATTAATACCGCATGTGGTCGAAAGACTAAAGGTGGGGACCGCAAGGCCTGCCACTTCCCGATTGGTCCGCGGCCTATCAGCTTGTTGGTGAGGTAACGGCTCACCAAGGCTACGACGGGTAGCTGGTCTGAGAGGACGACCAGCCACACTGGAACTGAGACACGGTCCAGACACCTACGGGTGGCAGCAGTCGAGAATCTTTCACAATGGGGGCAACCCTGATGGAGCGACGCCGCGTGGAGGATAAGGTCTTCGGATTGTAAACTCCTGTCATGTGTGAACAAGGTTGCGGGGCTAATACCTTTGCAATTTGATGGTAACACAAGAGGAAGAGACGGCTAACTCTGTGCCAGCAGCCGCGGTAATACAGAGGTCTCAAGCGTTGTTCGGAATCACTGGGCGTAAAGGGTGCGTAGGCTGCGCCGTAAGTCAGATGTGAAAGCTCAGGGCTCAACCCTGAAATTGCATCCGATACTGCGGTGCTTGAGAAATGAAGAGGAGTCTAGAATTTTCGGTGTAGCAGTGAAATGCGTAGATATCGAAAGGAATACCAAAGGCGAAGGCAGGACTCTGGGCATTTTCTGACGCTGAGGCACGAAAGCCAGGGTAGCGAACGGGATTAGATACCCCGGTAGT
>CAZRKS010000453.1:0-1622 GCA_964600315.1 uncultured Steroidobacteraceae bacterium | reverse complement strand
AGTTGGAGGCGGAGAAGGCCGAGTTGATCGCGCTGGTGGCGGCGGCGAAGAAGGCCGCGGAGGCGGTGCCGGCCGAGCAGCACGACTGGAGCGAGTTCGAAACTCGTGCGTACAAGATCGACCATCTGCTCGCGGAGGCGGGTTGGCGGTTGAACGATCTGCGCGATCGAGAGTTCGAGGTGCACGGCATGCCCAGCGGGTCGGGTGTCGGCTACGTGGACTATGTGCTGTGGGGCGACGACGGCCGGCCGCTGGCGCTGGTGGAGGCGAAAAAGACGTTGGTGTCGCCGGCCGTCGGGCAGCAGCAGGCGAAGTTGTACGCGGACTGTCTGGAACGGGCAACCGGGCAGCGGCCGGTGATCTTCACGACCAACGGGTACGAGCACTGGTTGTGGGACGACACGGTGTATCCGCCTCGGGCGGTGCACGGGTTCCTCACCAAGGACGAGTTGGCGTTGTTGGTGCAGCGCCGCACGACGAAGCAGTCGTTGGGGGCGGTTCAGCTGAACCGCCAGATCGTGGAGCGCTACTACCAGGAGCGGGCGATCCGTTCGATCGCCGAGCATTTCGAGCACGACCATCAGCGCAAGGCGTTGGTGGTGATGGCCACGGGTGCGGGCAAGACGCGCACGGTGATCGCGCTGGCCGATCTGTTGATGCGGGCCAACTGGGTGAAGCGGGTGTTGTTCCTCGCCGATCGCACGGCGTTGGTGAACCAGGCGGTGAACGCGTTCAAAGCGCATCTACCCGGGTCGCCGGCGGTGAACCTGGTGACCGAGGGCGACCAGGACGGCCGCGTGTACGTGAGCACGTATCAGACGATGGTGGGCAAGATCGACGAGGTGCGTGCCGACGGCACTCGCCGGTTCGGGCCGGGGTTCTTCGATCTGGTGGTGATCGACGAGGCGCACCGCAGCGTGTACCGCAAGTACCGCGGCATCTTCGACTGGTTCGACTCGTACCTCGTCGGGCTGACCGCCACCCCGAAGGACGAGGTCGACACCAACACCTACGAGCTGTTCGACCTGGAGACCGGCGTCCCCACCGACAACTACTCGCTGGAAGAAGCGGTCGACGACGGGTTCCTGGTGCCGCCGCGTGGCGTGTCGGTGCCGTTGAAGTTCGTGCGCGAGGGCATCCGCTACGACGACCTGTCCGACGACGAGAAGGACGACTGGGACGAACTCGATTGGGGCGAGGACGACGAGGGCAACCCGCTGGACCCGCCCGACGAGGTGGACGCCGCCAAGTTGAACAAGTGGCTGTTCAACCAGGACACCGTCGACAAGGTGCTGGAACACCTGATGACCAACGGCATCACCGTCGCGGGCGGCGACCGATTGGGCAAGACGATCATCTTCGCCAAGAACCAACGTCACGCCGACTACATCTACGAACGGTTCATCGCCAACTACCCGCACCTCGACCAGGGCAACTTCGCCCGCGTGATCACCCACAGCGTGAAGTACGGGCAGAGCCTGATCGACGACTTCTCCAACAAGGACAAGGCACCGCACATCGCCATCTCGGTCGACATGCTCGACACCGGCATCGACGTGCCCGAGGTGGTGAACCTCGTGTTCTTCAAGCCGGTGCGCTCGAAGACCAAGTTCTGGCAGATG
>CAZRKS010000452.1:0-1624 GCA_964600315.1 uncultured Steroidobacteraceae bacterium | reverse complement strand
GATCGACCCGGATGCGTTTATCCGTGACGCACTTGGCTTCGCCGACGAGGAAGAAGTGGTAGCGGCGCCGGCGGCCGCTTCCGTGCCCGCCGCGCCGCCGGCGGTTGCCGCCGGGAACTCTGCCCCTCCCGCGGCCGGCACGAACGGTGTGACCGGCCCGGCGGCCGAGTTCATCCGGCTCGCCGTTGCCGAGTCGAGCCGGGCCCTCGCGGCGCCCTGGATCGCGCAGCAACTGCTTCAGCGGATTCCCGTGCTCAGTGGAGGCAAATGGGGTGGCTACGGCAACTTCCGCAATCTTATCGACAGGCTGGCGTTGGCACCGCTTGTCGTAAGCTGGGACGGCGGCGGTCATGTGTGGGACCCACGAAGGCACACGACGCCTTTGAGGCATGCCGTTGAGTCCCCCGACGAGGATTGGGGTGCCAACGCGGCAGTTGCGGGCACCGCACGACAGATTCACGACGCCACCGGTCAGCCGCTACTGACCCCGCGGGAATACGCCGTGCTCTTCGATGCGCTTGCGGCCGACATCGCAGCGCAGCCGTTCCAGCTCAGCGCCACCGGCAAGCGCGTTCGTGACCGCTGCCGCGCGGCCGGCTACGCGATCAGCCGCGCCGACGTCAGTTTCGTGCTGCAGGGGCTAATCTTCAGCGGACACGAGTTCGGCGCAGAGTCGGACACCTCTGCGTTGCTCGCCCGCCACGCCGCGGAAAACGTCCTTGGCCTGTGTCGCAAGGAGCAGATGGTGGTCGACCCGTCGTTGACGAGCGCCGTCATGCATTGGATTGCGGGCGGGATCGAGCATCGTCAGTGAGGCGGTAGCGAGTCACCGGGGTCGATTCCAAGTGGTCAGTGACGCGCTTCGTGGAGAACGCATTCCAGCGCAACGCTTAGCTCGAAGCGCGGAGCGATCTAGGAACGGATCGCGACCTCATTGCGCGCTGCGCCATCCAACGCAAATGACGTGCGGCATGAACTGGTAGCACAGCTCGTTTGGTAGAGACGTCACGAACCAGGGGGCGCAATCTGCTGTTGATGCACCACGCGCCAAACAGCGGCGGCACGTCAAGCGCATCGCGGTCCCTGCGGTTCACGGCTGCCAATGCGTCAATGTGGATCACGCGGATTTCTTGTGGGCAGACGCGCTTGTTGCGGCGCCCCAATTGAACCGCCGATTGTTGCCGGTCGAACCGCTCCAAACGCGCGCGCGGAACGCGCTATACAGGCCTGTAGCGGGCGCAGCCGCCGAAAGTGGCATCGGAGGTGCCAGTTAGCATCGTTGCTAACGGGATGACCTCGGAGGTACCCCGGTGGTGAGTCCGGGCCAAACCGGGATATCGACGATCAGGTTGACCGAGCGGCATACACGCGAATTTCGACCTTGGCACCGACGGCCAATGCGTACCTCTCGATCGTGTCCAGGGTCGGTCGCGCGACGCGCCCGCTCTCCAGGCGCGACACTGCGCTCTTGGTTGTCCACATACGCTCGGCGACTTCGCGCTGCGACATGCCCACGGCGGTCCGGGCGGCGACCAGGTCGGTCACCAGCGTCTGGAGTGCGCGGTCGTTGCGCAGGGCGCGTGCATTGCGGCGGCGTCGACGCGCAAGCGCGATCGCGACGAGG
>CAZRKS010000451.1:0-1624 GCA_964600315.1 uncultured Steroidobacteraceae bacterium | reverse complement strand
CCGTAGTCCGATATGTTTTCCTCTTCCGCATACGTCAAAGAGCCAGTGGTAGGGCAAAAGAGCTTCATACGTGCCGGAGATATGGGGCCGACCATAAGCCCTCTCCAGCCCCCGTTACCACTGGGAACTTCTTCGCTCGCTCCCTGTGTACATAGTTTCAGGTCTTCCGTCCCCCCTTATGGGATCGATCCCCACCGTTACCCACGCTTCTTCTGAAGGCCGGAAGAACCGGCTGATCCTCCCCTTGGACAAAAATCGATCAAGTGTTGCAGCGTTAAGATAATCGAATCGCCCATCCTTGTACTGGACGTGGAGCGTGTAGGTTTTCACGGCGCTGATTGCCCTCCTTGCTATGGAACATGTTTGTGATCTCCGGCTATTATGCCGACCGGTCCTTTTGCCGGTCAGAACCCCTGGCCTCTTCGTGGTCTTTCCAAGATTCCGCCCTGGCCCATCGCTTCCGGTCAGAGGAAAGACTCCGACACTCGTCTCCCTGCCATGATTATCATCCCCTGCACAAGGACGCTGTTCTTCAACGACTGTAACGTCATATGAATGGGGGGCGGTCTGCCTTTCGCTGATCTTGTGCATTGTGTTGCAATGGGGGCACCGGAAGAGGCCTATCCTTTGAAGCCGTACCGTCAATGGTTTGGCGCATGCTTCGCAGGAAAACTGATGAAGTGCATCGTCGCCATGTATAAATAACCGCCTTCCAGATTCGGTGGACGCGATCTCTCTCAATTGTATCCATCTGTTGAGCCACGGTTTGGCTTCGTTGTACCCGGAGGCCTCAACGACCGGAGTATGGGCGAAGGCTTTACCTGAACGAACAAGGTCCACCAGTTCCTCGACGAGATAGGGTCCAGCTATAGCATTGCTATGAATCCACGTATAATAACGTCTTATCCGAATGGGTTGAAACTCCGATTGTCGTAAGCTGATAACAAAATAGTATCTTCCAGATAGATGGTTGTCAATCAAAATAATGGCACTTTTTTGCTTATGGTGGCGGGAGGAAGATTTTGCTGTGCCGGCAGAAGCGCGATGCGTCTAAATGGTGGAATATAGTGGCTGTTGCTCACATCTCTTTCAAGAAAAGGAAAAAGGAAGGGGATCATCTCGCTGTTGTACGGGCTACCCCCTATTTAGTGGTTAATACCCCTGATTACACTGCTGCCACGATTACTTGATCGGGCAAACGACCAAAGGCACTCTAAAAATGGTACCCTACGATAACGGCAATTGACAAATGACCTGCAAACCTCATAAAATCAGGCACGCGAGAGTGGCGGAACTGGCAGACGCACTGGACTTAGGATCCAGCGGGGCAACCTGTAGGGGTTCAAATCCCCTCTCTCGCATTCAAACAATATCAACAGCTTACAGCGTTTGCCCATAGGGGCAGCCCTTTCGTCTGTCAGCCAGTGTACCTAAGTTGTAATCGCCGGCGATCGCAAATGCCCCGCGTTCTTTGCGAGCTTTGGACACTTTCCCGGCGGTAGTTCTGAGATCGTCATCATTCACAATGTTGTATCTGTCGAAGACGGCCCGGGTCTTGTGGCCTCATATTCTCATCACTACCGTCTCGGGTATGCCCGCCCGGATCGTGTTCCTGACCGCTGTG
>CAZRKS010000450.1:0-1624 GCA_964600315.1 uncultured Steroidobacteraceae bacterium | reverse complement strand
GGAGCGCTACGACCGCGACCTGAACGACATCTTCGCGCTGCAGGACGAGATCTCGCAGGCGATCGTCGCCGCCCTGCGCCTCAAGCTGCTGCCCGAGGAAAAGAAGGCCATCGGCCAGCGCGGCACCACGAACCTGGAGGCCTACAACCTCTACCTGATGGCGCGCCAGCACTACGCCACCGGCCACCTGAGCGACGCGCGCAAGAGCGACACGGTGATCCGCCTGTGCCGTGCCGCGATCGAACTCGATCCGCAGTACGCGCGCGCCTGGGCGCTGCTCGCGACTGCCCAGCGCATGCGCCTGTACGCCACCGGCGACGGCGAGAACGGCGCCGTGGCCGCGACGCGCGCGATCGAGTTCGACGGCAATCTCGCGGAGGCGCACGCGGCCCGCGCCGGCATCCTCGCCGCCGAGGGCGATTACGGCGCGGCGCAAGACGAAATCGACATCGCGATGCGCCTCGACCCCGAGTCGGTCGACGTGCACCGTGAAGCGGCACGCCTATGCTTCCACCAGCACCGTTTCGAGGACGCCATCCGGCACTGGGAACGGGTCTCGGCGCTGGTCGAGACGGACTATGCCTCGGGTCCGCTCCTGATCACCTGCCATACGGCCATAGGCGATAAAGAAGGAATGCGGCGCGTGGCCGAGCGCACGCTCGCCCGCGCCGAGAAGGTCGTGGCCGCGGAGCCCGACAACGGCTCGGCGATGGGCACGGTGGTCTCGTGCCTGATTTCCCTGGGCCAGTTGGAACGGGCCCGGGAGTGGACCCGGCGCGCGGTGCTGATCGACCCCGACAACATGAGCATGCGCTACAACCTCGCCTGTGATCTCGTGATCAGCGGCGGCGACTTCGACCTCGCGCTGGAACTGCTCGGACCGGTCTGCGCGCGGATGGGCAGGGAACGCATGGAGTGGCTGAAGAGCGACCCGGATTTCGACGCGGTCCGCGAGGATGAGCGATTCAAGGCCATGCTCGACGCCGCCGACCGGCGGCTGGCGGCGACCGGCTGACTGCGCGCGATGTGTTCACGCAGTGCCTGCCTGCGCGTCCTCCCCTACTCCGCCGCTCCCGTCGTCGCATGCTCACCTGCAATCACCGGCGTCGCCGTTTCCGCTTGCATGTCCCCTCCCCTACTCTGCGGCCATCCGCCGTCAGAACCGATCCAGTAGGTCGCGCGCGCCATGTACGACGCGAACGATTTCAATGCCGCCCTGGATGACTCGATACAACAGCAGGTGATTGCCGACTGGGTGATAGCGCAGCTCCCGCGCAATGTCCGGACGGGCCGGGCCCATCAGCGGATTGTCGGCGAGAAGCCGGATCTTTTCTTCGAGCGTGTCAATCCAGCGATCCGCGGCAGCCGGGTCGTCTTGCGCGATGAAGAACCAGAGTTCCTCGAGATCCTGGTCGGCCCGCGGGGTGCGTTGGATGCGTCCCATTTCCAGGTGTCCGCGGCCCGGTCACTTCTTCGACGCCTGCAGACGCTGCCGACCGCGCTTCTTGATAGCGGCCATGTCGAGGGCGGCGCTGCGGCCGCTGTCGATGCCCTCCTCCCACAGACGGCGCAATTCGCTCACCGCTTCGCTGCGCGCGGCACGACGGGCTTTCCACTCGCGCAA
>CAZRKS010000449.1:0-1629 GCA_964600315.1 uncultured Steroidobacteraceae bacterium | reverse complement strand
AGCCGCCGAACGGGTGGAACGATCAGCCGCCGGATCTCAAGTTTGATCTCACGAAGTTCACGGCCGAAGGCCAATTGCCGCGGTGTCCGGCGTGTGGAGGTATGGCGCGACCGAACGTCATGATGTTCGGGGATGCCGCGTGGGTAGGCGACGTCGCGAAGGTGCAGCAGGCGCGGTACGCCGACTGGCTCGCCTCGGTGCGCGGCAAACGCTTGGTGGTGATCGAGCTCGGGGCGGGCAATGCGATTCCGACCATTCGGCGGATCGGAGAGGATCTCGTCGAGCGGGGGCTCGCAACGCTGGTGCGCATCAATACCGAATCGAATGACAGTGATGAGCCGGCAATGCCACTGCGCCTGCCGGCACTCGAGGCGCTGACGCGCATCGATGCGGCGCTGCCGGAGGGCTTTCGGGAGCGGTGTCGGGAGGCAGTTTCGGAGTCCCCGACGTTACCGATGTTTGACGAGGCTGCGGAGCGCCTGCCGAGCGGCCGTGTCCGGTTCGTCAGTCGGGATCTCACGAGTCTCAAGCAGGGAAGGATGCTTGCCGATGCGTGGCAGATCGCGTTGCCGGGCGGTGGCAAAGCCTGGGTCGAACAAATTGACGTTCATCGAAACTATCTGGACTTTCTCCTCGGCGGCATTCCTAACAAGAACCACGTAACAACCGTGATCGAGTCGGCCAAGGCCTTTGTTCGAGAGAGCCTCTATGGTCCCGAGCCCGTGGTGATTCCGCCAAAGCTATTTGATGCGTCCTCCGATGCGCCGATCCTGCCGCCGTTGCGTTTTGTCGCGCGGATTCGGAGCTGGGACAAGGTCAATGACGACGACGAGGGCTCCTGGATGAATCTAATCTGGTTCGCGGAGATCGACGACGACAAGTCGATCAAGGCATTCGTCGAGGAGGCCCTTGCCCAGGTGGATTGGAAGAAGCTGGCGTCGGGGTATTCGATCTGAGCCTGGCTCGACCCGACGGTGGCCTCTCGCTGTAGTGCCGCGCGGCGCGTAGATGCGGCAGAATCGATGGCTAATTCGAGTGAGATGAAGGAGATCAGAATGAGAGCAGCCCTTATCAGCGTCCTTGCTCTTCTTGTGGCCGGATGCGCCACCCCAGTAAAGCAGTCAGACGTGCCGCTCAAGCATTACGACAAGAATACGGATTACGGTGTTGAGCCACGAGCGGACGGCTTCGGCATTTCCATTCACTACTCTCGTTATCAGTTCGTTCCCGAAAGTGACGCCGTCGCAGTCGCGTGCAAGCAGGCCCTGACGTCGATCGCTTGGGAACAGGCCGAGAAGCAGGGTAAAGAGATCCAACCGATCAACGAGCAGGCAATCCGCCTATCAATGGGACGAAATGGTCTCTCCGGCATAACCTCCTGCAACGCGTACGCTTCGGCGAAATGGAAATAGCGCGGAGTGCCGTTGTAGCATTTGTCCGGAGATTTGCCAGGAACGCTATGGCACCATTTCCGCCGCCATAGCTACGTTTCAGGATCGTCTGCCAGGACATAAGTATTGAATCTCAACGAATTGACGCCGGCAGACTTTCTTGGGGATCCTCTATCCGAGGCCACCCGTCGTGAACGCAGGAACCTCCTTGCGTCGAGCGCGACCGCAATTCTCATAG
>CAZRKS010000448.1:0-1636 GCA_964600315.1 uncultured Steroidobacteraceae bacterium | reverse complement strand
AGCATCATCCGGCAGCAGCATGGCGACCAGGCGCGCCACGAGGTCCTGTCCGAGGAACTGGACCGCGTCTTCGGTGAAACCGTCACCGCCCAGAAAATGCGTGTCGCCGGCTATCCGCGGATCGAGGCGAAGAGCACCGACAGCACCACCCATCTCGAATTCGCGGCGATTTTCGAGGTTTATACGGAATTCACCCCGGCCGACATGTCGACCGCGGAAGTCGAGCGCCCGGTTCTCGAAGTGACGAGCGCGGAAGTAGACAAGACCCTGGAGATTCTACGCAAGCAGCGTGTTTCGTATGAAGATACCGATCGCCCGGCCGCGCTGGAAGACCGTGTCGTCATCGACTTTCTCGGCAAGAAGAACGGCGAGCCGTTCACCGGCGGCCAGGCCAGCGATTATGCCTTCGTGCTTGGTCACGGCACGATGCTGCCCGATTTCGAGAAAGCCGTCGAAGGCGCCAAGGTTGGAGAATCCAGAACGTTCGACCTGACTTTTCCGGCGGATTATTTCTCGGTCGACCTGGCCGGGCAAACTGTCCAGTTCGAAATCACCGTCAAGCAGGTTCAGGCACCCAAACTGCCTGAGGTCGATGCCGAGTTCGCCAAGGGCATGGGAATAGCCGACGGGGACGTCGCCAAAATGCGCGCCGAAATCGAAGGCAACCTCAAGCGCGAAGTAAAGCGCCGTATCGAGGCCCGGATCAAGGACCAGGTCATGGATGCGCTGATCAAGGCCAACCAGATCGCAACCCCGGGCGCGCTGATCGAAATGGAAATCCAGCGCCTGATGCAGGCCGCCCGCCAGGACATGGAGCAACGCGGCATGAAGGTCAACGAGATGCCGCTCCAGCCCGAGTGGTTTGCCGATCAGGCGAAGCGCCGCTTCACGCTGGGCCTGATTCTTGCTGAACTGGTCAAGAGCGAAAACCTGCTGGCCACGCCGGAGCAGGTCCGGGCAATGGTCGAGGAAAACGCGCAGAGCTACGAGCATCCGGAAGAAGTCATCCGCTGGTACTACGCCCAACCGCAACGCCTGGGCGAAGTCGAGGGCCTCGTCATGGAGAGCAACGTGGTCGAATGGGTTCTCGGCAAGGCCAAGGTAACCGACAAGGCTGCGGTTTTTGATGAACTGATGGGACAAAAGCAGTAATCTTCCCGATGTCGCCAAAACGACGACTGTCTTGAACGCAACGAACAAGGGCTGACATGAATATCGATAACGCTAGCAACTGGGATCCGCAGGCTCTCGGAATGGTCCCGATGGTGATCGAACAGAGCGGACGCGGCGAGCGCGCGTTCGACATCTATTCGCGCCTGCTGAAGGAGCGCGTCATCTTTCTCGTCGGCCCGGTCAACGACGCGACGGCCAACCTGGTCGTCGCCCAGTTACTGTTCCTCGAGGCGGACAATCCGGACAAGGACGTCTATTTCTATATCAACTCGCCGGGCGGATCGGTCACGGCGGGCATGTCGATCTACGACACCATGCAGTTCATCAAGCCGGATGTTTCGACGCTGTGCATCGGCCAGGCTGCTTCGATGGGCGCCTTCCTGCTGTGCGCCGGCGCCAATGGCAAGCGTTTCGCGCTGCCCAATTCGCGTGTGATGATCCACCAACCGCTCGGCGGCTTCCA
>CAZRKS010000447.1:0-1640 GCA_964600315.1 uncultured Steroidobacteraceae bacterium | reverse complement strand
CCACGTCATGCACTTCTACCACCTGCACGCGCTCGACTGGGTGGATGTCGTCTCGGCGCTCGGTGCGGATCCGGCGGCGACGGCGGCGCTCGCGCAGTCGCTTTCCAGCTACCCGCGCTCCTCGCCGGGCTACTTCGCCGACGTGCAGAAGAAGCTCAAGACCTTCGTCGAGGGCGGCCAGCTCGGCATCTTCGCGAACGGCTACTGGGGCCACCCCGCCTACAAGCTCCCGCCCGAGGCGAACCTGATGGCGGTCGCCCACTACCTCGATGCCCTCGCCTGGCAGCGCGACGTGGCCCAGTTGCACACGATCTTCGGCGGCAAGAACCCGCACCCGCACTTCCTGGTGGGCGGCGTGCCGAACCCGATCGACCTCGACTCGGATTCCGCCATCAACGCCAAGCGGCTCGCCCAGGTGCAGGACATCATCGTCCGCATGCGCGAGTTCGTCGACCAGGTGTACGTGCCCGACACCCTCGCGATCGCGGGCTTCTACAAGGACTGGGGCGCCCAGGGCGAGGGCCTCGGCAATTTCCTCTGCTACGGCGATTTCCCGGCGCAGGGCATCGGCGACCCGAAGAGCTTCCTGGTGCCGCGCGGCGTGATCCTCGACCGCAACCTCGCCGAGGTGCACGAGGTGGACCTGCACGATCCCGCGCAAATCCAGGAGTTCGTCTCGCACGCCTGGTACGACTATTCGGGCGGCCGCGACGCCGGCCTGCACCCGTACGACGGCGAGACGAAGTTGAACTACACGGGCCCGCCGCCGCCGTACGAGCACCTCGACGTCGAGCGGCAGTACAGCTGGCTCAAGTCGCCGCGCTGGAAGGGCAAGGCGGTCGAGGTGGGTCCGCTCGCGCGCATGCTCATGCTGTATGCGACCGGCCACGCGCAGGCGAAGGAACTCGTCGACTCCACGCTGGCGAAGCTCGAGGTGCCGGTGCAGGCGCTCTACTCCACGCTCGGCCGCACCGCGGCGCGCACGCTCGAGACCAAGATCTTCGCCGACGCGATGCAGGGCTGGTACGACCAGCTGATCGCGAACATCAAGGCCGGCGACACCCGCACCTTCAACGAGACGCTGTGGGAGCCGTCGTCGTGGCCGCGCAAGGCGCAGGGCGCGGGTTTCATGGAAGCGCCGCGCGGCGCGCTCGGCCACTGGATCGTCATCGAGGACGGCCGGATCGCCAACTACCAGGCCGTGGTGCCGAGCACCTGGAACGCCGGCCCGCGCGATCCGCAGGGCCAGCCCGGCGCCTACGAGGCCGCGCTGGTCGGGCACCAGTTGCACGACCCCGCGCAGCCCATCGAGATCCTGCGCACGATCCACAGCTTCGACCCGTGCATCGCCTGCGCGGTGCACGTCTCCGGCCCGGGCATGCGGCCCGGCGGGCTCACGATCCACACCCAGGGAGTCCAGTCATGACCCGGAACGATCTGCTGATCGCACTGCCGCTGCTCGCGGCGGCGGCACTCGCGGGCGGCACGGCCCGCGCCGACGAGCCGCCGTTCATGTCCGGCGAATGGGGCGTCGCGGCCTGCGCCGCCTGGAACCAGGATCCGGTGCTCACGAACGACCTCGTGAAGAGCGGCTGGGTGAAGAACGACAAGGGCCGCGGCTACAAGGTCATGCAGATCTA
>CAZRKS010000446.1:0-1645 GCA_964600315.1 uncultured Steroidobacteraceae bacterium | reverse complement strand
GCGCGGCCTCGACGACGAAGGGGAACGGCATCGGCCAGTCGCGCATCCAGTGCATGGGCACGCCGTCGTAGTAGCCGGCGATGCCGCGCCCTGTGCGCTGCAGGGATCGCGGGTGTCGCTGCACGTAGGCGTCGCGTTCGGCGTCGAAGACGGCGGCGATGCGCTCGAGCGGCACGCCGCCCTGGGTGGACTGCGTCACGGGTTCGTCTCTGGCGGCGGAAGGCCGGGATTGTAGGACCTGCGCGGCGTTTCGCGCTTTCCTTGACGCTCCCTGGTCGCCCGTGGATACTGCGGTGCGACATGAACGCCCGTCCGCACCGCACGCTCGACCGCCGCTGGTGGTGGCGCCCCTCCTGAGGAGTGGGCCCGGACGCGCAGTTCGTACGCAGGAATCTAGGGACCCATCTCCGCGCAGCACCGGGGGTGGGTTTTTTTGTGCGTCCCCGGGTCCTCGCGACAGAGGAGCCGTTTGTGACGACCAGTCTGTTCGACATCGCCGCCGACCTCGACACGCCGGTCTCGGCCTACCTGAAGCTGAAGCCGTTCCGGCCGCGCTTCCTGCTCGAGAGCGTGGAGGGCGGCGAGCGGCTGGCCCGCTACTCCTTCATCGGTTTCGGCGATTGCCTCGAGTTCCGGCTCGACGGCTCCGGCCTGCGCATCGGCAGCGAACAGCTCCCGCGCCCGGCCGACCAGGCCGATCTGCTGGCCGCGCTGCGCCGGGCGCTGGCCGAAGCGCCGCACCCGGAGGTGGCGAGCCCGGGCTTTCCGCTGCTCGGCGGGCTCGTGGGCGTCGCGAGCTACGACCTCGTGCGCTATTTCGAGCGCCTCCCGTCGCGCGCGCGCATCGACGACGATTGCCCTGA
This sequence comes from uncultured Steroidobacteraceae bacterium, assembly GCA_964600315.1. Classification (GTDB taxonomy): domain Bacteria; phylum Pseudomonadota; class Gammaproteobacteria; order Steroidobacterales; family Steroidobacteraceae; genus RPQJ01. The sequence goes on along the minus strand of CAZRKS010000446.1, from coordinate 782 downwards.
CGCACACTATCTCGCCCCGCGCTCACTGCTGGTGTTCGATCACCTGACGCGGCGCGCCGCGCTGTTGCACGCCGGCACGGAGCACGAGCGGCAGAGCCTGCGGCGCGAGGTCGTCCGCGCGCTGCGCGGCGGCCTGCCGGGACCGGCCTGGACCGCGAGTGTCAGCGCGCCGGACGCGAGCCTCTCCGAAGCCGAGTTCCTGCAGCGCGTCGCGCGGACGCAGGAGCACATCGCGGCGGGGGACGTCTACCAGCTGGTGCTGTCGGTGCGCTTCTCGGGACGTTGCGACCTCGATCCCTTCGAGGCGTACCGCGCGTTGCGGCTCCTGAACCCCTCGCCCTACATGTACTACTGCGAACTCGGCGAGCGCGTGGTGGTGGGCTCCTCGCCGGAGGCGCTCGTGAAGCTGAACGGCCACGACGTGCAGACGCGCCCGATCGCGGGGACGCGGCCCCGCGGCGCCGACGCGGCCGAGGATGCGGCGCTCGAAGCAGAGCTCCTCGCCGACCCGAAGGAGAATTCCGAGCACGTGATGCTGGTCGACCTCGCGCGCAACGACGTCGGCCGGGTCGCGACCGCAGGTTCGGTTCACGTGCAGCCCTACCGGTCGATCGAGCGCTACAGCCACGTCATGCACATCGTGAGCGGCGTGCATGGGCGGCTCGCACCGGGCAAGGACGCGTTCGACCTGTTCGCCGCCACGTTTCCGGCCGGCACGCTGGTGGGCGCGCCGAAGGTGCGCGCGATGGAGATCATCGACGAGCTCGAGCCGGTGCGCCGCG
>CAZRKS010000445.1:0-1651 GCA_964600315.1 uncultured Steroidobacteraceae bacterium | reverse complement strand
GGCCGACGTGCTGGACGAGCTCGTGGATGTTCACGGGCTCCTTGCGCGGCGGCTGCCCGGGGCCGAGCAGCGCATCCACCAGCGCCGCGAGACGATCCGCCTCGCTGATGATCACGGTCGTGTATTCGTGCAGCGCCGGGTCCTTGAGCCGGCGCTCCAGCAGCTGCGCGGCTCCCCGCAGTCCACCCAGCGGGTTCTTGATCTCGTGGGCGAGCTGCCGGACCATCGCGCGGCTCCCGCCGAGCTGGGTGAGCAGCGCGTTCTCGCGCAGGATGCGCTGGTGCTGCGTCACGTCGGCCAGCTCGACGATCACGCCGCCCGGCCGGCCGGGCTGGTCGAACGGCGTCACGGTCACGTCGAGCGTGCGCGGGGCGGCGGCCGGTCCGGCCTCGAACGGCACTTCGCGTCGCGAATACTGAGCGCCGGCGGCGCGGGCACGCGCGACCACGCCTTCGAGCTCGGCGTTGACCTTGAGGAGATCGCGGATGCTGCGCCCGGCCGCCTGGTTGCGGCTCATGCCGAACAGGTCCTCGGCGGGCTCGTTCAGGTGCAGGACCGCGCCGTCGCCGTCGAGCCAGAGGACGCAGGTCGCCAGGCCATCGAGCAGACCGCCCAGCTCCGTGGGCGCCGGGCGCAGGGCCGCACGTGGATCGGTGACCACGTCACGCCCCTCCGCGGCGGCGCGACGGCCATCCGTGAACTAGCCGCCCGTGGGTTTCGGTCGCGGCGGACGCGTAGCGGTCGGCGGCTTGACGTTCGGGCCGACGGCGCGCGGCGGAATGACCGTGACCTGCTTGATGTAGAAGACCACCGACGCGCTGCGGATCTTCTCCTTGCCCTGCGCGTCGACGATCTGCGCGGTGAGCGTGTGCCCGCCGCGGTCGAGCCCGGACAGCGTGTAGTCCGTCGCATTCGGCGAACCCTGGACCGGTTCGCCGTCGAGGTACAGCACCAGCGAGTCTTCGGCGGCGCGCTCCGGATCGGAACGGATCCGCACGGTCACCGTCACGTCGGCCTCGAAGAACGACGCCTCGTTCTCCGGCTCCCAGATCTCGAGCGAGTCGTAGACCGTCGTGGCCGCTGCCGGCTTCGGCGGCGGCGCGGGTCGCGCCCCCGTGACCGGCGGCGGGGCCGTCGCGGGTCGCGTGGACGGCTCGGCCACCGAGAGATCGATCTTCGTCGCCCCGGGTCCCGGCACGTCCGAGTAGTGGACGACGCCGTTGGCGTCCGTCCACTTCCAGAGCTCCTTCTTCGCTTCCTGCGCCTGGCTCGCGGAGGCCAGCAGGCAGGCGGCGACGAGCAGTGTTCGGATCTTCATGACGAACGAGCATAGCCCCGGCACCCAGCGCTGACAAAGCCACCGCCCGCAATCCGCGAGCTGCGTCAAGGGATGGCGCGGCCGCGCGCCGGGCGATCAGTTTCCGCCCGGCACGCGACCCGTCCCGTCAGACGCTGTAGTACAGCTCCAGCTCGACCGGGTGGGTCGACATCCGGAGCCGCGTGACCTCCTGCATCTTGAGACCGATGTAGGCGTCGATCACGTCGTCGGTGAACACGCCGCCTTCCTTCAGGAAGCCGCGGTCCTTGTCGAGCGCATCGAGCGCCATGTCGAGCGAGTGGCACACCGTCGGGATGTGCTTCGCCTCCTCGG
>CAZRKS010000444.1:0-1659 GCA_964600315.1 uncultured Steroidobacteraceae bacterium | reverse complement strand
ACGCCGCCCCCGGCACCCGCTTCGCCGAGGCGGCGCGGGCCCTCCGGGGCGCCTCGTCCCCACTCATCCCCGCCCCCCGCTCGTGAGCCGCAGCGCCCTGGCCGACCACGCCTGCCTGCGCCACCGCGACGGCACGACGATCCCCCTCGACGTCGCCGGGTGGGCCGACGTGGCCGACGACCTCGAGCAGCGCCGCCTGGCCGACCTCGACGGGCCGGTGCTCGACATCGGCTGCGGGCCCGGCCGCCTGGTGGTGGCCCTGGCCGAGCGGGGCGTGCCGGCGATGGGCGTCGACGCCAGCCCCGTCGCCGTGGGGCTGGCCCAGGACCGCAACGCCGCCGCCCTGGTCCGCTCGGTCTTCGACCCGCTGCCCGGCACCGGCCGGTGGCGCAGCGCCCTGCTCTTCGACGGCAACATCGGCATCGGCGGCGACCCCGCCCGGCTGCTGCACCGCGTGGCCGAGCTGGTGGCCTGCGGCGGTCGGGCCGTGGTCGAGACGGCGCCGCCGGGCGACGGCCTGCACCGGTTCTCGGCGCGCGTCGAGCGGGGCGAGGAGGCCTCGCCGTGGTTCCCGTGGGCCCGGGTGGGCGCCGACGCGCTGGCCCCCCTCGCGCACGAGGCCGGCTTCGAGGTGGACGACGTCGTGGAGGACGAGGGCCGCTGGTTCGCCGAGCTGGTCCGCCGGACGGCGGCGTGAGCACGACGTCGGCCGACGAGGCGGGGGCGCCGGACGACCCGCCGGCTGCGCCGGTCGCGCCGCCGTCGATCGGCGGGGTGGGCGAGCGCTACGCGTCGGACCTGCACGACACCACCAGCGCCGCCACGCTCGGGCTCGCCCTGGGGGTGGCGTTCACGGGGTGCTTCGCCACCGGGCTGCTCTCGCACGGGATCCAGCACCCGCCCGGCTGGCTCACCTGGCCGTCTCGGCCCGCCGGGCTCTACCGGGTGACCCAGGGCCTGCACGTGGCCACCGGGCTGGCCTCGATCCCGCTGCTGGTGGCCAAGCTCTGGGTGGTGGCGCCGGCGTTCTGGACCAAGCCGCCGGTGCGCAGCGTGGCCCACGCGGTGGAGCGGGCCATGCTCCTGCCGCTGGTGGGGGGCAGCGCGTTCCTCCTGGTCAGCGGCACCTTCAACACGTTCCAGTTCTACCCGTGGGAGTTCTTCTTCACGAGGGCGCACTACGGCGTCGCCTGGATCACGGTGGGCGGGCTGGTGGTGCACGTGGCGGCCAAGGCCGCGCTCACCCGCTCGACGCTGGGCGGTCCGCGACGGCGACCCTCCGAGGCGGGCGACGCGGCGGCACCAGTGCCCGGTCCCCAGCCGGTGGGCGACCTCGTCGGACGCCCCACGCGCTCGGATCGCCGGTGGTTCCTGGGCGGCGTGGCCGCGGCATCGGGCGCGCTCACCCTGGCCACCGTCGGCCAGACCATCCGCCCGCTGCGAGCGGTGTCGGTGCTGGCCCCCCGAGACCCGGGCGTCGGTCCGCAGGGGATCCCGGTGAACAAGACCGCCCGGGCCGCTCGCGTCACCCCCGAGCTCACCGGCGACGGCTACCGGCTGCGCGTGACCGGCCGGGTGGGACGGCCGCTGGAGCTGACCCTCGCCGAGCTCGCCGCCCTCCCCCAGCGCACGGCCACGCTGCCGATCGCCTGCGTGGAG
>CAZRKS010000443.1:0-1662 GCA_964600315.1 uncultured Steroidobacteraceae bacterium | reverse complement strand
AGGGCTTGTCGCCGATGTGCGCGTCGATCCAGTCGAGTTCCTCGCGCAGCTGCTCGGGCGAGAAGCCCACGGCCCCGAGCACGCCGAGGCCGCCGGCCTTGCTGACGGCGACCACGACGTCGCGGCAGTGCGTGAAGGCGAAGATGGGGACCTCGATACCGAGTTGGTCGCAGAGTGCGGTGCGCATGGCTTGTTTCCGAGTTGCTTGCCGGGGCCGACATGATCACGCCGCGCCGCGCGCCGCGGCAATGGGCATGCGGGTCAATGCGGTCTGACCAAAGCGATCAGTCAGGGGGCGGATCCTTAAACCGGTGTAATGAAAGTGCCAGGCGCCGCCCGGTCGCCCGGTCGCACGCCGGGCGCGTCATAATGGCGCTATCGTGCTCGTCGGAGGCGGCGATGAAGCGGTTTCGGCTCGGCAAGGCGTTCACGCTGATGGAATCGGGTCCGGTCGTGCTGGTCACGACGCATGACGGCGAGCGCGACAACGTGATGACCATCTCCTGGACCATGGTGATGGATTTCACGCCGGTGTTCGCGATGACCACTGGGCCGTGGAATCACTCCTACGCGGCGCTGCGCCGGTCCCGGGAGTGCGTGATTGCGATTCCCGGCGTCGACCTCCTCGACAAGGTCGTCGGCGTGGGGACCTGCTCCGGATCCGACGTCGACAAGTTCGAGCGCTTCGCCCTGACGCCGGTGAAGGCGCGACACGTGCGCGCGCCCCTGATCAGGGAGTGCGTGGCCAATATCGAATGCCGGGTCGTCGACATCGTGAGCCGGCACAACATCGTCGTGCTGCAGGGCCTGTGTGCCTACCGGGACGAGGCCCGCAAGGAACAGAGAACCATCCACGCCGTCGGCGACGGCACGTTCATCGTCGATGGCCGCAAGTTGGACCGCAGACGGATGATGCGCTCCAAGATCCCCGCCGCAGTGCGGGACTAGCCCGGCCCCGCACGCTGCGGCGCCGGCGGCGGTTGCCGCCCGGCACGGGGTACCCCTACACTGCGGGCCCTGTCCCCGCCGCGGAGGAAACACGGTGACCGCATCGATGCTGAGCAGGCGGCTCGTGCTGCTCGCGCTGGCCGCGCTGCTGACGGCGTGCGCCGGCCTGACCGGCCAGATCGAGAAGCCGCGCATCACGGTGACTTCGCTGCGGGTGCTGCCGGCCGAGGGCGTGGAGCAGCGCGTCGAGGTGGGCCTGCGCCTGCTGAATCCCAACGACTTCGATCTCGACGCCAAGGGGCTGGTGATCAGCCTCGGCATCAACGACGTGCCGCTGCTGACCGGCGCGACCGCGGACGTGCCGCGCGTGCCGGCCTATGGGGAGGCGCTGGCGCAGGTGACGCTCTCGGTCAACCTGATGAGCGGCCTGCGCCTGGTGAGCCGCCTGATGCAGCACCCGGACAGTCCGTTGCAGTACCGCCTCGAGGCGCGCCTCGATCTGCGCAGCCCGATGTGGACGAGACTCCGGCTGACCGAGCAGGGCGAGATCTCGCCGCGGCCGCCGGCCGCGGTGAACGACAGCAACAAGGAGAACACGTTTTGAGTACGCCAACCCCCTTCGGCGCCGCGACCACCGCCGACGAGGTTCTCGCCGGCAGGGACCTGCGCGGCACCCGCGTGCTGGTGACCGGTGCCTCCGGCGGCCTCGGGCTC
>CAZRKS010000442.1:0-1675 GCA_964600315.1 uncultured Steroidobacteraceae bacterium | reverse complement strand
AGCCTCCGCAAACTGTCGTAACGGTTGCAATCAGCCTGTGGCTCAAGCTGCAAGGTCGGCACAGATAATTTGATGTTTTCAAGTGCTTTTGGACGAACTGCTTCCGTTAATCGACGCATCTCATTGAGGACTATTGCCGCGGCAATAATCCCCGTTTGCAAGGTCAAGTCGCAGGCGACTTCCAAGGTTTCGAGGCCGCTATCGCCCAAGCTTCGCGCCATCAGCAACAGCTCCACGAAGGCACGATCCCCTTTGTCCTGCTTGAGAATACGATCACGAACCACTCGGATAGACACGGGTAAATCCCATTGTTGAAACGGGGCGCCATGCCGTAATGCGCCAGGCTTTTTCTCTAATACCGGCAAATAGTGCCAAGGATCGCAAATCAGTTGATCACGGCTAAAGCAGCGGGAATGCTCGGCAACGACCTTACCATCGGCCACGACGCGGACTTGATTGGCGGTTAAACGCACCGAAACGACACTATTCGCCCATTCGGCAGGCACACTGTAGCGATTACGGTCAATACGGACTAAACAGGTCGACGAGGCACGTAGTGTGTGTTCGACATAACCATCAAAGATTGCTGTGACGGGCATTAACAAGGCCTGTTCTTCGACAAAGCAATCGGCAATAGTACGTGAAGGCTGCTCAGGATTGGCTCGTCCAGCTAATTCACAACAACGCATGGCTAGCCATTCGTTAAGGCTTGCAAAGTCTTGGAACTTAGGTGTTGGCGTAAAGAGCCACTCACGAATATTGCCTACCTGGTTTTCGACCTGGCCTTTTTCCCAGCCTGATTCCGGTGTGCAGGCTACCGGTTCAAACAAATAGTGGTTGGCCAAGGTTAAAAATCGTCGGTTAAACTGTCGCTCTTTGCCTACAAAAATCGTATCTACGACCGTTTTTAGGTTGTCGTAGACCATGCGTTTGGGAACGCCTCGGAAGTATTCAAAGGCTTTGATATGAGCATCCAACACCATTTCTTGGGTTTCACGCGGATAGGCCACCACAAACATTCGGCGACTATAGGTTAAACGGAAGTGTGCCACTTTGACTGTCTGTGATATACCCGCCAGCACCACCGTTTCGTGGCTCCAATCAAATTGACAGGTGTCACCGGGCGGAAAAGCTAAGGGTACAAACGCTTGTTTGACCGTCGGGTTTTTACCTCGGCTCTTCTTCCAGACCTTAACGTAACGTTGTACAGGACTATAGGTGCCAACATAACCTTCCACTTGTAAACACTCGAAAAGACGTTGTGCGGTTCGGCGTTGTTTACGCGGTAACTGGGCATCATGTTCTAACCACGCCACTAATTGAACTTCAAATTCGCCAAGTTTCGGCAGTGGTTGGTGTTGTCGTTGATAAACCGGCTCTTCAACCGAATTTAGATGTTTTCGGATGGTGGTTCGCGAGTGCTTAAACTCTTCTGCAAGCGAACTGATACTTTCCCCATTAATCTTATGACGCCGTCTTATTTCGGCAATATTTTGCATTTTTAACACTCCAGGATACTCCGGTAAAAAACCGGGGATTAAACAGCCTGGGGTGGACAGTTTTCAATGCTGTTTTCCCCAGGACCCTGGATAGTTTTGCATGCTGATTAAGAGACCGTCAATGGCGGCCAATATATCCCTATCGACGTGATTATTTGAAAGGCAATCGCTTAGAG
>CAZRKS010000441.1:0-1683 GCA_964600315.1 uncultured Steroidobacteraceae bacterium | reverse complement strand
GCACCTGCGAGCAGTGCCACTGGCCGACCAAGTTCGTCGGCGAGCGCCTCAAGGTCCGCAAGCACTACGCCGACGACGAGCAGAACACCGAACAGATGACGGCGCTCATGGTCAAGGTCGGCGGCGAGCAGGACGGCAAGTCGCACGGCATTCACTGGCACGTCGACCCGAACCACACGGTCCGCTACCTCGCCGATGCGAGCCGCGAGAAGATCTACGAGATCGAGCTCACCGACCGCGAGGCGGGATCGAAGAAGCTCTTCAAGTCCGGGGAAGCAGCGCCCGCCGGGCTCGAGTGGCGGACCATGGACTGCGTCGACTGCCACAACCGACCGTCGCACCGGTACAACCCGCCCGCCTACGAAGTCGACCTCGCGCTCGCCGAGGGTCGGATCGACAAGTCGTTGCCGTACATCAAGCGCGAAGGCGTGCGCATCCTGACGGAGAAGGAATATCCGTCGCACGAGGCCGCCCGCGCGGGCATCGCCGCCGCGGTGAAGGCGTATTACGCGCAGAACTATCCCGACCGCGCGGCCACGCCGGCCGTCGAGCAGGCGGGCAAGGCGCTCGGCGATGCCTACAGCTGGAACAACTTCCCGCAGATGAAGATCGTGTGGAACACGTATCCGAACCACCTCGGCCACGAGCAGTCGCCAGGCTGCTTCCGCTGCCACGACAACAAGCACAAGACCGACACCGGCGAGAAGGTCGCCAAGAAATGCGGCACCTGCCACGAGGTGGTGGCGGACGAGGAAACCGACTCCAAGCTGCTGCAGGAACTCGGCCTGCAGGAGCCGCCGCCGGAGCCTGCTCCGGCCGAAGAAGGCACGCCGCCCGCCACCGGGACCTGAGCCCGGGGGCGGGGCTCACTTCGCGAGCGTGGCGTAGTACGCCGCGAGGTCGGCGATCTGCGCCGCGCTCAGCTTCTTCGCTTCCTTGACCATCTTCGCGCTCTTGGTGCGCGTTCCGTTCTGGAATTCCTGCATGGCCTTGGTGAACTTCTCGACCGGCATGCCGGCGATATCGGGCGAGTCTTCGTCGCCCTTGCCGTCGTCCCCGTGGCAGTCCACGCAGGAGTCCTGCGCCCTGGCCTTGCCGGCCGCCACGTCGGCGGCCTGGCCGGGAGCAGCGGACACGAGCAGGGCCGCGAGCATCGCGGACAGAACTGGCTTGTTCATTGCGGATTTCCTCCAGTCAGTGGGGTCACGGGGCCGCGAGCCGCCGCCGGCTCCCGGCGTCGTCACGCAGGGGCGGACGCGCGCCCGTCCATCCATTTCGTCGGCAGCAGGTAGTTGAGCGCGGTCAGAATCATGAACGGCAGCGAGAGCAGCACCAGGGCCGTCAGCAGGCTCTCGATGCCCGTCAGCTCCATCTTGTAGGCCATCAGGCCGCGGAAGCTCTTCGAGAACAGCTGCCCGCCGATCACCACGTTCCAGCGCATGCTGAAAATGCCGAGCTCGATCAGCAGGGCCGACGTGAAGTACATGAGCCTGCGCAGGTCCTCGTTGAAGCGCCGGCTCCGCACCAGCGCCAGGATCAGCGTCGGCAACAGCATGCCGAGCGCGACCTGCATGATCACCAGGCTGTTGAAAAGCTTCACGGACACGAGCTGGCCCAGGATCTTGATCGACTCCTCGCTCTGGTAGATGCGGTGGATGTAGTCGAGCGCCTCGAGCGCGAAGT
>CAZRKS010000440.1:0-1691 GCA_964600315.1 uncultured Steroidobacteraceae bacterium | reverse complement strand
CTTCAAGCCCTGCTTGATTAAAGCTCCCAACACCGGCATAGGGCAAACTTATGGAAATTTAGTTAAGGTAGTCGGAGGCGGAAAGTAAGTAATTCACAATTCATAGCTGAAACAAATGAAAAATGAAGTCCCGATAGAAATCGGGAGAACAATCGCTTGCAGGCAGTATTCTGCGGTATAATATGCGACCTGTGCAATCATGAGTAACAAAAACCGGACAGTGAGAAGTGGCAAACCCTGAAAGGGTGTTATTATTGAAGAAAATTAACCGAATAAATAAACCCGAAGGGGTGACAGATTATTTATATCATGTCACCCCTTCAGGATTCGCCTAATTAGTAATTAATTAATTCGATAATTATATTAGTAATTAGTCATTAGTCATTAGTACTTCGGCTCCGCTCAGCACAAGTAATTATTTATGCAGTTACCATCAGCCTCCTCTTCAACGTCGCATCAATCGCTTCCAGAAATTCTTCTGTATAAACATAATGCTTTCCATGCTCAACTTTATTTCCATGAATAGTCACTGCGAGGTCTTTCGTCATAATTCCGCTTTCAACTGTTTCGATACAGGCTTGTTCAAGTGTCTGGCAAAAACGAATAAGATCCTGGTTGTTGTCGAGCCGGCCACGGAATTCGAGTCCGCGTGTCCATGCGAAAATAGAGGCAATCGGATTCGTTGATGTCGGCTTGCCTTTCTGATGATCGCGGTAGTGGCGCGTAACCGTTCCGTGAGCTGCTTCAGCTTCCATCGTCTTTCCGTCGGGTGTAACCAGAACAGAAGTCATGAGTCCGAGAGAACCAAATCCCTGAGCGACTGTGTCTGACTGCACATCGCCGTCATAATTTTTACAGGCCCAAACGAAGTTTCCGTTCCACTTCAATGCAGATGCGACCATGTCGTCGATCAAACGGTGTTCGTAAGTAATACCCGCTGCTTCGAATTTAGCTTTGAAATCTTTCTCGTAAATCTCCTGGAAAATATCCTTGAAGCGCCCGTCGTATTTTTTTAAAATAGTGTTTTTCGTAGAAAGATATAACGGCCATTTTTTAATCAGCGCCTGGTTGAAACAAGCCTGTGCGAATCCGCGGATTGATTCGTCGGTATTATACATCGTCAGAGCGACGCCGTCTCCCTTGAAATTATACACTTCGAAAACCTGGGGCTCGCCGCCGCCTTCAGGCGTAAACGTCATCGTCAGTTTTCCCTTGCCTTTGATGACCGTATCAGTCGCACGGTACTGATCGCCGAAAGCGTGACGGCCGATGCAGATAGGCGCTGTCCAGTTCGGAACCAGGCGCGGTACATTCTTGATTACAATTGGCTCGCGGAAAACCGTTCCGTCGAGTATGTTGCGGATTGTGCCATTCGGCGACTTCCACATTTGCTTCAGGCTGAACTCTTTCACACGCGCTTCATCCGGAGTAATTGTCGCGCATTTGATACCAACGCTGTACTTCTTAATCGCTTCAGCAGCATCGGTGGTAACCTGGTCATTCGTTTTATCGCGGTATTCGATTCCGAGATCGTAGTATTTAATATCGATTTCGAGATACGGATTGATGAATTTATCCTTGATGTATTTCCAGATAATTCTTGTCATTTCATCGCCATCAATTTCGACGACCGGATTTGCAACTTTGATTTTTGAGCTCATAAGAAGTGTTTTTAAGGGTTGCAAATTTAG
>CAZRKS010000439.1:0-1702 GCA_964600315.1 uncultured Steroidobacteraceae bacterium | reverse complement strand
TCCGGCAACGGTCCGCTGGTGCAGGTCCTGCAGGATGCGCTGAAGGATGCCGGTGGGGGCGGCCGGACTTTCGTGCAAGGCATCAAGGACTACGTGCGGCAGCACACGCGCCCGGGCCGCCCGGTGCCGCCGGAGCACCTGATCGTGTTCGACGAGGCACAGCGCGCGCACGATCCCGAGCGCTTCGCGCACGTGCACGGCGGGCCGGTCGGCCTGTCGGAGCCCGCGCACCTCACCGAGTTCTGCGAACGCATTCCGGGCTGGTGCGTGCTCGTCGGCCTGATCGGTAGCGGTCAGGCCATTCACGTCGGCGAGGAGGGCGGCGTACCGCTCTGGTGCGAGGCGATCCGGCACGCGAATCGCGCTGCCGAATGGACCGTTCACGGCGCGCCGGCATTCACGGAGACGTTTCGTTCGCTGCCGGGCGGCACGCGGTGGAATCCGGTCCTGAGCCTCGATACCGAGATTCGCTTCCACCTCACGCCGAAAGTGCACCAGTACGTGGCCGGGTTCCTCGACGGTCTGGAAGCCGGCGCACTGCGGTCGCTGGCCGACGAACTCCACACGGGCGGTCACCGCTTCCTCATCACGCGCGATCTCGAGGCCGCGAAGGCCTACCTTCGTGAGCGTTATGCCGATGCCCGGTTTGCGCGCTATGGGCTGGTCGCGTCGTCGAAGGACAAGTGGCTGCCCGCGTTCGACGTGGACAACACGTTCCAGACGACGAAGCAATTGCGCGTCGGGCCCTGGTACAACGCCGATCCTGCGGATTCGCAATCGTGCTGCCGTCTCGAGACGGTCGCGACCGAGTTCTCCTCGCAGGGGCTCGAACTCGACTGCGCCCTGCTCGCCTGGGGATCCGACCTGCTTTGGTCAGGCAGCGACTGGTCGATCGAATTCGCCGGCCGCAACCGTCCGCCCCTCAAGGACCCGCTCACCGTGCGCAAGAATGTCTATCGCGTCCTGCTCACGCGCGGGCGCGACGGGACCGTCATCTACGTCCCGGAGGATCGGCGCATGGACGCGACCTGCGAGCGGCTGCGGTCGGCCGGCATGCGGGATCTGTAGGTCCCCGGCTGGCGAGGGTCTTTCCGCTCGACAGCGACGCGCCTTCAGTCCCAGACGCCGCTGAGGATCTCGCCATTCGGGGCGCGCACCTCGACGTTCTCGCCACACTCTGGGCACCAGTAGGTCAACGCCTCCGCTTCGGCATCGACGGACACCGGCACGTTCTGCGGTCCGTTTGCCAGGAAGTACGCCGGCAGGCAGATCTCGACGTCCTTGCTCCTGCACTGGATGCACCGGTACACCTGCGCCCGGGTCTTGCGGTCACTCATCGTCGCTGCTCCCTCGAGTCCCGAAACGGCACGACGCTGCGTCGTTCCCGGCCTCGGCTGTCTTTCGCGACCATGCCTCGAGCCTGGCCCACCCGATGAGCCTGCCGCGCGCCCTGGGCGGTGTCCGCCTGTACAATGCCGAGCCCCCATGAGCACCACGGAATCACAAGTCTCGACGCAGGGCTCGGCCGGCTGGCGCGACTACTTCGAGCTCGGCAAGCCGAGGGTCGTCGCGCTGATCGTGTTCACGGCCGTGGTCGGCATGTTCCTCGCGGTGCCGGGACTGCCGCCGTCCACCGCGCTCGTGTACGGCACGCTCGGCATCGGGCTCGCGGCCTCGAGCGCCGCGGCGATCAACCACGTCG
>CAZRKS010000438.1:0-1713 GCA_964600315.1 uncultured Steroidobacteraceae bacterium | reverse complement strand
AGTCGCGTCCGTCGCGCCGGCGCAAGTGGGATTACGTCTTCTTCATCGACGTCGAAGGCCACGCGGCGGGCGAGCCGCTCGCAACGGCGCTCGCCGAGCTGAAGGAACGGACCTCGCTGTGCCGCGTCCTCGGGTCGTACCCGAAGAGCCTGCTCTGAAGTGAGCCGGCCTTCCGCATGAGCCGCTACCTCGTGACGCCCGCGCCGGTGCTCGCCGGCGAAGTCACGGTGCCGGGCGACAAGTCGATCTCGCACCGCGCCCTCATGTTCGGTGCGCTCGCGACCGGCACGACGCGCGTGTCCGGCTTTCTCGAAGGCGAGGACTGCCTCGCGACACTCGCCGCGGTGGCGAATCTCGGCGTCCGCGTGCGCCGCCCCGGTCCCGGTCGCGTGGAAGTGGACGGCGTCGGCCTCGACGGATTCGTGGCGCCGCCCGGTCCGCTCGACATGGGCAACGCGGGCACGGCGATGCGGCTCTTCATGGGCCTGCTGAGCGCGCAGTCGTTCGACTCGGTGCTGGTCGGCGACGAGTCGCTGATGCGCCGGCCGATGGAACGCGTCGCCAAGCCCCTGCGCGAGATGGGCGCCCGCATCGAGACTTGCGACGGCCGTCCGCCGGTGCGCATCGCGGGCGGGGCGCGCCTGCACGGCATCCGCTACGAGATGCCCATGGCGAGTGCGCAGGTGAAGTCCGCCGTGCTGCTCGCCGGGTTGCGCGCGGAGGGCGAGACGACGGTGACCGAGCCCGCCGTCACCCGCGACCACACGGAGCGGATGCTGCAGACCTTCGGCTGCGACGTCACGGCACGCTCGGGCACCGTGCGACTGTCGCCGCCGTCACGTCTCGTGGCGACCGACGTCGAGGTGCCGGGCGACTTCTCGTCGGCCGCATTCTTCATCGTCGCGGCGTGCATCGGTGCGCGCGCGCCGTTCGTGATCCGCGGGGTCGGCGTGAACCCGACGCGTACCGGGCTGCTCGAGATGCTGGCGTTGATGGGTGCGGACCTGCGGCTCGTGAATCACCGCACACACGGCGCCGAGCCGGTCGCCGACGTCGAGGTGCGCCCGGCCCGCCTCGAGGGTGTGCGCGTGCCGGAGCGGCTGGTGCCGCTCGCCATCGACGAGTTCCCGGCCTTCTTCATCGCCGCGGCTTGTGCGGAAGGCGAGACCGTGGTCACGGGCGCCGAGGAACTGCGCGTCAAGGAGAGCGACCGGATCGCCGTCATGGCCCGGGGACTCACGGCGCTCGGCGTCGCGAACGAGGTCCTGCCGGACGGCCTGCGCATCGAGGGTGGCCCGATCGCGGGCGGCACCGTGGACAGCCACGGCGACCACCGGGTGGCGATGTCCTTTGCGATGGCGAGCCTGCGCGCGACCGGCCCCCTCGAGATCCTCGACACGGCCAACGTCGCGACCTCCTTCCCCGGGTTCGTGGCCCTCGCGCGTTCCGCGGGCCTCGCCGTCGAGGAGCGGGCCTGAGCGTCGCATGGACGTTCCCGTCATCGCGATCGACGGCCCGAGCGGCTCCGGCAAGGGCACGGTGGCGCGGCTCGTCGCCCGGCAACTCGGCTGGCACCTGCTCGACAGCGGGGCGCTCTACCGGCTGGTGGCGATGGCCGCGACGGCCCGCGGCCTCGCGGATGACGACGAACACGGACACGCGGCGGTGGCGGCGGGGCTCGACGCCCGGTTCGAGGCGAACCCCGACGGGGAT
>CAZRKS010000437.1:0-1725 GCA_964600315.1 uncultured Steroidobacteraceae bacterium | reverse complement strand
TCGGCGTCCGTGATGAAGTAGGGCGAGGTGTAGCCACGGTCGAACTGCATGCCCTCGACGACCTCGAGCACGGTCTCGGTCGTCTTCGACTCCTCGACCGTGATCACGCCCTCGCCGCCGACCTTCTCCATCGCGTCGGCCACGAGCTCGCCGATCTGGGGGTCGTTGTGCGCCGAGATGGTCGCGACCTGCGCCTTCTCCTTGCGCGTGCTCACCTTGCGCGACATCTCCTTCAGCGCCGTCACCGCGGTGGCGAGCGCGCGGTCGAGGCCGCGCTTCAGGTCGATCGCGCTGGCGCCGGCCGTCACGTTGCGCACGCCGTCGGCGTAGATCGCGTGGGCGAGGATGGTCGCCGAACTCGTGCCGTCGCCGACCAGGTCGCCGGTCTTCTCGGCGGCCTGGCGCAGCATCTGCGCGCCGAGGTTCTCCTCCGGGTCCTTGAGCTCGAATTCCTTGGCGATGGCGACCCCGTCGTTGCAGACGATCGGCGCGCCCCATTTCTTCTGGATCAGCACCGACTTCGACTTCGGGCCGAGCGTGATGCGGATGGCCTCGGCGAGCTGGGTGGCGCCGCGCAGGATCTTCTCCCGCGCCGCCGAGCGGAACAGGACCTGTTTGTGGGTCATGGCGACTCCTTCGGCTGCGGCCGATGGCCCGATTGTTGGGCCGACCAGGCCGCGCCGGAATACGCACTAGCGGCAATAACCGGGAAAATAGGGAAAATAGGGGACATTCCCCTATAAAATCCACCCATGCGCGGGTTCAGCTTCGAGTACCTCCGCCGCCAGATCGTCGGCATCGACTCGGCCTTCGACACGCCGTTCGGCCGCCGCCTGATGGTCTACTGCGACTACACCGCGTCCGGCCGCTGCCTGGTGTTCGTCGAGCGCTACCTGCAGACGCTGCAACGCAACTACGCCAACACGCACACCGAGGACGACCTCACCGGCCGCAGCATGAGCCGCCTGTTGCACGAGGCCGAGCAGACGATCAAGCGCGCAGTGAACGCCGGCCCGCAGGGCCGCATCGTCGCCTGCGGCACGGGCGCCACCGGCGCGATCGACAAGTTGCAGCAGATCCTTGGCGTCGCGCTACCGCCGGCGACGCGCAAGGTGGTTGGCGACGAGCTGCGCGGCTTCCTCGGCGACGCGCAGTTCGAGGCGTTCCGGCGCTATCAGCAGTCGCACCAGCCGGTGGTGTTCGTCGGCCCCTACGAGCATCACTCGAACGAGGTGACGTGGCGCCAGGGACTCGCGACCGTCGTCGAGGTGAACCTCGCGGCCGACGGCGGCGTGGACCTCGCGCACCTCGAGCGGCTCCTGAAGGAGCCCGAGTACCGCGGCCGGTTGCGCATCGGTTCGTTCTCCGCCGCCTCGAACGTGACCGGGATGCGCTCCCCAGTGCACGAGATCGCGCGCCTGCTGCACGCGCACGAGGCCTTCGCCTGCTTCGACTACGCCGCGAGCGCGCCGTACGTCGCGATCGACATGAACCCGCCGCGCGACCGCACGGGCGAGGACCCGTCGCTCGACGCGGTGTTCCTCTCGCCGCACAAGTTCCTCGGCGGCCCGGGCTCGAGCGGCGTGCTGGTCTTCAACGAGCGCCTGTACCACCGCGAGCTGCCGCCGAGCGTCGGCGGCGGCGGCACGGTCGCGTACGTGAGCCCGCTGGACCAGGACTTCATCGCCGACATCGAGGAGCGCGAGCGGGCCGGCACGCCCGGCG
>CAZRKS010000436.1:0-1733 GCA_964600315.1 uncultured Steroidobacteraceae bacterium | reverse complement strand
ACGTCGAGCAACCCATGTAGTGGTGGATCTTCTCGCCGCCGATCGAGAAGCGGCTCGTGCCGTCGGGCATTACGCCCTGGCCCTGCGTCGCGCGGATCGCGGTGCACAAGTTGGTCTTGCGCGACAGGCACGACTTGCACTGCCGGCACTCCGGCGTGTAGAGCGGGATCACGTGGTCGCCCGGTCGGACGCTCGTGACGCCCGCTCCGACATCGACCACCACGCCCGCGCCCTCGTGCCCGAAGATCACCGGAAAGAGCCCCTCGGGATCGGCGCCGGAGCGAGTGAACTCATCCGTGTGACAGACGCCCGAGGCGCGGATCTCGACGAGGACTTCACCAGCCTTCGGGCCCTCGAGGTCCACAGTCACGACTTCCAGCGGCTGGCCAGCCGCGTGGGCGAGGGCGGCACGAGTCTTCATGGTGGGGTACCTCCGCGTCGGCGAGGAGTCAATCAATACCAGAGTCGCGCGACGGGCGTAACATTTCCGCCGTCCGGACGGTTCTTTCCAGTGACCGGGCCCGTGACGAGGAGAGCGACGTGGCGTTGAAGATCGACCCCTGGACGTTTCCCGACCCCGTGATGGATCCGGGCCCGGAACACGATGCCGGCACGTCGATCGTGCTGGCGGGTGGCTGCTTCTGGTGCACCGAGGCCGTCTACCGGCAACTCGACGGCGTGCTCGACGTGCGCCCGGGCTATGCCGGCGATTCGGCCGCGACCGCGAGCTACGAGGTGGTGTGCTCGGGACGGACCAACCATGCCGAGGTCGTGCAGGTGACCTTCGACCCGGCGCGGGTGCGGCTCGGCCAGATTCTCAAGGTGTTCTTCGCGATCGCCCACGACCCGACCCACGTCGACCGGCAAGGTGCGGACGTCGGCCGCCAGTACCGCTCGGCGATCTTCTACGCCAACGAGGCACAGCGGCGCATCGCCGGTGACTACATCCGGCAGATCGATGCCGCGGGGATCTTCGACGCCCCGCTCGCGACGCGACTCGAGCCGCTCGAGGCGTTCCACGAAGCCGAGGACTACCACCACGACTACGCGGCGCGCAATCCGAACCAGCCCTACATCCAGGCGGTCGCGGCGCCGAAGGTCGAGAAGATGCGTGCGACGCTCGGACGGCGCCGGAAATGACTCAGCGCTCAACGGCGGGCTTCGATCTCACTCCGCCGGGCGTCGACGAACGCCGTCGGCTCGAAGCGACGCTCGACGGCGAGGAGCGCCGGGTCCTGCTGCAGCACGGCACCGAGGCTCCCTTCTGCGGGGCGTTGGTCCACCAGAAGGCGGCCGGGGTCTATTGCTGCCGGCTCTGCGGCCTGCCGTTGTTCCGCGCCGCAGAGAAGTTCGACAGCGGCACCGGGTGGCCGAGCTTCACCACGCCGTTCGATCGGTCGCACCTCGAGTTCCTGCGCGACACGAGCCACGGCATGATTCGCGTCGAGATCCGCTGCGCCCGCTGCGGCAGCCACCAGGGTCACGTCTTTCCCGACGGGCCGCCGCCCACCGGCGAGCGGTATTGCATCAATTCTGTCGCGCTGCAATTCGTCCGGGACGGCGATGCGTTGCCGGACCCCTTGCAGCGCCGGGAAGGCACAGCCGGATGACGATGCGAATCGTGACGGCAGCGCTGCTTGCGCTCGGATGCGTTGCGCCGCCGGTCGCGAGCGCGCAGGATCCGTCGCCCGCGAAGGGGCCCGATGCTCGTGTCGCCGCGGCGCTCAAGGAAG
>CAZRKS010000435.1:0-1736 GCA_964600315.1 uncultured Steroidobacteraceae bacterium | reverse complement strand
GCGAGACCGCCCAGGTAGCCGAAGAGCATCAAGGTGACGAAGCCCGTCACCTCGAAGGTCTGCGCGGTCAGCGCTTGCGGCATCCAACTCAAGAGCGAGCTCTTGAGCATCGACACGAACAGCACCGCGAGTCCGGTGACCGGAACCGCGAGGACCGGGAAGAACGCAATCTTCGCCCCGGGGGCCCGCCCGCGGATCAATCCCACGAGGAGCGGAGCCGCGACGATGGCGTAGACCAGGACCCAGGCGGCGTTCCCGTGAATGCGAGTGAGCCAGTCGAGCGGATCTGAGGTCACTTGGGTTCGTGCTCGCTGCCGGGGAGGATGATCCTGGGTGTCGATTTCTCTGGTTCGGCGGCGCCCGCCCCTGGCGCTGCGGCATGTTCTGCGTTGCTTCGATGAGCGAGCCACTGCTCGCGGGCCTCGCGGCGGGCGGCCGCGAGGTCGCCGCCCAGATCGAGCACGGGCTGCCGTGCTTCGGTCGTCACCGTGCCCGCGATGCTCGGGCGCACCTGTAGCCAGGTCTCGCGAGCGTCACGACGGAGGTCCTCCGGCGACTGTCGCCCTGCCGCTTCCGCGCGATCGGTCAACGCGGCCTTCAGGTCCGCAGTCGTGTCGATGATCGACCGCGCGAGATCTCGCGACTCGCGCTCCAGACGACCGAGCTCCGCGGCGAGCTTCAGTCGCTCCGCGACATCCTCGCGAATCCGATCCCCGACGCGGGTACGCTCCCCGCGTCGCTCGATGGCCGTCACCGCGGGCCCCTTGTGCTGTGTGGGCTCACGATCGAGGCCCTGTGCATCCAGGGATCGGTGATCGATGCGGGCGACGTGACCGTGCTGCGCAAGGTGCTCATTCACGAGCGTCGCCCACCGCTCGCGGATCGCAGTGACCTCGGTGCGGGCGGGACCCAGTCCCTTCCTGGCGCGATCGGCGTCCTTGAGCTCGATGTCGGTCTTGGTGCCGAGTCCCGTGGTCGCGACCGCTCGCGTGGTCGTGAGCAGGTGTGCGTGGTGGTTGCGCGTGTCGCCTTCGCGGTGCGGCGCGTGGACAGCGACGTCGACCGCGCAGCCATGACGGTCGGCTAGTTCCTGGGCGAAGGCCCGCACGAGCTCGAGCCGCTGCGTGGCATTGAGCTCGTACGGCAGCGCCACCTCGTATTCACGGGCCACGCGTGCGTCCTTGCGATGCTCGGCGCGCTCGGCGGCGTTCCAGAGTCGTTGGCGGTCGCGAGCCCAGCCCGCCTCTTCCGCAGTCGCCGATGGCAGGACGATCTCCGCGTGTTCGACGCCGCGCTTGCGCGTGTAGTCGAACGTCTCGCCGGTGCGCTCATCGGCGACCCGCGCGGCGGCCCGGTACGCGGAGGCGGCCGTGGAGGAACGGCCGACGCCGCGACTGACGGGCTTCACCGACAGGTGATAGATGGCCATGCGCGCCGCCCGCCTCCATCCACCTGCCGAGCACACCACGCACGCCGCCGCCGATCGCGCTCCGCTGGCGCCACCCCGCGGGAACCGAAGGGACGCGGACAGGCGCGCCGTCCACCCGGGGTCCAGGGGGTAAGGCGGCCACGCCGTCCCCTTGGCGCACGGTCCTCGCGCAGCGAGGACATGACTTGGCGAAGACAAGTCGTAAGTGCGCCCTTCATCCGGTTCCTCCTCCTGACGTCCGTTGCAGCTGTCACGTTCCGGTGCTCGCTCCTGACCGCTCTGACTCGGGGTTCGGAAGCGACGCACA
>CAZRKS010000434.1:0-1738 GCA_964600315.1 uncultured Steroidobacteraceae bacterium | reverse complement strand
CGACGCCGCCCACATCCTCCCGGCGATGATGCTCGCCGGGATCCCCTGGGCCATGAGCTCGCTCTACCTCACCGAGGCCCGGGTGATGCACCGCCACGCGTCCACCGTGATCATCACGGCCACCCTCACCGCCGCCATCCTCGTGCCGGCGCTGATCCTGGTGCCGGGGAGCGAAGCCGGGCACGGGCTCGACGGCGCCTCGCGTGCGTGGCTGGTGGGCAACGTGGTGGCCGCCGTGGTGGCCACCGTGGTCACCGCCGTGGGTCGCCGCACCAGCTCCGGGCGGCGCGCCGCGGCGGAGCTCGATCCCCTCCTACCCGCGGGCTGAGCCCGGGCTCAACGGCAGGCGTCGCCCACGGCGCGGTAGGTGGGCGCCGGGTCTCCCTGGCTCCAGCTCAGGTCCCACTGGTCCACGTCGGAGGGATCTACCAGCTCCTCCACCACCAGGGTCCGCTTGTCCGGTGGGAACACCTCGTTGCGGGCCTGGAACTCGGCGGCCGCCATCTTGAGGGTCCGCAGCTGCGTCTGGCAGTCGCTCGTGGCGGTCTCGTTCCGGATGCCCCGAGCGGCGTTGTAGGCCACGAGGAGCAGGCCCACCACGAACACCGCCACGAGCAGGAACTCCGAGATGGTGAACCCGTCCGGCTGTCGCCGTCGGCTGGTGTCCCACAGACCCATGGAGAAGGCCCTCCGGCCGGTGTGCCCGTCGTCGCTACGAGGTCAGACGGTACCGCACCCCGCCGCGGTCCCCCGCTGCGCCACCAGCGGGAGAGCGGTCACGGATCGGGGGGAAGGCACACGTTCACGTAGCAGAGGCGCTCGGTGAGGCGCTCCACCTCGGCGGCGTCGCCGCGCGCGTCGGCGATGCCGCGAAGCCCGATCATCGCCTCCACCGACCACGGGTTGCGCGTGAGCGCCCGTCGAAAGGCCGCTTCGGCCCGGTCGAGCCGGTCCTCCTCGGTCCCCTCGCCGAAGGCGTACTCGCGCGCGCCGAGACGGATCCACCAGTAGGCACGCGTGGGATCGAGCTGCGTGGCGCGTCGCGACGCGGCCACCACGGCACGACGGTTGGCCGCGGTGGGCTGCTCGTCGGCCACCCGACCGAGAGCTTCAGCCACGATCCCCGTGACCACCGCATCGGGTGGGAACAGCTGCTCGGCGTGGCGAACCGCGGCGAGGTCGCCGCTCGCCACCCCGTCGTCGAGGAGCGCATCGGCGCGCAGCAGGGTCACGCCGACCACGAGCCCGGCCGCCGCCAGCACCGCACCGATGGCCCGCCCGGCCACGGCGTACGCGTCCGAGCCGCCGGGGCGTTCGGCTTCGGACGGTGGCTCGTCGACGTCGCTCGGCCCGGGCGCGCCGTCTCGGCTCCACGCCGCGCCGAGCGCGAGCAGCGCCACACCGCCGGTGCACACCGACACCGGGTTGAAGAGCCAGGTGAGGGCGATCCCGGCACCGAACCAGAGGAGCGGTCCGCGGCTGCGTCGGACCACGGACACGACGAACCCGCCGAGGAGCACCAGCCCCACCACCCCGACCGTGACGAGCTGCTCCACCACCAGGTTGTGGGCGTCGTAGAACAACTTGTCCGGGCCCTCGGCCCGTGTGAACTCGGCGGTGACGCGGGGCGCGGTGGCCTCGCCGAAGCGTCCCGGGCCCCATCCGGCTATCGGACGGTCGATGGCCGCCTCCACACCGAGCCGCCACATGATCGACCGGCTCTGGTAGCCGCTCGAGG
>CAZRKS010000433.1:0-1750 GCA_964600315.1 uncultured Steroidobacteraceae bacterium | reverse complement strand
CGAGATCGCCGGCGCGGACCACCACGCCGCCGCCGGCCGTGTCCCGGACCACGCTGTTGCGGATGGCAACACTGAACGGGCCCTGAACACGGATGCCGAGGTTGCCGCCGGTCACCGTGAGGTTCTCGATGTTCACTCGGTCAGCCATGACGAGGATCGTGTCCCCCGTCGAACCGGGGCCGTGGACCGTCGCGCCGCCGTCGCCGCGCAACGTGACGTCCTCGCGGGAAATTGACACGAACTCGTTGCAGGTTCCCCGCAGGTTCACGACCAGCGGCTTGCGATCGTCGCCGCGCTGGATCGCATCCGCGATGGTCTGACCCTTCTTCGAACAATCGACCGTGTAGCTGATGGTCTGGGCCGACGCCGTCGCGAGTGCGCCAACTGCGAGCAGGACGGCGGCGGTTGCGCAATGCATCCGTTTCATGGTCTCCCTCCTTCCTTGCAGGGGGACTGGGCGCACCCGGAACGGGGCGTCGTCGGTCCCCATCCGGAAAAAGTCTGAACCCGCCGACGCGGGTGACAAGTCGCAAAACGTGACGTCGCGGGAGGCTGGACTAGGTATTTCTTCGGTGGTGTCCCGGAAGCGCTTGCCGGGCGAAGGGCGAGGGAGCCCACGCGATTCGTGGGCTCCCCGCCCGAATCAGAATCGAACGCAATCCATGCCGTGGCCTACGGGCAGTTCGTGTTGTCGAGGTCGATCGATCCCGCCGTATCCACCAGCGGCGACGGGTTCGTGATGGCCGTTGCGGTCACGCAGCGCACGGACAGGTTCGTATTGCCGGTAACAGTCGAGCCCAGGAACACCACGTAGGACAACTGCCGCACAGAGACTCCGTTGAAATTGCCGGAGATCGTGGCGTTGATCTGCGCGGTCGAGGCGCGCAGGTTGACGCCGTCGTTCGTATTGCTGGTGACCTGAGAGCCGCTCAGGATCTTGAGCACCGCTCCGCGGTCGGCGAAGACACCCGTGTCGTTGTCCGTGATCAGCACGTTGTCCGTGCGCAGGAACGAACCGTCCTGCACCTGGATTCCGACCGCACCGCCCCCGTTCTTGTGCCCGGAAATGACGACCGGACTGGGTGAAAGCTCCGAGCGGATGTTGACGCTCGAGGCACCGTAGACGCCGACGCCCTGGCCAGTGCTGTTCCTGATCGAGCCGTCGATCACGTCGGCGCTCGACTGCTTCTGCAGCGCGAGTCCGCCGCCCGTGCCGCCGAAGATGTCCACGGCTTTCAGCACGCAGACGCTGCGGTCGTCGCAGTTGACGCCATTCGAGCCCGCATGGATCTCGATGTCGAACATCGTCAGGCGGCTGCTGCCGAGGACCGAGACGGTGCTGAGCGACGCGTCCGCTGCAGCAATCGTAGCGCCGACCGCCGTCGTGATCGTGAGGTCGCGGTAACCGTCGACCACGAGGTTCTCGGTGCAGGTGCCGGACACGCTCACGGTGTTGGCGACCGAGCGGTCGAACTTGGCGATTGCGGCCGCAATCGTCTGCTTCTTGCTGCAATCGACGGTCGCCGAGGCGGCGAACGCGGTTCCGAACGGCATCAGGGCGAGCAGGGCCGCAGGTGCGGCCAGTTTCCAGGCTCTCATCGGGATCTCCTTCTGCGTTGACATTGTTCGAATGGCCGGCGGGGCCGGCTGGTCGTAATGGACCACAGTTACACCGGGGAAAGCAATTGGACTCAACTTAATCTCGGCCCCGGATTCCGGCAGACTGCCGGCCCCATGCATCGCCTGCTCG
>CAZRKS010000432.1:0-1754 GCA_964600315.1 uncultured Steroidobacteraceae bacterium | reverse complement strand
CCAGGAAATGACCCTGCCGTAACGGTCTGCCTGATGATCGAACCAACGATTGAATTTCTGCAGATACTTCCCAAGGCCGCGGCGCTCGCTGTGGGCATAGCCGGGCGGATCGCCCCAATAGGCCGACAGCATCGGGTCGAGCGTGAAGGAAATAAGCAGGCTGACCAGCACCGAAGTTACGACGGTGACGCCGAATGGCCGGAACCACTCGCCGGCGCTGCCGCCCATGAATGCGACCGGAACGAATACCGCCACGATGGAGAACGTCGTCGCGGTGACGGCGAGCCCGATCTCCGCCGTGCCGTTGCGCGCGGCGGTGACGCGGTCCTCGCCGCGCTCCATGTGCCGGACGATGTTCTCACGCACCACGATCGCATCGTCGATGAGCACGCCGATCGCCAGCGACAGTCCCAGCAGAGTCATGAAGTTCAGCGTGAAACCTGCGGCCCACACCGCAATGAATGCCGCAATGACCGAGGTCGGCAGCGACAGGCTCGTAATCAGCGTCGAACGCCAGGAGTTCAGGAAGGCGTACACGACGAAAATTGTCAGCACGGCGCCGAAGATCAGCGCCTCGACGACGTTGCGCAGCGAGCTGGAGGCATCCTCGCCACCGTCCATGGTCACGTCGAGCCGGGTCCCCTCCGGCAGGGTCTTGTTGATCTCGGCCACTTCCTTGCGAACGAGTTCGGCCACGCTTACGGTGCTCGCCTCGCGCGAACGGATCACGGACACGCCCACGTTCGGGTGGCCGTTGCGCAGGCTGATGGTCTCAGGCTCTGCAAAGCCGTCCTCGATGGTCGCCACCTGTCCCAGCCGAACGATTTCGTTGCCAGCGCGCCTGACCGCGACGTCGTTGAATTCGGCCGGTGATTCGATGCGTCCGACCAGCCGGATGTTCTGCTCGTCGAGGACGCCCTTGACGCGACCCACCGGCGCGGTGGTGTTCTGCGCTCGCAGCGCATTGACTACGTCGCTCACAGAAACGTTGAACTCACGCAGCTTGTCCGCGTGCAACAGCACCGACAGCTCGCGCCGCAACGAACCTTCGACGTTGACCACGGCGACACCGTCAAGCCCCCGCAGTCGGTCCGCCAGCACGTCCTCCGCGAGGCGCGAGATCTCGGCGTGAGTCTGCCGCTCCGACGACAGCGCCAGCTGCATGATCGGCTGCGCCGACGGATCGATGCGCTAGAGCACCGGCTCGCGCATCTCGATGGGCAGCTTGTAGCGCACCGACGCGATGGCGTTGCGGATCTCGTCGGCTGCCTCCGTCATTTCCTTCTTGAAGTCAAAGATGATGACGATGCGGGCGTTGCCT
The DNA here is from genome assembly GCA_964600315.1 of uncultured Steroidobacteraceae bacterium. Classification (GTDB taxonomy): domain Bacteria; phylum Pseudomonadota; class Gammaproteobacteria; order Steroidobacterales; family Steroidobacteraceae; genus RPQJ01. The sequence goes on along the minus strand of CAZRKS010000432.1, from coordinate 433 downwards.
TCCGAGGACGTCGAGCGGATCTCGTAGACCTGCGGAATGCTCTGCAGCGCCTTCTCGACGCGGTTGACGATCTCCCGCTCCACGGTTTCCGGCGATGCGCCCGGATAAGGAAAACTGACCACCATCACCGGTTGATCGACGTCAGGAATCTGATTGACACGCAGATTCTTCAGCGCCAGCAACCCGAGACACATGAGCACGATAACGATCGCAACCGTCGTCACCGGCTGCCTGATGCTGAAATCGGAAAGGAACATGAACTATTGCTCCGCAGCCACGGTCGCCTTCTCCTGCATGCTGGCGAGCCGTGCGGGTTGCCCGTCCTTCAGGCTCGAACCCGGATAGCGCAGCACGCTGTCACCAGCAGCGAGACCGCCGGTGACGACGTACTGTCCTGTGCGTGCATCGCGAACGCCGAGATCGAGCTTCACCT
>CAZRKS010000431.1:0-1755 GCA_964600315.1 uncultured Steroidobacteraceae bacterium | reverse complement strand
GTCAACGTTATCGACCGTCCGGAGCTTTGTCAGTTCCAGTTCGGCTCCATCGTCAATCGCTCGCCTTTGGTCGTTGCGATCTCGACCGACGGGGGGGCGCCTGTTTTTGGCCAGGCGCTCCGTTCGCGCATCGAGGCGTGGCTGCCTGAAGGCTTCAAGCTGTGGGCACAAACTGCCAAAACGTGGCGGCGTCAAGCCGAACGGCTGGGCGCGACGGTTGCCGAGCGCCGGCGCTTCTGGGAATTGTTTACGCAAGCGGCCCTGGCCCGGCCGGAGACGCCCCCCAGTGCGCAGGACCTCGAGGATCTGATCTTTAAAAATTTATTGCACCACCCAAATTTTGAGGCCCGGGTTGCCCAGGAAGACGCCTTGTCCGGAGGCATTGAAAATATTCACGCGGATCTGATTGGGTGCGATGACGTAGGCGCTGATGATGCAGCCTCTGAGGTCTGTATCCAGGGCGGCTACGATGATGTTGCCCAACGAAACACCCGGGACAGTGATCGGCGCCGAGGTGAATGCCTGCAGGTTGCTGATGGTCCCGATGTTGAGCGTGCCTGAGGCCAAACCACCGGCTGAGATCTCGATGGATCCCGGTCCATTGGTCACGATGATCCCCTTGCCTGCCTTGATGTTGGCCAGTACGGGCGCATCGTCGGTGACGCCGATGGGGATCTGTCCATTTGTGGCAGCGCCGATGGGTCTGACATCTGCGGTGCCCTGTCCCACGATCAGGCTGTTTACGGGCAGGACCGCCCTGCCGGTGCCGCCGTTTTTGACGGGCAACACCCTGGTAACCTTGGCCGTGAGGTCTATGGTTTCATTGGCGATATCCTGGTTGCGTATCTCGAGGTCGCGCACTTTTTCGGTGGTGATCGCATCGTCTGCAATGTCATCGGAATAGAATGCGTATGGAACGCTCATGAATTGCTGGTTGCTGACCAGCCTGTACACGCTGTCGTTGCGGGAGGAAATCTCCACCTTCAAAAACTGATCGGCATCGATCCAGGGTATGTCCAGCAGTTTGGCATAGGTACTGTTGGGTGTCCGGTTACCCTTGCCGATGACCAGTGAAAAAAGTCCATAGCGGTCCGTGTTGGTGGTATGGGTCTCTTCCCACTGGATGGCTCCATTGAGTCCCTTGGTAATGGTGAATCGGACGCCAATGGCCTTGTTGTAGAGGGGTTTTCCTTCCACGTCCATGCCGACGATTTCCTTGCCGTACTCGTCAATGGCCACGGCCTGGTAGTATATCCCATTGAGGTCTCCGATCCTTTGTCCGAATGCGGACTGACAAAATGCGCTAAGTAAAAAGAGGATGATGTATGTTGTGTTTTTCATGAATTTCAGTTTTAGTTGATTCATTTGGAAATGGAAAGTGCCAGGCCAAGGGTCAGTCCCATGCCCGTGTTCTTTGCAGTTTGCTCTTCGTCTTTTTCGATGTTGGCCAGTCCAAGCAGATAGTTGAATTCCGCAAATGCATGCAAGCGGTCGTTGATGCGGATGTTGGCACCGGGTGAAAAGATCATTCCGAAATCGGAAGTTTCCATCAGTTCTGATTCCTTGATGTTGAAATGTTCGTTATTGAGGACCTGGCTTCCGCTGAGCAGGTTTCCATAATATCCTGAGACCATCAGATAGGGGCTGATGCGGTTGAGTTTGTACTGATATCCCACGCCCAATCGCAGGTCGAGGTATTGCAGGTCCCAGGAATAATCGCTGTCGTCATAGACCAAATATGCGCCGGTAGACCTC
>CAZRKS010000430.1:0-1775 GCA_964600315.1 uncultured Steroidobacteraceae bacterium | reverse complement strand
TCCGCACCATCGTCATCCGCGAGTTCAGCCGCATCGTGCGCATCTGGGGCCAGACGCTCGTGCCGCCGGCGATCACGGCGACGCTCTATTTCCTGATCTTCGGCAGCCTGATCGGGCGCCGCATCGGCGACATGGGCGGCTTCTCGTACCTGCAGTACATCGCGCCGGGGCTGATCATGATGTCGGTGATCACCAACAGCTACGGCAACGTCGTGTCCTCGTTCTTCGGCGCCAAGTTCGGCCGGCACATCGAGGAACTGCTGGTCTCGCCGCTGCCGAACTGGCTCATCGTGCTCGGCTACGTCGCGGGCGGCGTGGTGCGCGGACTGCTGGTCGGGCTCGTCGTGACGCTGATTGCGCTCTTCTTCACCCGCCTGCAGGTCGGGCACGTCGCCATCATCGTGGCCGCGGTGCTCCTCACGTCGCTCGCCTTCTCGCTCGGCGGGTTCATCAACGCCGTGTTCGCGAAGAACTTCGACCAGATTTCGTTCGTGCCGACCTTCATCCTGACCCCGCTCACCTACCTCGGCGGCGTGTTCTATTCGATCACGATGCTGCCGGACTGGGCGCAGCACGTCTCGCGCGCCAACCCCATCCTCTACATGGTGGGCGCCTTCCGCTATGGCTTCCTCGGCGTGTCCGACGTTCGCGTCGGGCTGGCCTTCGTCATCATGGCGGTTGCCGTCGCCGCACTGTTCGCGCTCAGCGTGTGGCTGATGGAGCGCGGGACGGGGACGAGGGAGTAGGGGAAGGCTGCAGGCTATGGGCTGTAGGCTGTGGCACGGAGGTGCCGGCGCCACGTTCTGAGCCACAGCCCATAGCCCACAGCCTCCAGCCTTCCACCTACAGCCCATAGCCCACAGCCTCCAGCCTTCCACCTACAGCCCTTAGCCCACAGCCTTATAGCCTCCAATGTGCGGTCGCTTCGCCTTCTACTCCCCGCACGAGGCCGTCACGCGCCTCTTCGGCGTCGCGGACGCGCTGGAGGTCGAGCCGCGCTACAACATCGCGCCGACGCAGTTCGTCGCGACCGTGCGCGCGGACGAGGCGGGGCGGCGCGGCATCGCGATGCTGCACTGGGGTCTGGTGCCGTCGTGGGCGAAGGAGCGGGCGATCGGCGCGCGCATGATCAACGCGCGCGGCGAGACGCTGCGCGAGAAGCCCTCGTTCCGCAACGCCTACAAGCGCCGCCGCGGCCTGGTCCTCGCCAATGGCTACTACGAGTGGCAGCGCAGCGGCAGCGTGAAGCAGCCGTACTTCATCTCGATTGCCGGCGGCGAGCCCTTCGGCATGGCCGGCCTCTGGGAGACCTGGCGCGATCCCGCGACCGGCGAGCCGCTCCAGTCCTGCTGCATCGTGACGACCACTCCCGCCCGCGAGGTCGCGCACGTGCACGACCGGATGCCGGTCATCGTCCCGGCCGCCGCGTACGACGAGTGGCTCGACCCGCGCAATGTGGAGGTGGACCGGCTCGACCGGCTGCTCGTGCCGTGGTCCGCGGGCGGCCTCGTGGCCCGGCCGGTCGGCCGTCGCGTCAACGATGCGCGCCACCAGGGGCCGGAGCTGATCGAACCGCTTGGCAGTGAGCCGGGCGACGCATAGAGTCGAGGCAGACCCGGAACGGCGCATGACGCAGTACGACGGCAAGATATTCGGCATCGGCTTCTACAAGACCGGCACGACGACGCTGTTCGAGGCGTTGCGCATCCTCGGCTACCATACGGTCAACGGCGACAAGCCGGGCAGCTATCCCGGCGCCGACGACGGACAGACGC
>CAZRKS010000429.1:0-1776 GCA_964600315.1 uncultured Steroidobacteraceae bacterium | reverse complement strand
GGCACGACGCGCGCGCGGCCGATGTAGGCCGCCGGGCCGAACGCTTCGGTGTAGACCACGCCATGGTAGGACACGTCCGGCGTGTTCAGCCGCGGAAACTTGTCCGCGTGCTCGGCCCAGGGGAATCGACCCGAGTCCACGAGCGCGCCGCCGATGCTGGTGCCGTGCCCGCCGAGGTACTTGGTCAGAGAGTGCACGACGATGTCCGCACCGTGCTCGAACGGCCGGCACAGGTACGGCGTCGGGACCGTGTTGTCGACGATCAGCGGGATGCCGTGGCGATGTGCGATCTCGGCGAGGGCCGCGAAGTCCGTGACGTTGCCCGCCGGGTTGCCGACCGACTCGCAGAAGATCGCACGCGTCCGCGCGTCGATCAGCCGCTCGAAGGACGCCGGATCCCGGTGATCGGCGAACTTCACGTTGATGCCGTACTGCGGCAGCGTGTGCGCGAACAGGTTGTAGGTGCCGCCGTACAGCGCCGACGAACTGATGAGGTTCTGACCGGCCTCGACGATCGTCTGGATCGCGTAGGTGATCGCGGCCTGTCCGGACGCGAGCGCCAGCGCCCCCACGCCACCCTCGAGCGCCGCGACGCGCTTCTCGAGCACGTCGGTCGTCGGGTTCATGATGCGGGTGTAGATGTTGCCGGCGACCTTGAGATCGAACAGGTCCGCGCCGTGCTGTGTGTCGTCGAAGGCGTACGACGTCGTCTGGTAGATCGGGACGGCGGCGGCCTTGGTCGTCGGGTCGGGCGTGTAGCCGCCGTGGACGGCGAGGGTTTCGAGCTTCATGGCGGACCTGCGGGAAGAATGACCGGGTCATTCTCCCGCAGGCCGGCCCCGCTGTCTCTCCGCGAGAACCGCGGGATCTTTGGTCAGAACGTCGCCGTGAACTGCAGCCAGGTCTTGGTCGTGTCCGTGGCGAACTCGTCCGCGTTGTAGTCCGCGAACTTGAGCAGCGCCTCGTAGCGCTTGCCGAACTTGTAGCCGACCGAGGCGTCCCATTCCGACCCGTAGCTCGAGCCGTAGGGGAGGCCCGCCGCCACCTTGGACTCGGCCTGGAAGTCGTGCCAGATGAGCTGCAGGGCGAAGTTGCCGAAGTTGGCCGAGCCGCCGAGATAGAGATCCTCGACGCCGGCCTTGGGGGTCGTCGTGAACTTGTCCGCCCAGCCCTGGAAGATGTGCAGCGTGGCGAGCGGCGTCTGGAAGCCCGTGGTGCCAGGCTCGCTGTTGCCGCCCAGTACCTCGTAGCCGACCTTGAAGCCGAAGTTCTTGAAGGCGATCCCGCCCTCGAGCAGGTAGTAGTCGGCGCTGTAATCGAGCGTGCTGTCGCCGTAGTCCGACTGGCGCGCCAGCGAGCCTGCCCAGTTGAGCGTCGTCGTGTCGGAGAACTTGTGGTTCCCGGTGTAGTACACGCCGTAGGAGTTGTTCGACAGGTTCTCCGCGGCGGCGGCCGGATAGTGCGGATTGTCGTCGAAATCGAGCATGTAGTCGAAAGCGACCAGCGAGCCGAAGCTGCCGAGGTCGATCTTCGCGTTCAGCAGGTTGCTGTTGGACTCCAGGTTGCCCGGCAGCGTGCCGTTGTCGGGGCCCGTGATGCGATTGACGTTGCCGACCCACGAATAGAAGAGCTGGGTGCGCGGGACGGCGCCGAGCTTAGCGGTCACGGCGTCGTAGGTCTGGTCGTTCTGCCGCCACCCGACGTTGCCGATGAAGCGCTGATTGTCGAGGTTGATGACCTGCCGGCCGCCGATGCCCGTGAAGCTGCCGTACTTGT
>CAZRKS010000428.1:0-1778 GCA_964600315.1 uncultured Steroidobacteraceae bacterium | reverse complement strand
GTCTACCGGTCGCCGACCTGCGGGTGCTGCAAGAGCTACGAGGAGTACCTCCGCAGCCACGGCTACACCGTCGAATCGCGAGTCACCGACGACATGGAGCAGGTGAAGACGGAACACGGCATACCTGACACCGTCTCGAGCTGCCACACGACCCTGCTTGATGGCTACGCGATCGAGGGCCATGTTCCGGTGGAGGCGATCACTGAGTTGATCGAGGAGCGACCGGCAGTCGATGCCATCGCGGTGCCTGGCATGCCGTCGAACTCGCCGGGCATGGGTGAACCCGACGGCCGTCCGCTGCACGTGGTGTCGGTGACGGACGGCGCGGCAGAACCGTTCCTCACCGTCGAGTAGGCACTCGGGGCGGGGCCGGTGTCAGCCCGGTCGATTGTCAACGGCCGACGGAGATCGTGCACTCGGGTTGCTTCGACGAGCGCAGCAGGTCGGCGACGGGGTGGATCTGCGAGGGGTCGGGGGCGCTGACTGTCGGGACAGCGCCGGGTTCAAACGTCATCTCGTAGCCAACCCGGTGGTCCCCGTCCGGGATCGCCGCGTTGGGTTGGGTCACCGTCATGCGGACCACGAGGCCGGCTGGGTCGATCCACGCGTCGATCACGAGCTCGGCTTCGGCTTCGGCAGGGTCCCGGCGCGAACCGGAATCGGTGGCGGTCTCGGCGACGGTCTGCGGAGCAGTGGTTGCGGTGATGTGGACGAGCTTCGCGTCGTCGTCGATCACCTGCACAGATGAGGAGGCGTCTACGGCGGCGAGCAGCGTCGTGTTGGGATCGTTGGGCATGTGTGGCGGCGCAACGAAGCTGACCACCGCCGGCCCGACGACCTCGCGCAGGTCATCGACCACCGGATCCGCCTCGTTCGCCGAGATGATCGCCCACGTCTGCTCCCCGGCATCCGCTGAAAACCAGCTTCGATGCAGGTAGCTCGTTCCATCGATGGTGGTCGCCTGCTTGGTGGCGTCGGACGCGTCGCGCAGGGTCAGTGTCTCGCGGTCGAGGTCGACGCTGCCCACGAGGTTCGGTTGCGGTACGCCGATGCAGCCGGCCAGCGGCTGCGCGAACGGTCGGAACGTGAACGTGTATGTGGACGGGTAGGCAGCGGCGCGCACCCGATCGAGCGCTGCAACTGTTGGATCGGGTGCGTCGGCGCACCCCACGGAGCCGATGACGATCCCGACCAGCGCAGCCACTAGCGCGCACGCTCGGCCCGTTCCAGTCGTCGAGGCGCAGGGGAACGGAGCTCGGCATTCGTGCTCCCGTGGCCGTGTTTGACAGTTCGACCTGCCGCTGTGCCCACCGCCCTTGCGCCGCAGCACCCCTCGCTCGGCGCTTCGTCGCGTGGCGTCAGTTGAAGGGCGGGCGTCAGCCATGGAGGTGCTTCGACGCGGCGCCAGCCGGCTCCGCGTCGCAGCTCGGGTCGGTCGAGCACGGCTCACACTCGAGCTCGAGCGTGGTGTGGGCGATCGAGAAGTCGCGCGCCAGCTGGGCCTTGATGCGCTCCCCTACGACCTGGGCCTGTTCCAGCGTTGGATGACCGGACAGCACGACGTGCGCGGACAGCGCACGCAGCTCGCTCGACAGGCTCCATGCGTGCAGGTCGTGGACGGCGTCAACGCCGGCGACGCCCGCCATCGCGGCGGTCACAGCTTCGGGGTCGAGGCCCTCAGGCGTGCTCTCGAGCAGGATGTCGAGTGCCTGCTTGGCGAGCCGCCAGCCCTGCCAGGCGATCAGCACCGAGATCGCCAGGGCGATGGCTGGGTCGAG
>CAZRKS010000427.1:0-1778 GCA_964600315.1 uncultured Steroidobacteraceae bacterium | reverse complement strand
ATGCCGATCACCAGGTTGAAGACGAACAGGAAGCCGAAGTGCAGCGGGTCGATGCCGAACTTGATCGCGATCGGGTGCAGCAGCGGCACCAGCATGATGTAGGCGGCGTTCGACTCGAGGAACATGCCGACCACGAACAGCACCAACGAGACCATCAACAGGTAGCCGATCGGGCTGGAGGTGATCTGCTGGATCAGCGCCAGCAGCATGGTGGGCATCTGGTCGATCGTCAGCATGTAGGTGACGACCGAGGCGAAGGCGATCATCGCGCCGACCACCGCCGCGGTGATCGCGGTGCTGACCAGCGCCCCGGGCAAGTCGCGCAGCGTGAGCCGGCGCGTGACCAGGAAGCCCACCGCCAGCGCGTAGACCACCGCGATCGCCGAACCCTCGGTGGCGGTGAACGCGCCGCCGACGATGCCACCGATGACCACAATCGGCATCAGGAAGATGATCCACGAGCGCCACAGCTCGTGGCCGACGCGCTTCCAGGAGAAGGCGTCGCCGGTGAGCGGGAAGTTGCGCCTCTTGGCGATCCACGCGGTCATCACCATCATGCCGATCACCAGGATCAGGCCGGGCACGATGCCGGCCATGAACATGCCGCCCACCGAGACCGTCGGCCCGGCCATGAAGGCGTAGACGATCATCGCCCCCGAGGGCGGGATGATCGGCCCGAGGTTGGCCGCCGCCGCGCACAGCGCCGCCGAGAAGCCGGTGCCGTAGTGCTTCTTCAGCGACGGCATCAGCGTGCTGCCCAGCGCGCTGGCATCGGCCACCGCCGCGCCCGACACGGTGGACAGGCCCAGCCCGGCGAAGATCGTCACGTGGCCCAGGCCGCCGCGCACGCGGCCGACCACCGCGTTGGCGAGGTCGATGAGCCGCTCCATCATGCCGGCCTTGAGCATCAGCTCGCCGGCGAGGATGAAGAACGGGATCGACATCAACGGGAAGGCGTTGACCGCGCTCATCATGCGCGAGGGCAGCAGGTTGAGCTCGACGTCGCTGACCAGCAGCCCCGCGATCGCCGCCAGCCCGAGCGAGAACGCCAGCGGCATGCCGATCAGAGCGACGCCGACGACGACGAGCAGGATGACGAGGCTCGTGCTCATTCTGTCGCCGCCTGGACACGCCCGCGTGCCGGTCCGTTCAAGACGATCCACAGCAGGTGCAATGCGCCGTGCACGCCGCCGATCATCAACGGCACCAGGAACCAGCCGGTGCTCGCATTGACCGCCCCCATCAACTCGTCCCACTGGTCGCGCGCGACGGTGAAGGACTCCCAGGCCACCAAACCCAACGCACCGGCACACACCAGCGCCACCAGCCGGGCGATGACGTCGCGCACGGGTGCCGGGAACTTGGCCACCACCATCTCGATGCCGATGTGCGAGCCGGTCTTGATGCCCAGCGCGATGGCCAGGAAGATCGACCAGACGAAGGTCAGGCGCGCGATCTCGTCGGCCCAGTCCAGCGAGCTGTTGAAGCCGTAGCGCAAGCCCACCTGCAGGCCGACGACGACCACCATCACGGCCATCGCGACGCACAGGATCCAGGCCACCGCCATGTCGAAGGCGGCCAGCACCGCGGCGAGCGGCCGCAGCGCGGCCGGCCCCGCCATCGGCGACCAGGCGGTGAAGCTGTGGCCGTGCACGATCGGCTCCTGAGCGGCGTGCGGGTGCTTCAGCCGCCTGCCTGTTTCACAGCCGCCAAGACCTGGTCGACGAGCTGGCCGCCGACGCGCTTCTTCACCTCGTCCACCACGCCTGCCGTGGCCT
>CAZRKS010000426.1:0-1780 GCA_964600315.1 uncultured Steroidobacteraceae bacterium | reverse complement strand
ATCGTCAGCATGAAGGACGACTGGGCACGTGTTTACCCGCGGCCCGCCCACTGACCGGCCGCGCGCGTCGGGCCGGTCCACCCTCGGAGCGATTGCCGCCGCCGCGACGCTGGCCTGTGGCTTCGCCCTTGCGCAGGCCGCCGTCGCGCAGTCCATCGAATCCGACATACCGGTCGAATCGAGCCACCTCGACAGGGACGCGTCGCACTTCGGGGTCCCGGACGTGGGCGAGGACCTGCTCGAGTCCGCGAACTACGCGGACCCGCGCGACCGATTCTCGGTCAAGTTCGGGCTGGCGCTGCTGGCCGGCGACTACACGACGTTCAACCAGGATGACGCGAGCCGCGAGCAGGTCGGCGTGCAGCACGACGAGTTCGAGGCGCGTTCGCTCCGGGTGATGGCCCGCGGCCACCTGGAGTTCCTGCGCCGCTGGAATTACCTCGTGAGCTACGAGTACAACGGATTCGACAGCGACTCGGCGGAGCCCACCTGGGCGGCCACCGACGTCAAGGTGTCCACGGAAATCGGCGCGCACGGCACGCTGTCGCTCGGCAAGATGAAGGAGCCGTACGTCTACGAGATGGTCGGCGATGCGGCGAACCTGCCGCAGAGCGAGCGCCTCCTCAGCCCGTTCTTCAAGTCGCGCAACATCGGCGTTCAGTGGTCCGGCAGCTTAGCGGACCAGCGTGCGACGCTCTCCGCAGGCTGGTACAACGACTGGTGGGTGAACGGCGAGGACTTCCAGTCCTCCGGCGACGATTTTGCGATGCGCCTGACGGTGCTGCCCGTCTGGTCGGAGGACGGCGCGCGCTACCTGCATCTTGCGGCCAGCCTCCGCTACTACGGCGCCGACGACGATGAACTGCGCTTCCGCGGCAAGCCGGCGACGAACGTCAGCGACTACTACGTCGACACCTACAAGTTCCACGGCGACCATTCGTGGAACACGGGACTGGAACTGCTCTGGAATGTGAATGGACTGTCGCTGCTCGGCGAGTACGTCACGGCCTCGACGAGTTCGCGCGAACTCCGCAACCCGGATTACCACGGCTGGTACGTTACTGGCAGCTGGGTCCTCACCGGCGAGCACCGGCCGTACGACCGCAAGGCGGCCTACGCGCGCCGCATCCTGCCTCAGGGGCGGTGGGGCGCGTGGGAGCTGATCGCCCGATACGGGAACGTCGACCTCAACGACGCGGCCTCGACGGCCGGAGCCATGCGTGGCTGGTGGGCCGGTGTCAACTGGTGGGCGACGCAGCGCTGGAAGGCGGGCCTGGCCTACGGCGACATCGACCTCGATCGCTACGGCCTCGACGGAAATACACAGACTCTGCTCGGGCGGATACAGTGGATCTTCTGACCACGCGTCGCGCGCACGACTCATTCCTTACGCGACACGAGCAGTTGACGCAGTTTGCGCGGCCCCAGTGCGCCGCTGATCTCCATGACCGCGATCAGCGGCACCAACACCAGCAGCAGCAGCCAGCAATAGGCCAGCATCACGAGAACGGTGTGTTCCCGGTACTCGGTGAGCGTCTGCGCGAACGAGTGCCCATGGGCCCGGCCGACCAGCAGTTCCTCGAGGACGGAGAGCACGACCAGCAGCACGAAGAAAAGCACCGTCTCGAGGGCGATGACCGCGAGCAGGGACCGCCCGCGGGCGCGCGTGCCGACGCCGGCGGCGCGGCCGATGAGGATGAACTTGCCGAGGATCAGCGCCTTGACCACCGCCATGCCGTGCGGCAGGAACGCGAGCCCGTCCTCGCGCAGGAGCGCCGCC
>CAZRKS010000425.1:0-1785 GCA_964600315.1 uncultured Steroidobacteraceae bacterium | reverse complement strand
GCTATCACTTTTAGGGATCGATTATTATCTCCGATATTTTCAAGATCTTGGATAAGATTATCTTCATAAAAAACATCATTTTCCACATGAGATAAGGATGCAATGTAATTATTAAGACCTTAGTTTGGTTGAAATATCATCACCTCCCTCGAATTATCATCTGAAACACCAACAACGCTATCCGCATCCGGATAAGACGCCACGCCTTTAAGATTTGAATTTCCCGAAACATCAGTGATTCCAAAAATCGTTATATTATCGTGATCTTGAATATTAATAACTTGAAACTCCGCGCTATTTTCGTCGCTAGCCGCAAATAGATACTGATTTACATCACCACCAATAGCCAGATTATTAATTGCGTTCTGACCATTGGCAGAGCTTCGCACAGTAAGTGATGCCGGATTAGAAATATCTATGGCAAATATCTCTCCCCCCTGTTTCCCTGCAAAGAGTGTGTTATCAAGAACAGCAAGACTGAGCGCATCACCATTACCAGCCAGGTCAAACGAACTTACTACGGACATACTCGCAGGATTAGAAATGTTTACTACTTGAACTTCTTCGCTATTGCTACTGGAGGCGACATATGCTCTGCTCCCAGAAACCACAATATCAGAAAGCGATCCCGATAAATTGAGCGATCCGGAAGAAGATGGAGAAGATGGATTGGATACATTGATAGCATACATCTCCGTACCTCCGGAACGAACAATATAGGCAGTCGACCCACTTATCGCCACACCATGCGCGTCTTGATTCCCCGGAGCATTAAATGATCCTTGGAGTGTCGGGCTTGAAGAAGTCGCGATATTTACAATTTGCAACTCATTATTGTTCGCACCCGAGGCGATATAGGCATAATTACCGGAAACCACGAGATTTCTCAATGGACCCGACAGGGTTGCTGATCCCATCAATACAAGATTGAGCGGATCAGTAATATCTATGACCAGAAAATTGGGAGTTCCGGAACTTAAAATGACATACGCATAGTTATTTTGGATTTGCACTTTTTCTCCGGAATTGTTCCCCGTAAGGTCGAGTGAATAAGCCAGCGCCGGATTGGCCCACTGACCTTCCCGCAGCGCACGCCAATTCGTAAGATAAGACACAAGGGACACTTCCCCAGAACGGCCAAGATACTCCGGCCACGAGACCGTCGTTTGCACCTGAAAAGTATCTCCGTCAACCGATGAAACTTGAATACGGCGCGTATAAATCCCTTCCGCATCCTGATTTCCTGAAAATTCCCATTGTCCGGATGATTGGGAAATTCCGTGTGTCCCCACAGACAGATTACTAAAGTCTCTATCGCGAATACCGCGCACTGCCTCCATGCCTTCACCCGAAAGAAATACGGCGCGCGCACGAACACCAGAAAGCACAGATGATTGTTCCCCATAAAGAATGGCTCCGATCACGCCTGATGCCATCAGCACGAAAATAGAGATAGCCAACAATACTTCCACCAAACTAAATCCTCTTTTGTATCTATTCATAGACAACACCCTTTTCATTAATATACAAGGAAACTGAATCGTTGAGCACAGTTGAAATAAATGTAATTGTTCCTGGCGCAGTTGTTTCGCCGGTAAGTTTCTGAAATACGAACTCGCTCGTCCCGCTAACCGATAAAGCATCTGTTATGGGATACGTTTCATCCAATGATGTATCCCGAGTCGCATAACTCGTCCCCTGAAAAACCGTAATAGTTCCCGGCTCCGCGCGCACGCCCCATGTCGCGTCCCCGGCCACGCCTTGAGATAAAGTCTGTGCATGACG
>CAZRKS010000424.1:0-1787 GCA_964600315.1 uncultured Steroidobacteraceae bacterium | reverse complement strand
AGGGTCATCCTTACTTGTGCCGAATTCGTAAAAGTTGTTGTAAGTCGTTATATCTTCGAAGGAAGTAGGTGCCTCCAAGGTCGCCGGGCCGGCCGGCTTCGTGTACTTGAGCCGGGCCGCCGGGCGCGCGGGGCGGCTCGCGAAGCCGAGCAGTCCGGCGGCGAGCCCCGTCATCAGGCGGCGCCGGTCGAGGTAAGCGGTGCGCGGAGTGATCTCCGACGGCAGCGGTTCGGTGCGGGCTTTGCGTCGCATGGTCCCTCGGCAGCTCTGTAGTCGACTCTCGAGAAACCAGACCGGCCGCGAGCGGCAAACCTTGCACGGCAGGTGCCCGAGGGGGCTGCGCGAGGCCGGTGGGGTCGCGTCAGAAGACGGCGCCGATCAGGCGGTCGAGCAGGACCTCCACCGGGAACGTCGTGAAGAGCAGGGGCACGAACGGGACGAGGGCCGCAGCGACGAGGTTGACGACGGCATCGCGTCCGAACGGCAGTCCGCGCATCTCGCGGATCACGCCAAAGGCGTTGCCGAAGTCCGCCAGCGACTGGATGTCCGAGGATCCGAGCAGCGCCTCGCCGTCGCGGTCCGGACTGCGCAGCCAGCGCCGGTCGAAACTGCGCGTGTACTCCGCCCCGAGGATGCCGTACTCGCGCAGTCCCAGGCGCTTGGCCGCGAAGATCCGCGGCGCGAACACGCAGAGCGGCCCGAGCACCAGCAGCATCAGCACGCCGACCAGCACGACGATCTCGAGCTTGAAATCGTTCAGCGAGGCGCCGGAATAGAAGATGCGGTTCGCGACGAAGCCGGCGACCGCGGCGCCGTGCGCGGCGATGAGCGGCGACAACGCGTAGGGGCTGCCGCCGAGAAACCCCAGGCCGCCGTTGCGGTCGGGGTGGGTCGGGATCAGGTCGAGTTCCAGGCGTGAGACCTGCCACAGGAACCGCGTCCAGATGAAGAGGCGGAAATACCAGCGGAAGACCAGGAACTGGAAGACCGGATTGCTGACCCCGAAGTACCAGACACCGGCCGGGGTCGTGACCGTCCCGCCGTCGGCGGGCCATGCATACCATGCCGGCGAGTTCACGCCGAGGAAATGCGTACGCACGTAGTAGCCGAGGGCAGCGACGCTGCCGATCAGAACGAGTTCGGCGGTCACCGAGTTGCGCAGCGCCATCGCCGACCGCAGCGCCGCGCGAAAGCGCTCCAGCTCGTGCGCTGGCACCAGCCCCCGCTCCAGGAACTGCGCGACGACGGTGCGCATGCGCTGGTGCACGACGAGTTCCGCGACGATGACGAGCGGAACGGCGACGAGGAAGCGTGCCTGGGTCTCGATGTCCTCCAGGAACGGGACGGCGACGCCGCCGACCAGCGTGCCGTCGAAGAGGCAGAGGACGAACAGCGGCAGCCAGATGAGGCCGCAGATGACCAGGATGCGGCGCAGGACGTGGTCCTCGACGCGGACGCCCTGCAGGCGGGCGCGACGCAGCAGCTGGTAGAGCGGCCCGCCGAGGACCAGCGAGAAGTCCCGCAACTCGGGCCACGGGTCGATTGCTGACTTTGCCATCCCGCCCGGTGGCTCGACTGAGTGCATCAATGAACCTCCTGCGCGCGGCGCCGCTGGTGACCCAGCGGGCCCAGTTTGACCCAGTGGCGCCAGCGTGACCACACCAGAAGCGTCATCGCCGGCTGTCCCGGCAGGACAGCTACCTGTCTCTTCAGGACAAGTCGTCGCGGCGCCGACGCGGCCACGGCCGTCTCGTACGCGGCGGTCACGTCTGCTCCTATCCACGATT
>CAZRKS010000423.1:0-1788 GCA_964600315.1 uncultured Steroidobacteraceae bacterium | reverse complement strand
CGACTGGGCGCGCCGGCGCGCCGAATTGCTCGCCGCTATCATCCGCTATCCGGCCGACCGCGCGGTCTGGGAGGGGCAGCTTTGCGTACATTGAAGCACTGGCTGCATCGCCGACAGCGGCCGGAGCGCTACGCCCGGCTCGCCGAACTGCTCGCCACCCAAGGCCTCAGCCGCGAGAAGTTGCTGGACAAGCAGCGCCGGGATTTGCGCGATATCGTCCGTTTCGCCGCCGAAAACACCGGCTTCTATCGCGAGCGCTACGGCGCGCTGGCCGGCGGTTTCGCCGGCGACATCACCCGCCTGCCCTTCCTGCACAAGGCGGATGTCGTCGCGCACCTGCCCGAAATGCTGGCCCGCGGCAACGACCCGCTGGGCACGAAGATCGGCCACACCGGCGGCTCGACCGGCAAGCCGCTGGCGTTCTATTACGACGAAGCCAAGCACGAACTGATGCGCGCCGGGATGATGCGCAGCTACATGTTGTCCGGCTGGCGGCCGGGACAGAAGATCCTCAATTTCTGGGGCGCGCGCCAGGACACCGCGCCGGGCGGCGTCTTCGGCGGTGATGCCTTCGGCGACTTCGTCGCCGCCGAGAAAACGCTTCCCGCGCACAGCATCACGGAGGCCCGGCTGCAGGACTGGGCAGCATTCATCCAGCGTTACCGGCCCGTTCTGCTCCAGGGCTACGCCTCGATCCTCGCAGCGCTGGCGCGCTACGTCAGCGAGCGCCGGCTGGCCATGCCCGACAGCCTGCTCGGCGTCTATTCGACCGCCGAAGTGCTCGACGCCGGGCAGCGGCAAGCGATCGCTGACGCCTTCGGCTGTCCGGTGTTTAATCAGTACGGCAGCCGCGAGATTCCCAACATCGCCTGTGAATGCCGGCACGGCAACATGCACGTCTTCACCGACATGGTCTGGCTCGAGTCGGTGGACGGCCAACTGCTCGTTACTTCGCTGACCAACCGGCTGATGCCGATGATCCGCTACGCTATCGGCGACGCGGGCCGGCTGCGGGACGACGAATGTCCCTGCGGCTCGCCTTTTCCCCTGATGGAAATGGGCATGTGCCGGCAGAACGACCTGATCCTGGCACCCGACGGCCGGCGCATTCATCCTTCGTACTTCAACGGGTTGCTGTACGGCCTGACGCAGATCGGGCAATACCAGTACGTCCAGGCGGAGGCAGGCAGAATCGCGCTTGCCGTGGTCACCGCCGCGCCGCTTCCCGAGCCGACGGTCGACGGCTTGCGCAACCGACTGCGCGCTGATGCCGGTCTGGAACTCGACCTTGCCTATGTCGACGCGATTGAGCGCAGTATGTCAGGCAAGCACCGCTTCGTCATCAGCCGGATCTAGCCTTCCAGTCGCCCGGACTGGATGCGCAATATCCGCCCGCAGCGCGCAGCGATCGCCTCGTCGTGGGTGACGAGGATCAGCGTCGTTCCCTGCCGGGCATTGAGCTCGAACATCATCTCGATGATCTGCTGGCCGGTTGCCGCGTCGAGGTTGCCGGTCGGCTCGTCGGCCAGCACCAGCCGGGGATTCGGGGCGAAGGCGCGGGCCAGCGCGACACGCTGCTGCTCACCGCCGGACAGGTGCTTCGGATAATGCTTCAGGCGATGCCCAAGGCCGACACGAACCAGCCATTCGCCGGCCAGGCCGCGGGCATTGCCCGTACCGGCCAGTTCGAGCGGCAGCATGACGTTCTCGACCGCCGTCAGCGCCGGCAGCAGCTGGAAGGACTGGAAGACGAAACCGAGCAGCCGGCCGCGCAAAATGGCCCGCTGG
>CAZRKS010000422.1:0-1798 GCA_964600315.1 uncultured Steroidobacteraceae bacterium | reverse complement strand
ATTTATCCCAGTCAGGCTTGTGTGCCCTTGTCTGCGGGTCGATGAGGTATTTCTCGACATAGCTTCTTGAGCCGAAGAGGCCCTGTTCCTCGCCGCCCCAGAGGGCTACGCGGATTGTCCTTTTTGGATTTGCCTCGATGGCCTTGAGTATCCTTACTGCTTCGAGCATGACTATGCAGCCCGATGCATTGTCAGCCGCTCCCGTTCCGCCGTGCCACGAGTCGATGTGGGCACCCAGGAGAACGACTTCATTTTTGAGGATCTTGTCCGACCCTGGAATTTCGCCGATCACGTTGTATACTTTGGCACCGGGGGTGAACTTATTCTGTATCTCGACTTCCATCTTCACAGGCACATTGTGTTTCAGGAGGCGTTCCATCCTGCCGTGTGCCTCTACGGGAAGGTTTAACTGTGCAATTGGTTCCGGGTCGCCCGACTTATAGTTGGCGCCGTTTGAACGCGGCACGTTGAACATTCCTGAGCTGTTAAGGATAACTGCAACGCCTTCGTTCTTAAGCAGTTCATTTATCTTGGTTCTCAGTGCCATCTGGGCCTGAAAGGTTGCCATGTCGCCCATTTGTCTCCTGCCCTGTGAAGGTGTGGGAGCCATTTCAAGGTCGCTGAGCTGCTGCTCCGTGAATCTTGTCGCAAAAGGTTCGAAGCTGATCTCGTACTGTGAAGTTGCAGGCATCATGACGATTTTGCCTTTCAGTGTGCCCTTGTACTTTTCGAGGTCGGCTTCTGTCTGTGCGCTGATCAGGACAACGTCGCCCTTGACAAGGCCGTTAGTACTGCCTGTCCATGCTACGGGGTTGCATGCATAGTTTATATAAGAAGGTTCTGTCATGGCGGCGTATGCCTTTGTGTTATCCCAGCCGCCGCGGGTGAATTCCCTTGCTTCTTCTATACGTACATTCTGGAGACCAAGTTCTTCCATTTTCTTCTTTGCCCACTCGTTCCCGCGGTCGAGACCTGCGGAACCGGTGAGGCGGGGTCCAACGAAATCGGTGAGGCCGTAGGCCATTTCCTCCAGTGAGTTTCCTCTTGAACCTTCCTGTTTGATCTTGTAAACAATGCCGAGGTCGACATTTTCCTTCTGTGCCAGCAGCAGGCCCGGAAGAAACAACAGCAGGAGCAACCCGGCTTTCAGACTTCTGATTTTCATATTGTATCTTGTTAGTGAATAAATTGATATGGAGTTCAAAATTATTAAAATGTCGGTTCGTTGAATCGCACTGCCCGATAATTAACAAATATTAACCCTGGAAAATCATTTCCTCTTATCTTTGACAAAACTTAATTTTAATCTCCTGACTAACCGCATGCCTCGCACCGAGTACCGCATACCCTGATTATGATTTACCCCGATAACTTCGAATCAAAGATCGGCTTCGACCGCATAAGATCACTCCTTTCCGAGTCATGTCTCAGTCCCATGGGCCTGGAAAGGGTGGAGTCCATCAGTTTTATGACCGACTTCGAAGCGCTGAAGGAAGAACTTTCTGCCACCGATGAATTCCAGCAGATACTGAAACTTGAAGACTTTTTCCCGTCCGACAATTATTATAATATCTCAGGTTGCCTGAATAAGATCCGGATAGCAGGAACTTTCCCGGAAGTTCAGGAGGTGTTCGACCTCAAAAGAACTCTCGAGACAGTGAAAGCAATACTGGGATTCTTCAGGATGCGTGAAGCGGCAAAATACCCTGTGCTGCAGGCAAGGTGCGGATCGGTGAAGAGCTATCCCTATGTCCTCGATGCAATCGACAGGATAATCGACAGGAAAGGGGTAATCAGG
>CAZRKS010000421.1:0-1805 GCA_964600315.1 uncultured Steroidobacteraceae bacterium | reverse complement strand
GGCCGGCGTGCGCCTCGGCCGCGGCGCGCACCGCGGGCTCGCGGCAGCGCAGGAACGGATTGATGGACCGCTCGCGGCCGAGGGTCGAGGGCAGCGAGATGCCGTCACGCTCGCGCAGCACTCGCGTCGCCTCGAGCGCCTCGAGCACGTCCGCGTTGCCGGGCTCCACGGCCGCGGCGAACCTCAGGTTGGACAGCGTGTACTCGTGCGCGCAGAAGATGCGCGTCGCGTCCGGCAGGGCGGCGATGCGGTCGAGTGAGCCGAACATCTGGGCGGGCGTGCCTTCGAACAGGCGGCCGCAGCCGGCGCTGAAGAGCGTGTCGCCGCAGAAGAGGGCGTCGTGAGCGTGGTACGCGATGTGACCCAGCGTGTGTCCAGGCAGGGCCATCACCTTGAATTCCAGTCCGAGGTCAGCACGGCGGACCATGTCTCCGTCGTCGAGCGTCTGCACTTCGCAAGGCATCTGTTCCCGGGCCGGTCCGTAGACGCGTGCTCCGTGCCTGGCGGCGAGTTCCGCGACTCCCCCGATGTGATCGGGGTGGTGATGGGTGACGAGAATCGCATGGAGTGTGAGTCCATGTTGCTCGAGAGCGGACTGCACCGGACGGGCGTCTCCTGGATCCACCACGACTGCCCCGGCCCGGTCGCCCGGTGTGCCGATCAGCCAGATGTAGTTGTCCGAAAACGCCCGCACCGGTCTCACATCGAGCATCGGCGACCCCCGCCATCTGCGGCCATGAGTCCGGGCGCGCGTATTAGACCGTTTCGTAACGGAAATTTCCACAATCTGGTGCACGAATTTCGACGGGCGCGCGGGCTTTGCCATTATCCTTGACACATGGCCGCCGACTCCGCTTCCGACTGGCTCGCGTCACCGCTCGGCCGAACCGTGCTCGAGCTGGAGTGCCGCCTGCTGCAGGAGGCCCTCGCCGACGTGTTCGGCTTCGAGATGCTGCAGATCGGTCGCTGGGGCGCTGGGGCGCAGCTCAGCGAGTCGGCGCGCACGCAGCATCACTGCTGGCTCGCGCCCGATGCGTCCGGCAGCAGCGCCATCCGCGCGCATTTCGACGCGCTGCCGATCGCGACCGGCGCGGTCGAAGCGGTCCTGCTGCCGCACACGCTCGAGTTCGCGCCGGACCCGCACCAGCTGCTGCGCGAGGTGGAGCGCGTGCTGGTGGGCGACGGGCACGTCGTCGCCTGCGGCTTCAATCCCTACGGGCCGTGGGGCCTGCGTCACCTGGTCGCGCGCGGGCGCTTCCCGCCGCCGGTCGACCGGTTGCTCGCCGAGAGCCGCCTGCGCGACTGGCTGGGGCTGCTCGGCTTCGAGGTCGTGGTCACGCGTCGCTACCTGTTTGCCCCGCCGTGGTCGCGCAGCACGCCGGCCGACGCCGAGCGCTGGCTCGAGCGACGCGGACCGGAGTTGCTGCCCACGCTGGCGGGAGCGTATCTCGTCAAGGCCCGCAAGCGCGTCCGCGCGCTGACGCCGATCCGGCCGGTCTGGCATCGCGCGCCGGCGGTGGTCGGCGGGCTCGCCGAGCCGACGTCGAGAAACGCCGCGTGACCGAGGTCGAGATCCACACGGACGGGGCCTGTCGGGGCAACCCGGGTCCCGGGGGATGGGGCGCGTGGCTGGTGTCGGGCCGGCACGAGCGCGAGATCTGGGGCGGCGAGGCGCACACGACCAACAACCGCATGGAACTCACCGCCGCGATCGAGGCGCTGGCCGCGTTGAAGCGCCATTGCCGCGTGCAGCTCTACACGGACTCGCAGTACGTGCGCAACGGCATCACCGAGTGGCTGCCGCA
>CAZRKS010000420.1:0-1808 GCA_964600315.1 uncultured Steroidobacteraceae bacterium | reverse complement strand
GGTAATGGAGACCCCGCGCCGCGGCCCGTCCGAAGCGACCCCTACGGAAAATCGCAAGTCGATATGCCTGCGTGCATGCGAGATGATTTGTGCCGACGCGGCGTGGGCCGTAGTTGGAGCTGACGATGAAAGTGAACCGCTTGAGCAGCGCGGCCTTGGCAGGACTGATGGCAGCGGCATGCGCGCCGGCCGCAGCGCAGGACGCCGGTCCCGATGCGGCCGCCGAATTGGCGAAGAAGCTCGCGAACCCCATCTCCGCGTTGATCAGCGTGCCGCTGCAATACAACTACGACGAGTACGGCGGGGCGAACGATGGGGCGTCCGTCGACCGCCTGAACATCCAGCCGGTCATTCCGATCTCGATCTCGGACGACTGGAACCTGATCACTCGGACCATCGTGCCGCTCGTCGATCAGCAGGGCTTTTCGTCCAGTGCCATGAACGAGTCGGGCTTGGGCGATGTCCTGGCCAGCCAGTTCTTCTCGCCCAAGGCGCCGACCGAAAGCGGCTGGATCTGGGGTGTGGGCCCGGCCGAGCTCTTGCCTACGGCGTCGGACGAGGTGCTGGGCGCCGAGAAATGGGGTCTTGGTCCAACAGCCGTGGCGCTGAAACAGATGGGACCGTGGACGGTCGGCGTGCTTGCCAACCACATCTGGTCCGTTGCCGGCGACGACGACCGGGCCGACGTCAACGCGACTTTTCTTCAGCCATTCGTCGGTTACATCACGAAGACGAAGACAACGCTCAGCTTTATGACCGAATCCACGTATGACTGGGAAAATAGCGCGTGGTCAGTGCCGCTCATCGCATCCGTGGCACAGATGTTCAAGATCGGCCCCCAGATCATGCAATTGACAATGGGCGCGCGCTACTGGGCGGAGTCGCCCCAGGGCGGTCCCGAAGATTGGGGGCTGCGCGTGCAGCTCACGCTGCTTTACCCGAAATGAGGCTGCACGGGCGCCGTCGACGTTAGTTCAGACGGAAAGTGGGCGAGCCGTTAGGCACGACGCCCAGGCGGCGTGCAAAAAGGCGTTCGTTTCTGACCGATAGCCGGCATGCGGCTCGGCAGTAAGAACCCGGAAGGCAGTCCCGGAGGCGCCTTCTGGCGACCCAAAGCAAAACGGCCCTAGAGGGGGGCCGTTCGCTTCTTCAGGATGGGGCGCCACGAGGGCCGCCCCGCCTTTGGTTGGCTCTTACTTCCCAGGCTTGGCCATCGGCGTCACCTCGACCGCGACCGCCTCGGTGTAAGTTGCCTGGATCTGGTCGCCCACGGCGATCAGTTTGAACTGCTCGGGATCGCGAGCCTTCAAGTCGACCGTGCGCTCAGGGCCCTTCACGGTGACGGTTTGAGTGGCCGCATCCAGCTTGATGACGTCGCCCACCACGGTGACCTGCCGACCGGCCGCTCCCGCAGGCTGCGCACCGGGCTGGGCAGCTGCTGCGCCCGCCGTCGCGGTCCTTTCGACCTTCAGGCCGCCACCCTTTTTGAGTTCCAGCACCAGCGCCTCGAGGTACCCGATTCGCACGACATCGCCGACCTTCAGCTGGTCGAAGTTCTTGACCTCGGGGCCCGCGGTGACTTGCATCTCATCGCCCTGCGGCGACTTCAGCGTAATGCCACGCGTCGCCTTGTCGATCGCCGTGATCGTGGCGCTCGCTTCGACCGTCTGGGCTATGCCGACCCTACCAGGCTCGCTGGCCGTTGCGACGTTGCTGGTCTGGGCCAATGCCGCCTGGCTCAGCGCGAACGTGCAAGCCATGGCGGCAATGAAAATCGAAATGCGCATCGTGTGACTCCGGTTCTTCGA
>CAZRKS010000419.1:0-1816 GCA_964600315.1 uncultured Steroidobacteraceae bacterium | reverse complement strand
TCTTCAATCGTCCTAACAACATCTTTTTCAGATTCAACAAGATCATCTCTTTGCTTATGAAGAAAATCTAATCTCTCTTTTTCTTCTTCATATTCAGAATGTGCAACAAGATTTATTGGTCCCAGGTTTTTAACTTTACTTTTTATATCAAGCACTTCTTCGGATCTTTGTTTGAAATCGAACGACTGCAAATCATCAAATTCTTTTTTCTCAAGCGTTAACGAATAATTTTCTTTTATATGATCAATAAGGTTTGCACTTTTTATATCAAGTTCTTTAATGGTCATATCCATCTGGTGAATAATATCGGATACAGATTCTCGTTCTTTACGGAGTGATTTTAAATTATTCTCTTTATCGTTTATATCGTTTCTTAGTGTCGAATGACGCGTTTCTATTTCATCTAATTGAGTATTTAAAGCTTTTCTGGTCTCTTCCAGCTCATTAAAATTTTGTTCCTGGGCAACAAGCTGCAGATCAATTTGATAAATCTCTGCTTCGGCAGATTCAATATCTTCTTTTCTTTTGGTAATGGAATTAGTTATTGTATCTATTGATTCTTCGGCACGCTTAATTGCATTTTCTGTGTTGCGCTTTTCACCGACTAATCTTTCCATACTTAAATTTATTTCATTTCTCTGAGCACGGATGTTATTATAATTTTTTTCAATCTCAGAAAATTCATCATCAAGAGTCTGCTTTTTCCTTTCTTCAGAATCACGAAGAGCAATTTCTGTGTTAAGCAAAGATTCTAGCTTTATTTTTTTATTATCAAAAAGATTTGATTCTGCAGCGTGCTCTTTAATTTCGTGCTGAATTTTTTCTATCTCATCATCAGATTTTTTCTTTTCAAATTCAAACTGAGCAATTTGTTTTTCAACATTAGCAAGATCATTTACCAGAAGTCTGCCTTGCTCAGACAAAATTTTAAGATCAATACTGGAAAGAATATTTTCTTTATTTGTTATTTCGGTTTGGGTCTCGAGTAAACTCTTTTCATGTTTTGGAAATTCTGCGCTTAAGTTTTCAAGTAATTGCTTTCTTCCAAATAAGGAATCATCTAATCGCGGGACGGAGCCTGCTTCAATAACTCCATCATTAGAAACAAAATCTCCATTCAAAGTTGCAAAACTAAAACTGCCGTATTTTGCGTAAAGATTAAAAGCTTTTTCAAGATCGCTAACGATACAAATATTTTTTAGAATTTTTTCAAAAAATGGTTTCCATTTTGTTTCAGTCTGTATGCTGCTGCTTGCCCAGCTTACAAATCCATTTTCTTGTTCAAGCTTTTTAGCTTTTCTCTTTTCAATAAAATTTTGAATTTTATTCAGCAAACCTTTGCTGTTAAATTCTTCAAAATGCGGAAAGTAAAATGAAGCTTTACCAATATCATTCAGATTTAAATATTCAATTCCACGTTTTAGATCTTCTAAAGATTCTACAAGGACATTATTAAGATTATTTTTTAGTGCAGCTTCAACAGCAAATCTAAATTTTTCATTTGAATCACCAATGTGTGCAAGAATTGTGCTGCCATTTTTAGCCCAATCTTTATTATCCAAAAGTGCTTTTGCGCCTTTAGAAACGCCTTCAAGATTGTCTATTAAATTTTGAATAAAAGTAACTTTATCTTTTATAGATTTAATAAGACTGCGCTGTTCAAGTTCTTTTTCTTTTAATTTATTTAATTCGTGTTCAATTTTTTCTTTTTCACTTTGCTTACTCAGGTAAAGTGATTCTGCATCGGCAATCTTTTTCTTGATTTCATCTCTATCGTTACCAAGCTCCTCTATAAATCCTACTGTTTTTGCAATAT
>CAZRKS010000418.1:0-1818 GCA_964600315.1 uncultured Steroidobacteraceae bacterium | reverse complement strand
CGGTCTTCTCCTGCTCGAGGCAGGGCAGGTACGTCTCCTGGACGGCCTTCGAATACTCCTTGATCGAGGTCTGCGCCGCGAGCATCTGCTCCTTGTTCGCCGTGGCGCCGTTCGGGAAATTCTGCGGCGCCTGAGGGTAGATGCAGGCGGCGTGGGCGGACGCGCCGGTCGCGACCAGGATCGAGAGCAGGGAGAGGCGGATCGAGAGCTTCATGTCGTGTCCTCGGCAGGATCGGTTGTGGCCGCGGCGGCCGCGGGCCGCCGCGTGGGGCGGCAAACTATAGCAGACGCCCGGCGCGCCCCTGCCAGGCCCGCCCGGCGCTATGCTTGGCACCCGGCAACGCGGGGGAGGAAGACCCGATGTCAGCGTCCGAGGCGCCGACCACCTATGGGGCGAGCACGCATGGCCTGCGCGGCGACTACCGCGACCTGCGGCCAGACTATACCGTCGTGCAGGATTACGCGGGCTACAGCGAGGCGGACCAGGACCGCTGGCGCCGGCTGTACGCGCGCCAGATGCGCCTGGTGCCCGGCCGCGCCTGCCCGGAGTTCCTGCGCGTGATCGAGACCCTGGGCTACGCGGGCGGAATTCCACGCTTCGACGAGGTGAACGAGCGTCTCGAGCGCGCGACGCGCTGGCGGGTCGTCGCGGTGCCCGGCCTCCTGCCCGAGTCCGTCTTCTTCGGCCACCTCGCCGAGCGTCGCTTTCCGGTGACCGTGTGGCTGCGCGCCGAGGCCGAGTTCGACTACATCGTCGAGCCCGACATCTTTCACGATTTCTTCGGTCACGTGCCGCTGCTCTTCGACCCCGTCTTCGCGGACTACATGCAGGCCTACGGGCGGGGCGGGCTGAAGGCCGACGGGTTGCATGCCCTCGAGTACCTGGCGCGCCTCTACTGGTACACCGTGGAGTTCGGCCTCGTGCGCACCGCGGCGGGGCTGCGGATCTACGGCGCGGGGATCCTGTCCTCGCCGGGGGAGGTCGAATATGCCGTGTCGAGTCGCGTTCCGCACCGCATCGGCTTCGATCTCGAGCGCGTGATGCGGACGCGCTATAAGATCGACACATTCCAGCAGACGTACTTCGTGATCGACGATTTCGGGCAGCTCTTCCGCGAGACGGCGCCCGACTTCACGCCCGTGTACGCCGCGATCGCCCGGCAGGAAACACTGGCGGCCAATGCCGTGCTGCCGCAGGACCGCATGTTCGAACCCGTCGAGGATGGACGATGAGCACGCCTTCGAGCGCCGCCGGCCCGGTAGTGGCGCCCTTCAAGCTCGGTCATTTCGTCGCAGGGCGGCGGATCGCGGGCGCCTCCGGTCGCGAGGGACCGGTGCACAATCCGGCCAGCGGCGCATTGCGCGGTCAAGTCGCCTTGGCCTCGGCCGACGAGACGCGCGAGGCGATTGCAGCCGCCGAGGCGGCGCTGCCGGCGTGGTCCGCGGTCACGCCGCTGCAGCGGGCACGCGTGATGTTCCGCTTCAAGGCCCTGCTCGAGGCGCACGCGGACGAACTCGCGCACCTGCTCACCTCCGAGCACGGCAAGGTGCTGTCCGACGCGCGCGGCGAACTCACGCGCGGCATCGAGGTGGTCGAATTCGCCTGCGGCATCCCGCAGCTCCTGAAGAGCGAGTTTACCGAGAACGTGGGCAGCGGCGTCGACAGCTGGTCGATCCGCCAGCCCGTGGGCGTGTGTGCGGGCATCACCCCGTTCAACTTTCCGGCGATGGTGCCGATGTGGATGTTTCCGGTGGCGATCGCCTGCGGCAACACGTTCGTGCTGAAGCCCTCCGAGAAGGACCCGAGCGTGCCGCTGC
>CAZRKS010000417.1:0-1829 GCA_964600315.1 uncultured Steroidobacteraceae bacterium | reverse complement strand
CCGGCCGTTCGTGCTCGTCGAACAGTTCGCGGATCTGCTCGACGGTGATCGGGCGGCCGGCCGCGAGCAGCACGGCCTCGAGGACGTTCGCCAGGGGATGGTCGCTCATGATTCGCTGGCCTGGCCGGCTTCGGGCCGTTCGTTGTCGACGACGAGCGTCACGCGGCGCGGCGCGCCGGCGCGCAGATGGATGGGCGCATACGGTTCGGACTGCACGATGTCGATGAGCCCCTCGCGCAGCAGCTCGAGGATCGCGGAGAAGGTCACCGTCACGCCCATGCGGCCCTCCTCGGGCCGGAACAGCTGCGTGAACTCGACGAACGCCTGCGCGCCGAGCGCGCCGAGCACGTCCGACATGCGCTGGCGCACCGAGAGCCGCTCGCGCTGCACGTGGTGGTGCGCGAACATCTCGGCGCGCGACATCACGTCCTTCAGCGCGACCAGCATCTCCTGCAGCGTCGCCGTGGGCAGCAGGCGCACCACGCGCCGCTCGACCAGCTCGGCGGAGGCCGGGAAGGCGTCGCGATCGACGCGCGGCAGCCGCTCCATGTCCTCGGCGGCGCGCTTGAAACGCTCGTATTCCTGCAGCCGGCGCACGAGCTCGGCGCGCGGGTCGTCTTCCTCGGCGCCGCCCTGGCCCTGCGGCCGCGGCAGCAGCATGCGCGACTTGATCTCGGCGAGCGTCGCCGCCATCAGCAGGTATTCGCCCGCGAGCTCGAGCTGCAGCTCGCGCATCACGTCGATGTACTGCATGTACTGGCGCGTGATCTCGGCGAGCGGGATGTCGAGGATGTCGAGGTTCTGGCGGCGGATCAGGTAGAGCAGCAGGTCGAGCGGGCCCTCGAAAGCCTCGAGGAACACCTGCAGCGCGTCCGGCGGGATGTAGAGGTCGCGCGGCATCTGCGTGACCGGCTCGCCCTCCACGACGGCGAACGGCATCTCCGCCTGCTCATGCACCTCGGGGGCCGGCGGCACGGCGGGCGGCGGCGGGGTCGTCTCGACCAGCCTCAGGTCGGGTTTCGTCATCTCGCGTCCTCAGCGGTAGGCGAGGCCCATGGCCTGCTTCACGTCGTCGAGCGTGGCGCTCGCCACGGCACGGGCCTTCTCGCAGCCCTCGGTGATGATCCCACGGACGAGGTCCGGATTGTCCTCGTATTCCTGGGCGCGCTGGCGCATGCCGGTGATCTCCTCGACCACGCGCTCGATCAGCGGCTTCTTGCACTCGAGGCAGCCGATGCCCGCGCTGCGGCAGCCCTTGTCGACCCAGGCGAGCGTCTCCTCGCTCGAGTAGAGCTTGTGCAGGTCCCAGACGGGGCACTTCTCCGGGTCGCCCGGGTCGGAGCGCCGCACGCGCGCCGGGTCGGTCTGCATGGTCTTGAGCTTCGCGGCCACCGCGTCCGGGTCCTCGCGCAGGCCGATCGTGTTGCCGTAGGACTTCGACATCTTGCGGCCGTCGAGCCCGGTGACCTTGGGCGTCGCGGTGAGCAGCGCCTCGGGCTCGGGCAGGATCGCGCGCCCCGTGCCCTCGAGGTAGCCGAGCAGGCGCTCGCGGTCGGCGAGCGTGAGGCGCGAATAGCCCTCGAGCATGGCGCGCGCCTTGTCGAGCGCCTCCTCGTTGCCCTGCTCCTGGTAGCTGCGGCGCAGCTCGCGGTAGGCGGCGGCGTTGCGGCTGCCGAGGTTCTTGATGGCGCGCTCGGCCTTGGTCTCGAAGTCGGGCTCGCGGCCGTAGATGAAGTTGAAGCGCCGGGCGATCTCGCGGGTGATCTCGACGTGGGCGACCTGGTCCTCGCCCACCGGCACGTACATCGGCCGGTAGAGCAGGATGTCGG
>CAZRKS010000416.1:0-1829 GCA_964600315.1 uncultured Steroidobacteraceae bacterium | reverse complement strand
AACAATGAAATAAAACATTTTTATGATGTTGGACAACCATTAGCTTCCAACCACTTCATAACTGCGGTTTTTTTGTATTCTCTTGCTTTATTATATGTATTTACAGACCAAGGGCAACCATTTTCATGCAGCCATTTAAGAATTTCTAGATGTCCATTTTTTGCAGCAATAGTGCATGTTCTTTCTGACCAAGGACATCCATTTTCATGTAGCCATTTCAGAACTTCAAAATGTCCATTTTCAGCAGCACGAGAACATGTTCTTTCTGACCAAGGGTACCCATTTTCATATAACCATTTGAGAACTTCCAAATTTCCATTTTCTGCAGCATCAGAACATGTATCTTCTGACCATGGGCAACCATTTTCATGTAAATATTTAAGAACTTCTAAATGCCCATTTTCTGCAGCCCCTGAACATGTTTCTTCTGACCAAGGACATCCATTTTCATGTAACCATTTCAAAACTTCTAAATGACCGTTATATGCTGCAGCATCACATGCGAGTTCATTCCAGGGGCAATCATTTGCTCGAAGCCATTCCAAAACTTCTAAATTACCATTTTGTGCAGCATATACAAATGTATTGCTTGACCAAGGACATCCATTTGCTCGAAGCCATTTCAAAACTTCTAAATGACCATTTTGTGCAGCATGAACACATGTATATTCTGACCAAGGGCAACCATTTTCTCGTAGCCATTTCAAAACTTCTAAATGACCATTTACTGCAGCATGAGCGCATGTATGTGCATTCCAAGGACACCCATTTTCTCGTAGCCATTTTAGAACTTCTAAATTTCCATATTTCGCAGCTGCTGCGCATGTATCTTCAGACAAAGAGCAACCGTTTTCATGTAGCCATTTGACTGTTTCTAATTTCCCAGCTTTTGATGCTTCATTAATTGCTTCATTTGACAAAGAGCAACCGTTTTCATGTAGCCATTTAACTGTTTTTAATTCTCCGGAAGATGCTGCTTTATTTATTGCCTTTTTATCAACATATTCAAATATTTCTTTCATAAAAATATTAATATCACGCATTTGTTTTATTAAATTTATTATATTGATTGTGTTATTATCATAATAAATATAATAAATTAAATCATTTTTTTTATAAAATAAACAAAAACAATGAAATACATTTATGATGTTGGACAACCATTTGAGAATTTTTAAATATCTATTACTTGCGGTAGTATAATATATATTGGTTCAAGGACATCCAACCTTATATAGCTATTTTAGAACTTTTAAATGCCCATTTTCTGCAGCTATAATGTATATGTATCCATTCAAAGGAAAATCATTTTTATGTAGCCATTTTACTATTTCTACTTGTCCGGCTTTTGCTGCTTTGTTGATTGTATCTTTATCAACATATTCAAATATTTCTTTCATAAAAATATTAATATCACACATTTGTTTTATTAAATATATTATTTGTGTTATTATCATAAATATATTTAATAGTAATTATAAAAATCATTTTTTTATAAAATAAACAAAAACAATGAAATAAAACTAAACATTTATGATGTTGGACAACCATTAGCTTCCAACCACTCCATAATTATGGTTTGTTTTTTTATCCTTGCAACATTATATGCATTTACAGACCAAGGACAACCATTTTCATGAGCCCATTTAAGAACTTCTAGATGACCATTTTCTGCAGCCATAGAACATGTAAAACTATCCCAAGGGCAACCATTTGCCCTCAACCATTTAAGAACTTCTAAATGACCATTAAACGCAGCACTATTGCATGTATATTCTGACCAAGGACAACCATTTTCATGTAGCCACTTCAAAACTTCTAAATGTCCA
>CAZRKS010000415.1:0-1856 GCA_964600315.1 uncultured Steroidobacteraceae bacterium | reverse complement strand
TCGGGTGCAGTCCGCCCGGCTGCTGGCCGCGGCCGGGCTGCGTGACGTCGATGCGACCCGCCGCGAGCTTGCGCTCGAGTTCCGCCTGCTCGAGTTCCGCCTGTCGCGCGGCGACGAGCGCACCGATCTCGTCGCGCACCGCGTTGATGCGCGCCCCGGCCTCGCGCCGCGCATCGGGCGCCAGCGTGCCGAGCGCCTTCAACTGGGCGGTGATCGAGCCCTTCTTGCCGAAGTACTCGACCTTGAGTTCCTCGAGCGCGGCGAGGCTCGTGCTGGCGGCGACCGCCTGCCGTGCACGGTCCGCGAGTCGGTCGAGATCTTGGGTGGACTCGTTGGTCATTTGGCAACCGTTCGGGGACAATCCCCTGCGGGGACAGGGGGACAGTCCCCTGCGGGGACAGGGGGACAGTCCCCTGCGGGGACAGTCCCCGCAAAAGAGGCCGGGCCGCCTGCGCGCCCCGGCCTCCACCGTGCGATCGGCGCGCGGACGAGCCGCGCGCGCAACGATCAGGTCCCGAGACTCGCCTTGGCCTGCTCGGCGATCTTGCCGAACGCCTCGATGTCGTGGACCGCGAGGTCCGCGAGCATCTTGCGGTCGACCTCGAGGCCGGCGGCCTTGAGCCCCGCCATCAGGCGGCTGTACGAGAGGTCGAAGCCCCGCGCCGCCGCGTTGATGCGCGTGATCCACAGCGCGCGGAAGTCACGCTTCTTCGCCTTGCGGTCACGATAGGCGTACTGGCCGGCCTTGATGACCGCCTGCTTCGCCGTGCGATAGACCTTGCGGCGCGCGTTGTAATACCCCTTCGCCTTGGCGAGGACCTTCTTGTGACGGCGTCCTGCGATGACGCCACGCTTTACTCGTGCCATGGGTCACCTCTCTCAGGCGTGGGGAAGAAGCTTGTCGAGCCGGCCTGCGTCCTGCTTGGCCACCATGGTGGTGCCGCGCAGCTGGCGCTTACGCTTGCTCGTCTTCTTGGTGAGGATGTGTCGCTTCTGCGACTGGCCGCGCTTGTAGCCTTTCGCCGTCTTGCGAAAACGCTTCGCCGCAGCCCGGTTGGTCTTCAACTTGGGCATCGTCTACTCCTGTTTGTTTAGCCTTTCTCATCCCGGGCGAGCCCGGGGTTCGAGGGCGAAGGACGACTCTCGCCGTCCTTACTTCTTCTTCGGCGCCATCATCATGACCATCTGCCGGCCTTCCATGAGCGGCTGCTGCTCGACCTGCGCGTAGAGCGCGAGGTCGTTCTGCAACCGGCTCAGCATCTGCCGGCCGATCTCGGTGTGCGCCATCTCGCGGCCACGGAAACGCAAGGTCACCTTGGCCTTGTCCCCTTCCTGGAAAAAGCGAATCAGATTCCTGAGCTTGATCTGATAGTCGCCTTCATCCGTTCCGGGACGAAACTTCACTTCCTTGACCTGGATCTGCTTCTGCTTCTTCTTCGCCGCGTGGGACTTCTTGTTCTGCTCGAACAGGAATTTCCCGTAGTCGATGATTCGGCAGACCGGGGGTTCCGCCGTGGGCGAAACCTCCACCAGGTCGAGTTCCTGCGACGCAGCCAGCTGCAGCGCATCGAACCGGCTCATCACCCCGACCTGTTCTCCGTCTGCGCCGATGATGCGCAGCTGAGGGGCCGTGATCTCGTCGTTGCGCCGGATGCGCTTGGTCGTTGGAGCAGCGATGCGTCATACCTCCAAAATAGTTCGGCCGCGGCTCGCGACTTCCGCGGCAAGCTTCGTGGCGAGCGTCTCCAGAGACATCGCCCCGAGGTCTTTGCCGTTGCGCGTGCGCACGGCCAGCGAATTCGACCCCGACTCGCGGTCGCCCGCGACCAGCAGGTACGGGACCCGCTGCAGGGTGT
>CAZRKS010000414.1:0-1871 GCA_964600315.1 uncultured Steroidobacteraceae bacterium | reverse complement strand
GTCCAGGTGATGATCTCGTACGGGTCCTTGATGTCGCAGGCCTTGCAGTGCACGCAGTTCGACGCGTTGATCTGCAGCCGCCGCCCGCCGGCGCCGTCGTCGACCATCTCGTAGACCTGGGCCGGGCAGAAATGCTGGCAGGGATTGCCATACTCCTGCACGCAACGGGTCGCGCAGATCGTGGTATCGGCCACCTTGAGGTGCACGGGCTGCGATTCCTCGTGGGCATTGCCCGCCAGGTAGACCGCGCTCACGCGGTCGCGCGGCTTCAGGTCGCGCTCGCTCCAGCCGCGATCGTGCGCCCCGATCTGGTCGAGGCGCCTGAGCGCCGAGTGATCGGCGTGATTGGCGAGCGTCCAGGGCAGGTGGCCGCCCGTCACGGTCTCGAGCGCGGCGTTGGCGAGGCCGCCCCACATGCCGAAGCGGAAGCCCGGCCGCAGGTTGCGCACCTTGTAGAGTTCGACGCCGCCGGGCGAGCGGCGCCAGCGGCCGTCGAAGCCGGCGGTGCCCGGTTGCTCGACCACGTGTTCCGCCGCGAGCACCCCGCAGCGGATGGCCTGGTGAATGCCCTTGATCTTCGGCACGTTCAGCGTGCCGCCGGCGTCGCCGACCAGCAGCGCACCGGGCATCTCCAGGGTCGGCATCGATTGCCAGCCGCCCTCGACGATGGTCCGCGCCCCGTAGGCGAGAAGCTCGCCGCCCTCGAACAGCGGCTTCATGCTCGGATGGTTCTTGAACTGCTGGAAGGCTTCGAACGGCTGGAAACGCGGGTCGGCGTAGTCGAGTCCCGCGACGAAGCCGACGTAGACCCGGTCCTGGTCGAGGTGATAGAGGAAGGTGCCGCCGTAGGTCCCGGCATCCAGCGGCCAGCCGACCGTGTGCTGGATGAAGCCGGGCTGTCCGCGCCCCTTCGGCAACTGCCAGAGTTCCTTGAAGCCGAGTCCGTAGGTCTGCGGCGACTTGCCGGCGTCGAGGCGGAATCGCTGGATCAGGACCTTTGCGACGCTGCCGCGGCAGCCCTCAGCGACGATCGTCGTGCGCGCGCGGATCTCCGGGCCGGGGGCATAGTTGGGGCCCGGCTCGCCGCTCTTCTCGAGTCCCATGTCGCCGATGCGCACGCCGACCACCGCGCCCTGGTCGTCGAACAGCGGCGCGGCCGCGGCGAACCCCGCGAACACGTCGCAGCCGAGCGCCTCGGCCTTGCTGCCGAGGTAGGCCACGAGGTTGCCGAGCGAGATGATGAAGTTGCCGTGGTTCGACATCTGCGGCGGCGTGGGCAGGCGGAATCGCTTCGTCTTCGTGAGCAGGCTGAACTCGTCGCGCCCGGCCGGCACGCGGATGCCCGTGTACTCGTCGCGCCATGCCGGCAGCAACCCGTCGAGCGGGCCCGGCTCGAACACCGCGCCCGAGAGCATGTGCGCGCCGATGCTGGCGGCCTTCTCGAGGATGCAGACGTTGAGGTCCGGCTTCAGTTGCTTGAGGCGGATCGCGCAGGCGAGTCCAGCCGGACCGCCACCCACGATCACCACGTCGTATTCCATCTGGTCGCGTTCGACCGTCGCGTTCTGTGCTTCGCTCACTGGATACCCCCGCGATGTGCCTGAGTCACTCTAACCATGCCGGTCGGTCCAGTGCCATCCGTATGGACCGGAGGCCGTCGGCGCGGCCGTGCGCCGGTCGCGTCGGCAGCCGTCAGGCGACGATCTCGATCGCGATGGCCGTGGCCTCGCCCCCGCCGATGCACTGCGACGCGACGCCGCGGCGCAGGCCGCGCTTGCGGAGCGCGTGCAGGAGCGTCGTCACGAGGCGCGCGCCCGTGGCGCCGATCGGGTGGCCGAGCGCGCAGGCGCCGCCATTGACGTTGACGCGGG
>CAZRKS010000413.1:0-1882 GCA_964600315.1 uncultured Steroidobacteraceae bacterium | reverse complement strand
TTCATCGTCGTCTCCTGCGGGCCGTGCCCGCGTCAGGACATCAGGAGCCCGTAGCCCCAGCCACAGAGCGCCGCCATGACGATGACGAGCGCGATGTAGGTGGCCGTCTTCTTCGGGCCGAGAATCGAATTGATCACGATCATGCTCGGCAGGCTGAGCGCAGGCCCGGCCAGCAGCAGTGCCAGCGACGGCCCGGCGCCCATGCCGCTGCCCACCAGGCCTTGCACGATGGGGACTTCGGTCAGGGTGGCGAAGTACATGAACGCGCCCGACACGGCCGCAAACAGGTTGGCTGCCACGGAATTGCCGCCCACCAGCCCGCTGATCCAAGCGGACGGGACCAGTCCCTCGTGTCCAGGACGGCCCAGCAGGAAGCCTGCGACCAGGACGCCCGCGAGCAGGAGCGGCACGATCTGCTTCGTATAGCTCCACGCCTGGTTGAACCACTCGCCCGCTTCGTCCTCGCGACCCGCCGTGAGCCACGCCAACCCGAGCACGGCAACGAGGAAGGGCCAGGTCGGATGGCCTGGAACGGCCAGCGCGACCAGCAGCGACGCGACCGCGACCGTCGCAATGCGCAGTGGCTCGAGCTTGAACCAGCGCCACAGCAGCACGGCGAGGACGACGCCGAGCGCCGAGGTGAGCCACCACTTGATGGCGTACACGGCCGCGAAGAAACCCGCTCTCTGCGCCGCAGCTCCCCAGTTCGCGAAGACGAGAATGCCAACCTGCACCGCGAAGAATGTCGCGGTCTGCCACAAGGGCCGACTTGCCTCAGGCTCCGGAAGCGCGGCCGCCGCGGCAACCTTCGCCTGCTCCTCACGACGGAAGATCGTCGCCATCAGCAGGCCGATGACGATGGCGAACGAGACCGCACCGACCGCCCGGGCGATGCCGAGCGGCGCGCCGAGCACCTTGCCCGTCATGACGATCGCGAGCACGTTGATCGCCGGGCCCGAGTACAGGAACGCGGTGGCAGGCCCGAGTCCCGCGCCCATGCGGTAGATGCCCTGGAACAACGGTAGGACCGTGCAGCTGCAGACCGCGAGGATCGTGCCGGACACCGAGCCCACGCCATAGGCCACGGGCTTCGGCGCGGTCGGACCGAGGTAGCGCATCACCGATGCCTGCGACACGACGGCGGCGATTGCGCCCGCGATCCAGAACGCGGGCAGCAGGCAGAGGACGACGTGCTCGCGGGCGTACCACTTCGTGAGCTCAAGGGCCTCGGTCACTGCGCCGTCGAATCGAGGCGTGCCGACCGGCAGGAAATAGATGGCCGCAAACGCAGCTGCCAGCCAGCCGAAGATCTTTAGTTCGTGCCGGGCGGTCGGGTTCAGTGTGAGGGTGGCCATGGGGCCTCCGACGGCAAGGTCAGGCGCAGTCGCAAGCAGCGGCGCGCTTCGACGGGCGACCCGGGCGGGCCTTGTCGAGACAGTCGACGAAGTGCGACACGCACTCTAGCTCGAGGCGATAGAAGATCTTTTGTCCGCGCTTTTCGCTCGAGACGACCCCTGCTTCGCGGAGAATCTCGAGGTGCTTGGAGGTGGTGGACCAGCCAAGCCCCACGGCGTGCACGAGATCGCAGACGCAGCGCTCGCCGCCCATGAGAGTGCGAACGAGTGTCAGGCGACCGGGGTTGCCGAGGGCTTTGAATACCTCGTCCGGGGACGCGCCAACGGGTCGGGTGGCCATGGCGCGATTATTTCGCCAATCAGCGAAATACGAATCAGGGACTTCCGCAGGTTGCGCGGCGACTCGGCCGCCATACGGCTTCGCTGGTGCACTGCGTGCACGGGAACGTCACCTTTCGGGTACGACTGCTCGTGGCCGGTAGCCGACATTGGAAAAAGGGCGACGATGCCCGGCTCCATCTAATTGG
>CAZRKS010000412.1:0-1886 GCA_964600315.1 uncultured Steroidobacteraceae bacterium | reverse complement strand
CCTCGTTGCCGTAGCGCACCAGCACTTCCATGTTGCCGGTGTCGGGGGCCGAGCAGTTGAACGCCTCGGGCGCGATGTGCGAGCGCCCCATGATCTCGCAGAGCGGCGCATATTCGAGGTTGGTCAGCCCCGCGCCGTACTCCGAGTCCGGCAGCCAGAGGTTCCACAGGCCCGCGGCGCGCGCCTTCTCCTTCAATTCCTCCATGACGCGGGTCGGCACCCAGGCATCGCCCTGGCGGCGATTCGCCTCGATCTCGGCATGGAAGCGTGCTTCGGCCGGATAGATGTGCTCGTCCATGAACGCGGTGACCCGCCGTTGCAGATCGATCACCTTGTCCGAATAGTTGAAGTCCATGGAGTTCTCCTCAGGTGAGTCCGAGCCGCTCGACCTGGCTCCAGGCGAGCTCGGCAATCGGGCGTGCGGCGCGACCGGTCTGCATCGCCTCGGCGCTCGAGGCGTTGCCCTGCACGGCGCGCGCGAACACGCCCTGCAGGATGGCCGCGAGGCGGAACATGTTGTAGGCCATGTAGTACTCCCACTCGGGCGCGGGAATTCCCGCTCGGCCCGTGCGCCGGCAATAGGCCGCCACGTACTCGCGCTCGGTCGGGATGCCGAGCGCCGGCAGGTCGAGGCCGACGAGCCCGCGGAACACGCCGGGCGGGATGCGCCAGGTCATGCAGTGATAGGCGAAATCCGCGAGCGGGTGGCCGAGCGTCGACAGTTCCCAGTCGATCACTGCGAGCACGCGCGGCTCGTCCGGGTGGAAGATCACGTTGTCGATGCGGAAGTCGCCGTGCACGATGCGGGTCTCGTCGCCGGCCGGGATGTTGGCCGGCAGCCACTCGATCAGCCGGTCCATCGCCTCGATGCGCTCGGTCTCGGAGGCCCGATACTGCTTGCTCCAGCGGGCGACCTGCCGCGCGATGTACTCGCCCGTCTTGCCGAAGTCGCCGAGCCCGACGGCGACCGGGTCCACCGAGTGCAGCGCGGAGATGACGCGATTGATCTCGTCGTGGATGCGCGCGCGCTCGGCCGGCACCAGTCCGGGCAGGCTCGGGTCCCAGAGGATGCGGCCGGCGACGTACTCCATGACATAGAACGCCGTGCCGATCACGCTGTCGTCCTCGCAGAGCGAGTACATGCGCGCCACCGGGACGTCGGTGTCCGCGAGCGCTTTCATGACACGGTACTCGCGGTCCACGGCGTGCGCCGACGGCAGCAGCTTGCCGGGCGGCTTGCGACGCAGCACGAATCGCCGGCTGCCGGCCGTGAGCAGGTAGGTCGGATTCGACTGGCCACCCTTGAACTGCGCCACCTCGAGCGGCGCGGCCAGGGGCCCGATCGTGGCCGCGAGCCAGTCGGCCAGCCGTCCCGCGTCAATCGCATGCTGTGGCGCCACCGGCCGGGTGTTCGAGTCCGCTTCGCTCATCGTGTCTCTCTCGATGTTCTGGATTTCGGCCGCGGCGCCGTGAGCCTCGCCGGCAGCCACCGCATGAGGGGCGCGAGCAGCATCCAGGGCCACGCCGGCACGTAACGATGCGCCACCTTGCGCTCGATCAGGCGCGCCATGATCGCCGCCCCCCGCTCCACGGGAATCACGAAGGGGCGGTTCGGGACGCCGCGATTCAGGTCGGTGTCGATGTAGCCGGGAGCGAGCTCCGTCACGACGATGGGTTCGTGGAGGACCTCGGCCCGCAGCGCCTGAAGGTACAGGTGCAGGCCCGCCTTGGCCGCCGAGTAGGCGCCCAGGTACGGCATGCCGCGCGCCTTCGCCACGGAGGTGATGGCGACGATCTGCCCGCCGCCCTGCGCACGCAGGATCGGCAGCGCGTGATCGATCGTCGCGATCGCCCCGGTGAGGTCGGTGTCGATCGTGCGTCGCGCG
>CAZRKS010000411.1:0-1887 GCA_964600315.1 uncultured Steroidobacteraceae bacterium | reverse complement strand
AGGGCGTGATCTGCCACGTTGCGCCGTGGAGCACCGGCCTCACCGGGATGTTCGCCACCACGGTGCTCGGGCTGCCCGCAGCGCCGGCCTCCGTCCAGGAACTCGTCGCGACGATGCAGGGCCTGCGCGCGAAGGGCGTCGTGCCGGTCATCCTGCCCGCGTCGCCGCTGATGCACACGGCGGGACTCGCCAACAGCCTGCCCTTCCAGTTGCTCGGCGGCCGCTGCGTGACGCTGCCGAACCGCCAGTTCGATCCCATGGAGATCTGGCGCACCGTGGCGCGCGAGCGGGTCATGGCCATGGTCATCGTGGGCGACGCCTTCGCCCGCCCGATGCTCGCGGCCCTCGAGGAAGCGCGGGACCGGGGCGAGACACTCGACCTCTCGAGCCTGAAGCTCGTGATCTCGTCGGGCGTGATCTGGTCGCCGGGCGTCAAGGAGCAGATGCTCGAGTGGCTCGACGCCACGCTCATCGACGGCGTCGGTGCCACGGAGGGCCCGATGGCGCTGCAGATCAGCCGGCGCGGCGCGGTGGGCGTGTCGGCGCAGTTCATTCCCCTCGCGGAGACGCGGCTCTTCGCCGAGGACGGCCGCGAGATCCCGAAGGGCTCCGACGAACCCGGCATGATCGCCGCCGGCGGCGCAGCATTGCCGGCCGGCTACTACAAGGACCCGGAGAAGACCGCGAAGACGTTCCGCATCGTCGGCGGCCAGCGGCTCGCGTTCATCGGCGACTGGGGCCGCTGGAACCCGGACGGCACGATGCAGCTGCTCGGCCGGGGCTCGGCCTGCATCAACACCGGCGGCGAGAAGGTGTACCCCGAGGAGGTGGAACTCGTGCTCGCGAGTCACCCGGGCGTGGCCGACTGTCTCGTGATCGGCATGCCGGACGAACGGTTCGGTCAGC
Organism: uncultured Steroidobacteraceae bacterium; assembly: GCA_964600315.1. Taxonomy (GTDB): domain Bacteria; phylum Pseudomonadota; class Gammaproteobacteria; order Steroidobacterales; family Steroidobacteraceae; genus RPQJ01. The sequence continues at coordinate 981 of CAZRKS010000411.1, read as the reverse complement.
GCGTCGTGGCCCTCGTCGCCCCGAGGACGGGGAGTGCCCTGCGCGCCGACCAGCTCGTCGAGTTCGTGCAGGGCAGGATGGCCGGCTACAAGCGGCCGCGGGCGTTCATCGAGGTCGCGTCGATCCCGCGCATGCCGAACGGCAAGGCCGACTACAAGGCGGCCCGTGCGCTCGCGGAGCAGCACACGCGATAACCGCCGACATGGTCAGCTGGCAGACCACGACCGCGAGCCTGCTGAGTCGCCTCACGGTCAAGCCGCTCCTGAAGCGCGACGTCTCGATCGGGGAGCTGCGCGCGCAGATCGGCGCCATCGAGCGGCTCTTCCCGGAACGTCCGCCCGGCTTCGAGGTGGCGCACGATCATCGGTTGCCGAACTGCGACGCCGACTGGCTGCGTGCCCGCGGCGCCCGCACGGACCGCTTCCTCCTGCACTTCCCGGGCGGCGCCTACGTGGCGCGCCTGCCGCGGATGGAGCGCTCGATGCTCGCCCGGCTCTGCAGCCTGGCGAACACCCGTGCGCGGCTCGTTCACTATCGGCTCGCCCCCGAGCACCCGTTCCCCGCCGGCCACGACGACTGCGTCGCGGCCTACGAGCAGCTGCTCGCGCTCGGCCATCCGCCCGAGCGAATCGTGGTGAGCGGCATCTCCGCCGGCGGCGGGATGGCGCTCGGCGTGCTGCTCGCCCTGCGCGACCGCGGCCTGCCGATGCCCGCGGGCGCGATCCTGATGTCGCCGCTGGCCGACCTCACGGACCCGCGTGACGGCACGCGCACCGCCAATGCCGTGCGCGATCCGGTGCTGAGCCACGAGCGTGGGGTCGAGATGCGCGCGATGTACGTCGGCGGCGTGCCGAAAAAGATGCTCCACCCGTACGTGTCGCCGGTGTTCGGGGATTTCACGGGGCTGCCGCGGCTATTCTTCCAGGCCGGCAGCACGGAGATCCTGCTCGACGACAGCCGGCGCTGCGTCGAGCGCGCGCG
>CAZRKS010000410.1:0-1890 GCA_964600315.1 uncultured Steroidobacteraceae bacterium | reverse complement strand
GCGCCGTGCTGCTGGTCGGCATGGTCGGCGTGATCGCCGTGCTGCTCGCCGAGGCGCACGAATGGGCCGAGGCCCACTGGGTCACGGAGCACCGGCGGCTGTTCCGGCCACGGCGCGTGCCGGACTCCGCGCTGCCGAAGGTGTCGATCCACGTCCCGGCCTACAACGAGCCGCCGGCGATGCTGATCGAGACCCTGGACGCGCTCGCGCGCCTCGACTACCCGGACTTCGAAGTCCTGGTGATCGACAACAACACCAGGGACGAGGCCGTGTGGCGGCCGGTCGAGGCGCACTGCGCCGCGCTCGGTCCGCGGTTCCGCTTCTTCCACGTCGCCCCGCTCTCCGGCTTCAAGGCGGGCGCGCTCAACTTCGCGCTGCGGCAGACCGCGGCCGATGCCGGGATCGTCGCCGTGATCGACGCCGACTACGTGGTGCGGCCGGAGTGGCTGCGCGACCTCGTGCCGGCCTTCGACAACGAGCGCACCGGCGTCGTGCAGGCGCCGCAGGACTACCGCGACGCCGGCGAGAACGCGTTCAAGGCCATGTGCCACGCCGAGTACCGCGGCTTCTTCCACATCGGCATGGTCACGCGCAACGAGCGCAATGCCATCATCCAGCACGGCACGATGACCATGGTGCGCCGCTCCGTCATGGAGCAGCTCGGCTGGGCCGAGTGGTGCATCACCGAGGATGCCGAGCTCGGCCTGCGCGTCTTCGAGTCCGGGTTCGAGGCGACCTACATCCCGGCGAGCTACGGGCGCGGCGTGATGCCCGACAGCTTCCTCGACTACAAGAAGCAGCGTTCGCGCTGGGCGTTCGGCGCGATGCAGATCCTGCGCCGCCACTTCGGCCTGCTGCTGCGCGGCGAGGGCGAGCGCCTCACGTCGGGCCAGCGCTACCACTTCCTCGCGGGCTGGCTGCCGTGGCTCGCCGACGGCTTCAACGTGCTCGCCACCTGCGCCGCGCTCGTGTGGTCGCTCGCGATGATCGCGTTCCCGAAGCACGTGCAGCCGCCGCTCGTGATCTTCTCGCTGCTGCCGCTGTCGCTGTTCGTCTTCAAGATCGTCAAGCTGCTGCACCTCTACCGCACGCGCGTCGGGGCGACCTTCACGCAGACCGTGTCCGCGGCGGTGGCCGGCCTGAGCCTGTCGCACACGATCGGCACGGCCATGCTGAGCGGCTTCGTGCGCAAGGATCGACCGTTCTTCCGCACGCCGAAGCGGGCACAGCGCCACGCACTCGGGCAGGCGCTCGCCGCCGCGCGCGAGGAGGCGCTGCTGATGGCGGGCCTGTGGCTCTCGGCCTGGGCCGTGAGCCGCATCCCGAGCCTCGACGGCGACCAGCCCGGGTTCATCGGCGGTCCGGACCTCACCGTGTGGGTGGCCGTGCTGCTGATCCAGTCGCTGCCGTACGCGGCGACGGTGTTCATGTCGCTCGTGAACGCGCTCGAGCTGCCCGGCGGCTGGATCGGCGAAGCCGGCTTGTCCGCGCCGCGCGAGGTCACGCGACCCGTCGCCGCCGAGCCCCTGACCTCCAGTGAACGACACGCCGGCTGAGACCCCTGCGCTCGACGTCGCCGGGCCGCCGGCGGCGCCGGCGCGGCTGCGCGAGATCCCCTACAACTACACGTCGTTCTCCGATCGCGAGATCGTGATCCGGCTCCTCGGTGACGAGGGCTGGCGACTGCTCGACGAGCTGCGCTCCGAGCGCCGCACCGGCCGGTCCGCCCGGATGCTCTACGAGGTGCTCGGCGACATCTGGGTCGTGCACCGCAATCCCTACCTCGAGGAAGACCTGCTCGCCAACCCGCGGCGACGCGGGCTCCTGATCGCGGCACTGAACCACCGGCTGGCCGAGGTCGAGCGCCGGCGCGACCCGGGCGACACCGGG
>CAZRKS010000409.1:0-1893 GCA_964600315.1 uncultured Steroidobacteraceae bacterium | reverse complement strand
GCTGCACGTGATGCTGCCGCGCGTGCGCGAGTTCTACGCGCTCGAGAAGCTCTGGACCGGCGGGGCGGCGGCCTGACCGCGTTCGGCCTGCCATGCTGATGCGCGTGGTCGCGGCCGGCACGCGCATGCCGGCATGGGTCGACGCGGGTTTCGCCGACTACGCCGGTCGCCTGCGCGGCGACTTCCGGCTGGACTTGGTCGAGATCCCGCTCGGTCAGCGCGGCCGGGGCGATGCGTCGCGGGCGGTCGCCGCCGAGGGCGAACGCATGCTGGCGGCGGCGGGCGAGCGGTCCTGCGTCATTGCGCTGCAGGTCGGCGGCCGGGCGCTGTCGACTGAGCAACTGGCCCGCTGGCTGGCGGAGCGGACCCGGGACGGCCAGCCGCTGGCGTTCTGCATCGGCGGGCCGGACGGTCTTGCGGCGGAAGTCGATGCGCGTGCCCGCCTGCGCTGGTCGCTCTCGCCGCTGACGCTCCCCCACGGCCTGGCGAGGGTCGTCGTGGCGGAGGCCCTGTACCGGGCCGTCAGCGTCCTGAGAGGCCTGCCCTACCATCGCGCCTGATTTTGCCGACCGTGCGGTGGACAGTGCCGCCGCGCCGGGTTTGAATGCGCGACTGACCCCCGTTTCTGGTGATTTGCATGCATCCGTATCCGCACCTCTACGCCGTCCAGGCTTCCGCCGCGCCCGAAGGCGACGTCCCCGTTAGCGCCTCCGGGCTGCCGGTCCTCGCGACCGCTCCTCCGGCGGAATTCGACGGGCCGGGCGATCGCTGGTCGCCCGAGACCCTGCTCTGTGCCGCGGTCGCCGACTGCTTCCTGCTCAGCTTCCGTGGCGTGGCGCGCGCCCAGAAGATCGCCTGGACGTCGCTCGACTGCGAGGTCCAGGGCACGCTGAACCGCATCGAGGGCAAGACTCACTTTACGCACCTGCTGGTCAAGGCGGCCTTGCGAGTGCCCGAGGGCACGGATCACGACAAGGCGCTCAAGGCCATGGAACGCGCGGAGCACGTGTGCCTGATCTCGAACTCGCTGGTGGCGGAGCGTCGCATCGAGGCCACGGTCAGCGTCGGCTGAGGCCCATGGCGCAGCCGCTCCTCCTGCTCGCCTCGGCGTCCCCCCGACGCGCCGAACTGCTGCGCCAGATCGGCATCGCGCACGAGGTGCGTCCGCTCGACGTCGACGAGTCGCGGCGTCCGGGCGAGGCGCCGGTGGAGTACGTGCTGCGGCTCGCCGAGACGAAAGCGAGGTCGCTCTGGGACCGGCTCCCCGCGTCGGGCCGACGGCCCGTGCTCGCGGCCGACACGACGGTGGCGCTCGAGGGCGAAATCTTCGGCAAGCCGGCGGGTCGCGACGAGGCCGTCGCAATGCTGTCCCGGTTGTCGGGTCGCACCCACGAAGTGCACACGGCCGTCGCGCTCGCCCACGCCGGCGGGCTCGAGGCGCGCGTCAGCAGCAGCCGCGTGACGATGCGCGCGATCTCGCCGGCGGAAATCGATCGGTACTGGGCGACCGGCGAGCCGGCCGACAAGGCCGGGGGCTACGCCGTGCAGGGCCTCGCGGCGATCTTCATCTGTCACCTCGCCGGCAGCTACTCCGGCGTGATGGGGCTGCCACTCTGTGAAACCTGGGAGTTGCTGGGCGCGGTGCCCGGACTGCTCGCGACCGGAGAGGCAGCATGAGCACGGAGATGGTCGTCAACGTGAGTCCGCGCGAGACGCGGGCCGCGCTGCTCGAGAACGGCGTGCTGCAGGAACTGTTCGTCGAGCGCGCGAGCAAGCGCGGCCTCACGGGCAACCTCTACAAGGGGCGCGTGTCGCGCGTGCTGCCGGGCATGCAGGCCGCGTTCATCGACATCGGCCTCGAGCGCACGGCGTTCCTGCACGTCTCCGACATCG
>CAZRKS010000408.1:0-1914 GCA_964600315.1 uncultured Steroidobacteraceae bacterium | reverse complement strand
GTGCGTCGAGCAGCTCGATGTCCTGCGGCGTGGTGACGATCACGGCGCCGCTCACCGGCACGCGCTGCGCGAGCGTGAGCTGGATGTCGCCGGTGCCGGGCGGCATGTCCACGACGAGGTAGTCGAGCTCACCCCAGTTCGTCTCCGACAGCAGCTGCGTGAGCGCCTGCGTGACCATCGGTCCGCGCCACACCATCGGCTGTTCCTCCTCGATCAGGAAGCCGATGGACATGACCTTCACGCCGTGCGCCTCGAGCGGCTCGAGGCGCTTGCCGTCGCGCGACACGGGTCGCGTGCCGGCGAGCCCTGTCATGCGGGGCTGGCTCGGGCCGTAGATGTCGGCATCGAGCAAGCCGACCCGGGCGCCGTCGAGCGCGAGCGCGAGCGCCAGGTTCACCGCGGTGGTCGACTTGCCGACGCCGCCCTTCCCCGAGGCGACCGCGACCACGTTGCCGATCCCCGGCAGCGGCTGCAGGTTGTTCTGGACCGCGTGCGACGCCACGCGCCAGGCGACCGCGACTTTGCTCTCGCCCACGGCGGGGCGGGCCGCCAGAAGCTGCCGCAGGGTCTCCTCCAGGGCCGCGCGTCCGCGGGCCAGGGGGAACCCCAGTTCCACCTCGACGAGCACCCGCCCCCCCTCCAACCGGACGGACTTCACAGCTTTGGCGTCCTCCAGGGGCATCCCGAGGTGGGGTTCGACATAATTCCCGACCACGAGGCGGGCTTCGCGGATGCGATCGTCAGTCATCTTGGACCAGCCGGACAGCAGGGGTGGAGGCATGCGCCGAGAATCACGGATTGTAACGGAAACCGGACGCGGTCTTCGCGCATCGGCACCGCCCGGCCGGCGGACCGGGCCGTGGCATACTGCGCGCAGCCGCCCCGCCCCCCCGGGGCCCCGCCTTTTGACTTAGTCATCCAGAGCGCGAGGCGCGAACCGCCAGGCCGACCCGTATCCATGAGCTTCTTCACCAATCTCCGGGCCGACAGACTGATCGCGGACATCAAGGCCGCCGGCGACAGCAGCGGTGGTGACGCGAGCAGGTCGCTCGAGAAGCTCGGCAAGCTCGGCGTGTCGGCCATCCCGCGCATCGTCGACGCGCTCGCAAACGCCGACCGCCAGGAGACGGCCGGCTTCGTCAATGTGCTCGCCTCGCTGATCGACAACAAGTCGCTCGCCATCGTCATCGACGGGCTGGCGGAAGGCAACCAGCGCACCTCCTCCGCCCTGGTCGCCGCGCTCTCCGCGGCGCGGGGCTACTCCCCCCATCTGCTGCTGCCGCTGCTCGAAGATCCGAAGATGCCGCGCGGCCCGATCGTGAGCGTGCTCGGCGCGCAGCGCGCGCGTCTCAACGCCCGCGACCTCCTGACCCGCGCCTACAGCCAGGAGCCCACGGAAAAGGCCGCGCTGTTCCGCATCATCAGCGACATCGCCGACGACTCGCTGGTGCCGGAACTCGTGAGCCGCCTCGAGGGCAAGGACCCGATCGCGCGCACGCACATCATCAGCATCCTGGCGCGCTTCAACCGGCCCGACGTGGCGAAGGCGCTGCAGGCGCAGCTCAAGGATCCCAACAAGTTCATCCGGCAGGCCGTGCTGAACGCACTCGCCCGCCTCGACGGCAATGCCGACCCGAGCATCCTCTGCGAGGTGCTGCGCGACCCGGACGTCGAGACGCAGCAGAAGGCCATCGACGCGGTCGTCCGCGCCAACCACCCGGACACCATCCAGCACCTCGTGAAGGTGCTCAAGGACGAGAACGAGTCCGCGCGGCGCGCAGCCGTCGAGGTCCTGAACGAGATCGGCACGCCGCAGCACGTGAAGTTCCTGCTGCAGTCGATCAAGGACGACGACTGGTGGGTCCGCAGCCGCGCGGCGGACGCGCTGGCGAAGATCGGCGGCCCGCGCGTCAT
>CAZRKS010000407.1:0-1916 GCA_964600315.1 uncultured Steroidobacteraceae bacterium | reverse complement strand
CCTCCTGGTTGCCGGCGCGGATCGCTTCCTCGACCATCATCAGCGTGAGCCCGTAACCGCGCAGTCGCAGCGGATCGACCACCACCTGGTACTGCTTCACCATGCCGCCGATGGTCGCGACCTCGGCCACGCCGTCGAGCGCCTGGAGTTCGTACTTCAGGAACCAGTCCTGAATCGAGCGCAGTTGCGCGAGATCGTGCTTGCCGGTGCGGTCGGCGAGCGCGTACTGGTAGATCCAGCCGACGCCCGTCGCGTCGGGGCCAAGCGCCGGGCGCACGCCCTCGGGCAGGCGGGCCGCCGCCTGGCTCAGGTACTCGAGCACGCGCGAGCGCGCCCAGTACGGGTCGGTGCCGTCGGCGAACAGCACGTTCACGAACGAGTCGCCGTAGAACGAGTAGCCGCGCACCGTCGTCGCGCCGGGCACTGAGAGCAGCGCCGTCGTGAGCGGATAGGTGACCTGGTCCTCGACGAGGCGCGGCGCCTGGCCCGGATACGGCGTGCGCACGATGACCTGCACGTCGGAGAGATCGGGCAGTGCATCCACGGGCGTCCTCACGAACGAGTACGCGCCGATCGCCGTGAGCATCGCGGCGAGCAACAGCACGAGCGGCCGGTTCTCGAGCGAAGCCCGGATGATCGCGGTGATCATGCTGTTCGCTCCCGGTCAGTGGCCGGCATGGGGCGCGGCGGTCGATGCGGCGGGGGCGGCGGCGCTGCCCGACGGGTCCTCGAGCCGGTCGAGTCCGGCCCGCAGGTTCGCCTCGGAATCGATCAGGAACTGGCCGGCGACGACCACGTTCTCGCCCGCATGCAGGCCGTCGGCGATCGCGACGCGCTCGCCGCTCTCGGCACCTGCCACGACGCGGCGCGGCGCGAACCGGCCGTCGCCCAGGGCGATCACGACGCGGTCCTCGGTGCCGCTGCGGATCAGTGCGCTGCGCGGGATGTTCACCACCGGCGGACCGCCCTCCCCGACGAGGCTGACCGACGCCAGCATGTTGGGGCGTACCGCGCCCGGTGCTCCGTCGAGGACGATGCGGGCCTCGAGGGTGCGCGTCTCCATGTCGAGTTCCGGGTAGACGTAGTCGACGTGGCCCGCGACGCGTTCGCCCGGCAGCGAAGGAAAGCGCATTTCGGCCGCCGTCCCGGCGGCGACCCAGCCCGCCTGCGCCTCCGGGACCTCGGCGATGACCCACAGGCTGCCGAGCTCGGTGATGGTCATCGCGACCATGTCCGGCGTGAGCATCGAGCCTTCCTCGAGTTCGAGTTCGGTGACCACGCCGGAGACCGGCGCGGTGTACGCGACCCTCCCGGACGCGCGGCCGGTCGACGCGATGCGCGACGCCGTGCCCGCGCCGAGCCCGAGCGCCCGCAGGCGGTCCTGCGAGGCGTCGATGAGCTCGCGATTGCCGATCTTGAGCGCGTCGGCATATTCCTGCTGGGCGCTCTCGAGCATCGGCGAGTACAGCGTGAAGAGCACCTGGCCAGCGCGCACGGTCTCGCCCATGGAGCGCACGGCCAGGCCCTCGACCCAGCCTTCGGCGCGCGGGCGCACCTGCTGCACCCGGCGCTGGTCGAAGCCCACGTAACCCACCGTCTCGACGCGGCGCGGAAGCGGGCCCGCGAGCGCCGCCTCGGTGCGCACGCCGAGATTGTTGACGACGGCCGGCGAGATGCGCACTTCCGGACCCGCCGCATCGGCGAAGACCGGCACATAGTCCATGCCCATCTCGTCCTTCATCGGCACCGGCGAGCGGCGATTCGGGTCGTGCGGATTGCGGTAGTACAGCGGCTTGCCGCCCTGGGCGCCGGCCGCGGGGACCGCAGCGGTCGGCTCCGGTGCCGCCGGCTCGATCTTCACCAGCGTCATGCCGCAGATCGGGCACTGTCCCGGCGCATCGCGGAGGACGAGATGG
>CAZRKS010000406.1:0-1928 GCA_964600315.1 uncultured Steroidobacteraceae bacterium | reverse complement strand
GCGACGAGGTCGAGCCGCGCCGGGCGTTCATCGAGCAGAATGCGCTGGCGGTGGCGAATCTCGATATCTGATCACGACAAGGCGACAGTCCTTGACCGGGGGTTCCACCGCTCACGGAGGGGAGCGGCGTGAGTCCGGAGATGATCGACGCCGGGTAGCAGGATCCCCGGCCCGCGAGCCTTGGCGGCACGACCGTTCCCTTGCGCGCCGCACCGCTGCCGACCCGGGACTCCGGGCCCTCCATCGCCAGCTTCGGGGACTGTAACCGCCGGGTCCGGGATTTCTGAGGACGATCAGCGCGTCACGACGGGCAGCGTTTCCCATCCGCGCACGGTGGAGGTGGGCGACAGCTTCGCCCTGTCCCATTCCACGTCCCACTCAGGAAAGCGCTTGAGCACTTCCTCCAGGGCGACGCGCCCTTCGACTCGGGTCAGCGCCGCGCCTATGCAGGTGTGTATGCCCGAGCCGAAGGTCAGGTGCGGACGCTTCTCCCGCCGTATGTCGAAACGCTCCCCCTCGGCATAGCGCCGGTCGTCGCGATTCGCGGCGCCGACCAGGAACAGGATGGCGCTGCCCGCGGGCACCTTGCGGCCGTGGAACTCCGTGTCACGCGTGACGTAGCGCCCGATGTGCGGCCCCGGCGGCTCGTAGCGCAGGATCTCCTCGATCGCACCGGGGATCAGGGAGGGGTCCTCGCGCAGCTGGCGCCGCTGATCCGGGTGCTCCGCGAGCACCTTGCCGGTCCAGCCGATCAGGCGATTGGTGGTCTCGTTGCCGGCTCCCGCGAGCACGTTGCAGAAGATGAGCACCTCGTCGCGCGTGAGTCGACGTCGCGTACCCGTTTCGTCCGTGAACTCCGAATTCAGCAGCTGGGTCATCAAGTCGTCGGAGGGATGCTCGATGCGCCAGTCGATGTACTCCTTCAGCATGTCGCCGCCGCTGGGATCGTGCTCCTGCATCGGCTGGCCGGCCTCGGTGCGCAACCGCGCATCGGACGCTTCGCGCACCGCGTCCAGATCCTGCTCGGGTATGCCGAGCAGCATGCCGATGACTCGCATCGGCATCTGCGCACCGAGGTCGGCAACGAAGTCGAACTTTCCGGTGCCGACGAGCGGGTCCAGGCAGCGCGCGCAGAACTCGCGGATCTTGGCCTCGAGCGCGTTCATCTTCTTCGGCGTGAACACGCTGGACAGCACGCCGCGGTGCACGGTGTGCAGCGGCGGGTCCTCGAAGATGAACACGCCGGAGGGCATCGTGATGTCCATCTTGATGATCTCGAGGATGCCGCCGCGCGCGGAACTGAAAGTCTTGTGGTCGCCCAGCCCCCGCTCCACGTCGTCGAAGCGGCTGACCGCGAAGAAATCGTGCTGCTCGTTGTAGTAGAGCGGCGCCTCCTCGCGCAGCCGCCGGTACACCGGGTAGGGATCCTGCACGATATCGACGTTGTAGGGGTCGTAGTAAACGTCGCTTTCACCGCTCGATTGCATTCCCGGCTCCCCGGCTCAATTGATGGCACTCTTATGACACCGATTTTGGCACGGGTCAACTGCGAGCCGGGATCGCGCCGGATCCATGCGCCGCCGACGACGCGCGATCCCCGATCCGGATTCCCTCGCGGAGGAGCGGACCGCGCGCCTGGCGCCCTGGCAGGACAAGCTGCGGGTTGTGGCCGCGCATCGCGCAGGCCGTTCAGGGCGAGGCGTCGGCACGTGCGGTCCAGGTAGTCTGGCGGTCGCCTGCGGGCAGCGGTCAGGCAGTCGCGCTGAACTCCGCGAGCCGCGCCTCGATCCACTCCTGCGCCGCCTGCGTCAGCTTGCCGGCATCGCTGTCGATGCTGGCCATCGGCGGGCTGACCTCGACGTTGATCACCCCCGGCGTCTTCGTCAGTCGCCGCGCCGGCCAGCACTTGCCCGCATCGTGCGCGACGC
>CAZRKS010000405.1:0-1964 GCA_964600315.1 uncultured Steroidobacteraceae bacterium | reverse complement strand
GACCCGGCGACGGCGTCCCGCATCAACCCGAATGTGCCCGGGCTGGCCCAGGTGTACCCGCAGTACGAGGTGTACGTGTTGTCGAGGACCTGGACGTCGGTCTCTGCGCTGATGGCGCTCACGTACGACGCGGCGACATCCGTCTCGTTGACCCGATCCCGAGCCCAGGTCGTCGCACTCGCCGTCTCCGCGACGAGGTTGTCGCGGTAGATCGAGTGGGCAGCGTTGTCCGCTGCGATCGGGGACTTCGGCTCGCAGCCCATGCCGTCCTGGCCCACCGCTCCGTAGAAGTCGCACCCAGCCACGCCGAGGCTGGCGAGTGCGACGCAACAGCAGACGACCATGGCCTGAGCTCGTCGTCGAGATGTCCCAGCCATGTGTCCCCCCCCGGAGCTCAGGTGGCTAGCAACGATGTGCACGTCCACCCCACAGAACCACCGCCCACGGGGTCAGTGACGTCGTTCGTCACCCGAAGGAGGCCGGCAGGTCACGATGAGGAGCTCCCTCAACGATTCGTTGCGTAGCCGGATCTGCCGTGGTCCGTCTGGCGCGGCCCTGACATCCGAAGAGCCGGTCTCCGTCGAGTGGTTGCGCGCAACCGACCACTACTCGACGGAACTGGCGGCGCGAGCCGGGCGCTCAGACCACCAGGGCGGCGCGCACCTCGTCGAGGGCGGCCTCGCCGCCGGCGCCGCTGCCGGTGATGCGGCCCGACTCGAGCACGTGGTACTGGTCGGTGGAGCGCAGGGCGAACCCCACGTGCTGCTCCACCAGGACCACCGTGAAGTCGCCCCGCTTGGTGAGCTCCACGATCACCTGCTCGATCTCGGCCACCACGTTGGGCTGGATCCCCTCGGTGGGCTCGTCGAGGATCAGCAGCCGCGGCTTGGTGAGCAGGGTGCGGGCGATGGCGAGCTGCTGGCGCTGGCCGCCCGAGAGCAGGCCCGCCCGCTTGCCGAGGAGATCGGTGAGGGCGGGGAACGTGTCGAGCACCTCGTCGAGCTCGGACTTCACGGTGGAGACGAGCTGGAGGTTCTCCAGGGTGGTCATCTGCGGGAAGCAGAGCTGGCCCTGCGGGACGTAGCCGAGGCCGCTGCGCACCCGGCGGTTGGGGCGGGTCCGGGTCACGTCCTCGCCGTCGATGAGGACCTTCCCCGACCGCACCGGGATCAGGCCGACGGCCACGCGCAGCAGCGTGGTCTTGCCGGCGCCGTTGTGGCCCATCACCGCCACGGCGCCGCCCTCGGGCACGGCCAGGTCGACGTCGAAGAGGACCATCGAGCGCCCGTAGCCGGCGGTGACCCCCACGAGCTCGAGGATGGGATCAGGCATCTGCGGCCACCTCCGCCACGGTTCCCAGGTACACCGACTGCACCTGCGGGTCAGCTTGGATCTCGGCCACGGTCCCCTCGGCGAGGACGGAGCCGGCGTGCATCACGGTGACGAAGTCGGCCCAGCGCCGCATGAAGTCCATGTCGTGCTCGATGATCACGATGGTCCGGTCGCCCACGATCCGCCGGAGCAGCTCGCCCGTCTCGTCGCGCTCCTCGGCGCTCATGCCGGCCACGGTCTCGTCGAGGAACATGACCTTGGCGTCCTGCACCAGCAGCATGCCCACCTCGAGCCACTGCTTCTGGCCGTGGGCGAGGATCCCGGCCGGCCGGTGGGCCAGCGCCGTGAGCCCGATCGTCTCCAACGCCTCCGCCACCTGCTCGGGCACCTTGCCCCGGGCGAGCAGCAGGCGGGCGGCGCTGCGGTGCATGCCTGCGGCGATGTCGAGGTTCTGCAGCACGCTCAGCTTCTCGAAGACGGTGGCCGTCTGGAACGTGCGACCGACCCCGAGCCGCACGATCTTGTGCGACTTCATCCCGAGGAGGTCGCGGTTGCGGAACTCGGCCCGCCCGGTGCCGTGGACCAGCCCGGTGAGCGCGTTGAACAACGTGGTCTTGCCGGCGCCGTTCGGG
>CAZRKS010000404.1:0-1964 GCA_964600315.1 uncultured Steroidobacteraceae bacterium | reverse complement strand
TACCTCGACCGCGCCGAGGCCTACAACCACACCATCAAGCTGCAGATCATCGACCCGGCGGCCGATCCGTCGGGCTGGTCGTGGGCCCGGTTCAAGGCGGCGTGGGCCAGCCGCGTCGGGCTCGTGCCGAGGCTCCGGCAGCGCTACCTGCGCGTGCCGCTGGGGCTCAATCACCCGGTCTGGGTCGACGATCCGGACTTCGACCTCGACTATCACCTGCGCCGCATCGGTTGTCCCGCACCCGGCACGATGGTGGAACTCTGCGAAGTGATCCGCGAGCTCTATGCGCACCCTCTCGACCATTCGCGACCGCTCTGGCAGGTCTGGGTCATCGAGGGCCTCGAGGGCGGACGCGTCGGCGTGCTGCTGCTCATCCATCACGCGCTCACGGACGGCATCGGCATCCTCAGGATGCTGAACAACTTCTGGGGAACCCGGCCCGAGTCGATCGAGCACCCGGAACCCGCGGACTGGCGCCCGGCCCCGCTGCCGTCGAAGTGGCGGCTGCTGCTCGAAGGCCTGCGGGACCTGCCCGGCGTCGTCGCAGCGAATCTGCCGGGCGCAATACGCGGCTCGCGCGCCGGACGTCGCATCCTCGAGCAGTGGCGGAGCGAGGGCCGGCCCCTGCCGCCGTCGGTCAGCGATCCGAAATATCTCGCGCCGTATGCTGCACGCCTGTCCCCGCGCCGGACGTTCGCGGCCCGTTCGCTGCCGCTCGCGAGGATACGGGATCTCGGCAAGTCCCTCGGCGTCACCTTGAACGACGTGTTCCTGGCGACGGTCGCCGGCGCGATCCGCCGCCTGATCGCCGACCAGACGGCTGCGCCGCCGGTGGCGCCCATGGTCGCGACCGTGCCGTTCGCGCTCGTGCCGCTCGCCGAACGCACTCGCGACGGCAATTTCTCGACGACGCTGCACACCCTGCTCCACACGGACATCGCGGACCCGGTCGAACGACTGATGGCGTGCAAGCGGTCCGCGGACACCATGAAGGCCTACTTCGAGGCCACGCGCGAGGCGAACGTCGCCGCGCTCCTGAACCTGCTGCCGCCGCTCGTGCCGATGGCCGTCGACCGCATCAACGAACTGAAGGGCGGCGGCCTCCTGCCGTTCTGGAACGTGGTCGTCTCGAACGTGCCCGGGCCGCGCACGCGACTGCAGCTCGGGCAGCTGAAGCTCGACGAGTGGTACTCGATCGGGCAGATCGCCCACGGCGCGGCGCTCAACGTGACCGTCTGGAGCTACGTCGACCAGTTCAACCTGTCGGTGCTGGCGGACCCGAAAGTGCTGGACGACGCCTGGCGGCTCGTCGCCCACTTCGAGGCGAGCCTCTCCGAACTCGAAGCGGCGGCGCGCGAGCGGGCCGCAGTGCACTGAGGCATTGACATGTATCACTACGCAGACGCAATCGAAGCACTCGCCGATCGGCTCGGGGACGACATCGTGCTGACCCACGGGCTCGTCAACCGCTCGTGGCGCGAGTTCGACGACCGCGCCGCCCGGCTCGCGCAGTCGTTCCTGGACGCGGGCCTCCGGCCCGGGTCGAAGGTCGGGCTCCTGCTCTACAACTGCTCCGAGTACTACGAGACCTTCCTCGCCGCACTCAAGGTGCGGATGGTGCCGTTCAACATCAACTACCGGTACGTCGGCAAGGAACTCGCATACCTGCTGGAGGACGCGGACTGCGAGGCGCTCGTCTACCACCGCTCGCTGTCGAGCGTGGTGAACGAGGTGCGGCCCGGCCTGCCCCTGGTCAGGCTCGCCGTCGAGGTCGACGACGGCGGGCCCGCGCCGGAGCACGCGCTGTCCTACGAATCGCTGATCGCCGGGTCCGCACCGGCGCCGCGCCAGCCGCGCCAGCCGGACGACTACCACCTCATGTACACGGGCGGCACGACCGGGCTGCCGAAGGGCGTGATCTGCCACGTTGCGCCGTGGAGCACCGGCCTCACCGGGATGTTCGC
>CAZRKS010000403.1:0-1968 GCA_964600315.1 uncultured Steroidobacteraceae bacterium | reverse complement strand
GCGCCGATCAAGAGCCTGATCAAGCATGCCATGTCACTCGAGCACTCTCAGGCGATCAATCTGTACTGGATCGGGTCGACCGACAGCAGCATTTACGTGCCCAATATTCCCCGCGCCTGGGCGGATGCGCTGGACAATTTCCGCTACACGAAGCTGATCGCCGGGCATGACTTGTCGCACCTCACCCAGTTGCGCGAAGAAGCCCTGCTGAAAATGCTCAAGGGAATAATCAACGAGCACCGCGAGATCACGGACGGCGATCTATATATCGCCGGGCCGGAGTCGGCAAGCAAGGTTACCGAACGCTTCTTCCTTGGTTTGGGCTTGCCCAAGACGCGCGTATTCCTGACCTACAAGAGCCTTTAGCGGCTACGGGAAACTTCTCGGTCAGGAATGCCGGGCGGCCTCAGCGCTGTTGCCACTTCATCGTCGCCACCGAACCGGCGACGATGCCGGAGAGGGCGATGAACGACCCGATGGCCAGCGTCGACACACCGCTCATGCCTTGACCGATCGTGCAGCCCATGGCGGTGACGCCGCCGAAGCCCATCAGCATGCCGCCGACGATCTGGTTGCCGAGATCCTCGACCGAGGCAAAACCCTCCCAGCGGAACTTGCGGGCGCCGAGGGCGTAAATGAGCGAACCCAGCGTGACGCCGAGGGCGGTGGCGATGCCGAAAGTGAGGTGTAGCGACTTGTCGGTCCACAGCATCAGCAATTCCAGCGTGTAGGCGACGGGCGCAACGAAACTCATCGATTCCAGCGTGCGCGAACTAGTTCCGAAAAAGGTCAGTTCCAGGGTTTCCGGATTTTCGGCGAAACCGATGTGCCCGGTGAGGTACCACGCGGCGGTGATGATCAGCCCCAGTATCGTGCCGCCGATCACTTGCTCGCCGTTGGTCCGGAAACGCTTGTCCTTGAACACGAAGATCAGCAGGGCGAGCGCCACGACCGCAGTCGCCGCGAGCAATGCGGCTTTTGCCGGCAGGCCGGTCAGCGCGGCCAGCAGATGGGGAAGGCTCTGGCCCGGCATGCCGAAACCGGAGAGGTCGATCGCCACCGGGTCGAGAAAACTGGAGCGCCACTGGCCGAACAACCCTTTCAGGGTCATGTAGGCGGAAATCGCAACGAAGACGAGAACGACCAGCGAGCGCAGGCTGCCACCGCCCAGGCGCAACAGATTCTTGTTGGCGCAACCGCCGGCCAGGTTCATGCCGATGCCGAACAGTATGCCGCCGACCAGCATCGACAGCCAGGGCAGGGAAGGGCGCTGATAAATCGATTTCGACAGGTCGATCAGGTCGCTGTAGTACAGCAGGTTGGTGCCGATCATGGCCACCGCAATGGCGAGCAGCCACATGCGCACGCGGCCCCAGTGTTCCATGTTGACCACGTCGGAAATCGCACCCATGGTGCAGAAGTTTGTCCGCGCGGCGACGAAGCCGAGAATCATGGCCAGCCCGAAGCCACCCCAGACGACCCATGCCGCCAGATTGACTGTTTCGCTCATGCTCTCCCCCTCGCAAAAGTGACTTGAATGACAGGTTCAGTCCAACTTGCGCGAGTATCCCTGTGGATCGAAGGCCAGGTCAATCATGCGCTTGCAGCTGACTCGCCGCGGAGTCGCGGGTTCGATCAGCCTTTGGCGGCGATCGCGTGCAACTTGGCGAAGGCGAACAGTTCGAGGCGGCTGGAGATGCCAAGTTTGGTGTAGATCGAACTGAGATGGTTGCGCAAGGTGTTTTCGCTGATGTTTAGCCGCTGTGCGATCAGCTTGCTGCTGGCCGCGTCATCCTTGCTGATTTCGGCGATGGTCTGACGTTCGCGTGGAGTCAGGCTGGCGACTCGGATCTGCTCGGGTGTCTCGCTCTTGGCCTTGGACTTTTGGGCGAGGTCAAGAAAAATCCGGCTGGTTGCTGCGCGGTCGATCCAGTATTCGCCTTGATGTACCTTCTCGATCGCCTTGAG
>CAZRKS010000402.1:0-1973 GCA_964600315.1 uncultured Steroidobacteraceae bacterium | reverse complement strand
ACCTCCATCGCAAGAGGACCCACGGCTTCCGTGCGCGCATGGCGACCAAGGGCGGACGCCTCGTCCTGAGCCGTCGCCGGGCCAAGGGCCGCAAGCGCCTCTCGGTCTGACCACCGGGCCCTCACGTCCCGGCCGGCCGGCCGCCGCCTTCGGACTGCCGCGGACACGTCGTCTCACCGACAAGCCGCAGTTCGATGCCGCGCACCGCGCCGGCATCCGCGCCTCGGATCCGCTCTTCATGGTGATCGCCCGACCGAACGGCCTCGGTCACCCGCGTCTCGGCCTCGCGGTCGGCGTCAAGGCGGCGGGCAACGCCGTAAATCGCAACCGAATCAAGCGCGTCGTGCGCAACGCGTTTCGCCTGCGCCAGGCCGAACTGCCCGCCCTCGATCTCGTCGTGAATGCGCGCGGCGCCGCGCGCCTCGCCAGCAACGCGCAGATTGACGCGAGCGTCGCGGCGCTCTGGGCTAGGATCCGCGAACGATGCGCGCGCTCCTGATCGGCCTCATCCAGCTCTACCGGTGGTTCGTGAGCCCGCTGCTCGGGCCCAACTGCCGGTTCCATCCCACCTGTTCCTGCTACGCGCAGGAGTCGCTCCAGCGTCACGGCGTCCTGCGCGGCACATGGCTCGCCGTGCGGCGCATCGGCCGGTGCCATCCGTGGCACCCCGGTGGCTACGACCCGGTGCCCGACTCGCTGCCGCCACTCTTCAAGCGACCGTCCCATGGATAACCCGCGTCTCTACCTCTGGATCGGCCTCGCCCTGCTCGCCTGGATGAACGTCGTCCAGTGGAACCGTGATTACCAGGCGCCGATTGCCGCAGAGACCGCGGCCTCGCCGCAGCCTGCGGGTGCTGCGCCGAGCGCGGCTCCGTCCGCGCCGGGCGGTTCGTTGCCCGCCCTGCCGACGGCGCCGAGCCAGCCTGCCGCCGCGCCCGCGTCCGCGCCTGCCGAGATGAAGGCCGCGACCCCGGCCCCTGCCGGCGACGCGATCGACGGTCCGCGCGTGCGCGTCGTCACCGACGTGCTCGACGTCGACATCAGTCTGCAGGGCGGCACGCTGGTCCGCGCCGACCTGCCGAAGTATCCGCTCAACAAGAGCCCGGACAGCCCGCCGATGCGGCTCCTCACCACCGCCGATGCGGCCTACCAGGTCGCCCGCAGCGGGCTGCGCTCGACGCGCAAGGGGCCGGAGCCGACGCACCTCGCGGCGTTCACTTCGGCGGCACAGGAATACCGGCTCGCACCGGGTGCGCAGGAACTGCGTGTGCCGCTCACGTGGACCGATGACCAGGGCATCACGGTCACCAAGACCTTCGTGTTCAAGCCGGGGCGCTACGAGATCGACCTCGTCTACGACGTCCAGAACGCGTCGCCGGCACCATGGGAGGCCGCGTCCTACGTGCAGTTCGCGCGGCACGTGTTCTCGCAGAGTCGCTCGATGTTCGACGTCGAGAGTTACGCCTACCGCGGACCCGCGATCTACGACGGCAAGAAGTACCGCAAGCTCGACGTGGCGGACGACGACGCGAATTTCGCCGAGGCCTTCGCGGGCGGCTGGATGGCCGAGATGCAGCATCACTTCGTCACCGCGGCCGTGCCGCCGGTGAAGGAGACGTTCGACTTCACGCTCGGCATGGAAGGGACGCACTCGGTCCTGAGCTTCCGCGGTCCGTTGCGGACCGTGCCGGCCGGCACCACTGGCCAGTTCAGCGACAAGCTCTTCGTGGGCCCGAAGCTGCAGGACCAGCTGAAGACCGTCGGCCCGCGCCTCGAGCTCACCGCGGACTACGGCAAGCTCACCATCCTCGCCGACCCGCTGTTCCACCTGCTGAACTGGGTGCACCGGTTCATCGGCAACTGGGGCTGGTCGATCATCCTGGTGACGGTGCTGCTGAAGGCGCTCTTCTACAAGCTCACCGAGACCAGCGGCCGCTCGATGGCCAAGATGCGCACGATCTCGCCGCGCATCA
>CAZRKS010000401.1:0-1979 GCA_964600315.1 uncultured Steroidobacteraceae bacterium | reverse complement strand
TGGTGGCCATCACGCCCATCTTCATCATCGTCTTGATGACTTCGTTGGCCTTCACCGCCATCTTGCCGGCGAGCTCGCCGACGGTGATCGTCTCCGGAATCTGCACCTCGCGCTTGACCGGGGCCGTCGGCAACTCGAAGCCGTGCCGGGAGTCGACGCTCACCTGCACCGGACGCCGGTGGCGGCTCGCCTGCTGGCGCTTCTTGAAGCGCGCACTCGCATCGCCCGCGACGTGCAGTTCCTGCCGGCCGTACTTGGTGGGCACACTCTTGCGCGCGTCGGCGTCCTCGGCCGCCCGCGGCTTGGCGGGCGCCGCCGGCCGTGCCGGCTCGGCCGCGCGCCGCTCGGCCTCGGCGCGTTCGCGTTCGCGCTCGGCACGCTCCCGCTCGCGCGTCTCGGCGAGCCGCGCCACTTCTTCTTCGGCCCGCACGCGGGCTTCGTCGTCGGCGCGCTGGCGCGCCTCCTGCTCGACCCGCTCGCGCTCGAGCCGCTCCGCGTCGCGCTTCTGCGCCTCGATCCGCTCCGCCTCGAGGCGCACGGCCTCCTCGGAAACACGCTGCCGGTCGATCTCCTCCTGGCGGTGGCGCTGCTCTTCCTCGAGCACCGTGCGGTTCAGGTAGGTCTTCTTGGCGCGGACCTCGACCGCGACCGTGCGCGCCCGCCCCTGCACGGAGGCGACCTTGATCTCCTGCTGAGCCTTGCGCTTCAGCGTGATCTTGCGCGGCGCGGCCGCATCCTCCTGCCGGCCGTGCGAACGGCGCAGGTGCGTGAGCAGCTCCATCTTCGCCTCGTCGCTGATGACGTCGTCGGCGCCCGAGACCTTGATGCCGGCCTCGTCGAGCTGGGTGATCAGCCGGTCGACCGGGACCTTGAGGACCTCGGCGAACTGGCTGACGGTCACTTCGGCCATGGGATACCTCCGCTCAGGCCTGCTGGCCCTGCTCGAACCAGTGCTTGCGCGCGGCCAGGATCAGCTCGCCGGCGCGCCGCGGGTCGAGGTCGGGAATTTCAGCCAGGTCGTCGACCGCCTGCTCCGCGAGATCCTCGCGCGTGACGATGCCGCGGCGGGCGAGTTCGCCCGCGAGGTCGTCGTCCATCCCCTCGACGGACAACAGGTCTTCCGCCGGTTCGGCCGACTCGATCGTCTCCTCGCTCGCGATCGCCTGCGTGAGCAGCACGTCGCGGGCGCGATTGCGCAGCTCCTGCACGATCGTCTCGTCGAACTCCTCGATGGCGGCCAGCTCGGCCTGCGGCACGTAGGCGATCTCCTCGATGCTCGAGAAGCCCTCGCCGACCAGGATCGCGGCCACGTCCTCGTCGACGTCGAGCTGCTTCATGAAGAGCTCGCGCAGCTCGCGCTGCTCCGACTCGCTCTTCTCCTCGGCCGCCTGCTCGCTCATGATGTTGAGCTTCCAGCCGGTGAGTTCGCTCGCGAGCCGGATGTTCTGGCCGCCGCGGCCGATCGCCTGCGACAGCTTCTCCTCGGCCACGGCGATGTCCATGCTGTGGGCTTCCTCGTCGACGACGATCGAGCTCACCTCCGCCGGGGCCATGGCGTTGATCACGAACTGTGCCGCGTTGTCGTCGAACGGGATGATGTCGACGCGCTCGCCCGCGATCTCGTTCGAGACCGCCTGCACGCGCGAGCCGCGCATGCCGACGCAGGCGCCGACCGGGTCGATGCGCGGGTCGTTCGAGCGCACCGCGATCTTGGCGCGGGCGCCCGGGTCGCGCGCGGCGCCGAGGATGTTGATGAGGCCCTGGCCCACCTCCGGCACCTCGAGCTTGAACAGTTCGATCAGGAACTCGGGCGCGGTGCGGGAGAGGAACAGCTGCGGGCCGCGCGGCTCGGTCCGCACGTCCTTCAGGAAGGCCTTGATGCGGTCCTGGGTGCGCACCGGCTCGCGCGGGATCATCGACTCGCGCGGGATGAAGCCCTCGGCATTGCCGCCGAGGTCGACGAAGATGCCGTTGCGGTC
>CAZRKS010000400.1:0-1988 GCA_964600315.1 uncultured Steroidobacteraceae bacterium | reverse complement strand
ACCGGCGTGCTCTACAAGCAGTTCGCCATCACCGTGGTGATCTCGGTCGTGCTCTCCGGCTTCGTCGCGCTGACGCTGACACCCGCGCTCGCCGCGCTTCTGCTCGACGGCGCGCACGGGCAACCTCCGAAGATCCTGCAGAAGTTCAACACCTGGTTCGACCGGCTGACGGAAAGCTATGCGCGGGGTGTGCGCTGGGTCCTGAAGCGCACGGCGCTCGCGGTCGCCGTGTTCGCGGTGTTCATCGGGGCGATCCTCGTGCTGTTCCGCACGGTGCCGGGCAGTTTCGTCCCGCCCGAGGACCAGGGTTTCATTCTGATCGCGGCATTCCTGCCCGACTCCGCGAGCCTCGACCGCTCCGATGCCGTGGGGCACCGCATCGCCGAGATCGTGCTGAAGCACCCGGCCGTGAAGTATGCCTCCGTGCTCACCGGCTACAGCACGTTCGACGGCCAGTACAAGACCAACGCGGCGACCGTGTTCGTGAGCCTGAAGGACTTCGCCGAGCGCAAGGCCGACGGCCTGTCGGTGGACGAGTTCATCGCCGCCATCACGCCGCAATTCGGCGCGATCGAGGACGCCGTGGTCATCCCGGTCAACCCGCCGCCGATCCCGGGCCTCGGGTCGCAGGGCGGCTTCGAGATGTGGGTCCAGGACTTGAGCGGCGGCGATCCGGCCCGGCTCGCTGGGGGGATCCAGCAGCTGCTCACGGCGGCGAAGCAACGGCCCGAACTCGCCGGCGTGAGTTCCACGTTCAATCCCGCGTCGCGGCAGCTCAGCGTGAAAGTCGACCGCGAGAAGGCCGAGACGATCGGCGCGCCGATCGCCGACGTCTACGGCGCGCTGCAGTCGCTGTTCGGCTCGCTGTACGTGAGCCAGTACAACAAGTACGGCCGCGTGTGGCAGGTGGTGCTGCAGGCCGAGCCCGAGTTCCGCAACAGTCCCGACGACCTGCGCGGCATCTACGTGCGCGGCCGCTCCGGGGAGATGGTGCCGCTAGACGCCGTGACGTCGGCCAAGTTCACGAAGGGCCCCGA
This sequence comes from uncultured Steroidobacteraceae bacterium, assembly GCA_964600315.1. GTDB lineage: Bacteria > Pseudomonadota > Gammaproteobacteria > Steroidobacterales > Steroidobacteraceae > RPQJ01. The sequence goes on along the minus strand of CAZRKS010000400.1, from coordinate 951 downwards.
CCTGATTCCGCGCTTCAATGGCTTCCCGGCCGCCAAGATCAACGGCGGCGCCGCGCCCGGCTACAGCTCGGGGCAGGCGATCGCGACCATGGAGGAACTCGCCGCGCAGTTGCCGGCTGGCTTCGGCATCGCTTGGTCGGGCCAGGCGTTCGAGGAGAAGCAGTCGGGCGGCGCCTCCGCGCTCGTGTTCGTCTTCGGCCTCGTGATGGTGTTCCTGATCCTCGCCGCGCAGTACGAGTCGTGGTCGCTCCCGGGCAGCGTGATCACCGCGGTGCCCTTCGGCGTGCTCGGTGCACTGGTCGCGGTGTGGCTGCGCGGCATGGAGAACGACGTCTACTTCCAGATCGGCCTCGTGACGCTGATCGGACTCGCCGCCAAGAACGCGATCCTGATCGTCGAGTTCGCCGTGCTCGAGCGCGCCAAGGGCCTGTCGATCGTCGAGTCCGCCGTCGAGGGCGCCAAGATGCGCCTCAGGCCGATCGTGATGACCTCGCTCGCCTTCACCGCCGGCGCTGTCCCGCTCGCCATTGCCTCGGGTGCCGGCTCGGCCTCGCGCCACTCGATCGGCACCGGCGTGATCGGCGGCATGGTGGGCGCGACGACGCTCGCGCTCTTCTTCGTGCCGCTCTTCTACGTGCTCATCAGCCAGCTGAGCGAGCGTTTCTTCCCGGCGAAGCCTGCCGCCGCGACGGCCGACGCGGGAGGGCACTGAGCCATGCGCCATTGGTCAGTCGCCCTCGCCGCCTGCGCACTCGTGGGATGTCTCGGCGAGCCGTACCAGCGCCCGGACCTCGCCGTGCCGGCCCAGTACCGGTTCGCCCTGGCCGAGACGGCCGGTGCCGCCGACACGCGCTGGTGGACCGGTTTCCGTGACCCGGTGCTCGACCAGCTCGTCGGCGAGGCGCTCGCGAACAACGCGGACGTGCGCATCGCGGCGGCGCGAGTCGACGA
>CAZRKS010000399.1:0-1989 GCA_964600315.1 uncultured Steroidobacteraceae bacterium | reverse complement strand
CGGCTCCGACGCCTGTCGTGAAGACCGTGCAGCCGCCCCGCCCTCTCGAGGACCTGCGCTCGGGCATGAGCCTCCTCGCCGGCCCGCGCAACGTCGAGCCCTATGTGCCGCGCAAGGGCGAGGAGTACATGAGCACGGAGCAGCTCGAGCACTTCCGCACGATCCTCTCCAGCTGGAAGCAGGATCTGATGCAGGAGGTCGACCGCACAATGCTGCACATGAAGGACGAGGCGGCGAACTTCCCCGACCCGAACGACCGCGCGACGCAGGAGTCCGAGTTCAGCCTGGAACTGCGCACCCGCGACCGTGAGCGCAAGCTGATCCGCAAGATCGACGAGGCGCTGAAGCGCATCGAGGACGGCAGCTACGGCTACTGCCTCGAGACCGGCGAGCCGATCGGCGTGAAGCGCCTCGAAGCGCGCCCCGTCGCGACGTTGAGCGTCGAGGCCCAGGAACGTCGTGAGCGACGCGAAAAGCAGTTCGGCGATCGCGACGACTGGTACCGCTGATCCGGCCCGCCCCTACCGGGGCCGATTTGCTCCCTCCCCGAGCGGACCGCTGCACTTCGGGTCACTGGTGGCAGCGACCGCGAGCTTCCTCGAGGCCCGCACCCATGGCGGCACCTGGCGGGTCCGCATCGAGGACCTCGATCCGCCCCGCGAACGGCCGGGTGCGGCGGACTCCATCCTGGCCACGCTCGAAGCCCTCGGCCTGCACTGGGACGGCGAGGTCATGCGCCAGAGTGCCCGGTCGGCGGCGTACGAAGCGGCGCTCGCGCGCCTCGCGGGCGACGATCGCCTCCGGGAATGCACCTGCTCGCGAGCGGCTCTGGAGGCCCTGCCCGAGAACCGCAACCGCGCCCCGGGCGACGAGTTGTATCACCCTCCCTGGTGCCTGCCGGCCGCCGGTCAGTCGTCCGGAACCGCGCTCCGGCTGCGCGTGCCGGACCGCGAGGTGGGCTTCGTCGATCGGTCGCTCGGCTTGCAGTCGTGCAACGTCGCCCGCACGGTCGGCGACTTCGTGCTGCGGCGACGCGACGGGCTCTACGCCTATCAGCTCGCGGTCGTCGTGGACGACGCCGAACAGGGAATCGTCGACGTCGTGCGCGGCGCCGACCTGCTGTCCAGCACGCCCCGGCAGATCCTCCTGCAGGAGGCGCTGGGGTTGCCGAGCCCGACCTTCCTGCACGTCCCTCTTGCCGTGGACGCCAAGGGCTTTAAGCTCTCCAAGTCGGACGACGCGCCTGGACTGCAACAGAGATCTCCGGTCAGGCAAGTCACGAGGGCCCTGGAGTTTCTGGGCCAGGGGCCGCCAGCGGAGCTGTCGCAGGGCACCTTGGACGAAGTGTGGGGGTGGGCGATGAATCACTGGCAACCGTCGCGGTTCGCCGGCGTGACGGCCCGACCGATCCCGGGAGCGGTTTGAGCCAGCAGGCACAGGAACCTTGCCATGACGACGAAAACGAAGACGAAGCGGTCGACGAAGGGTGCTCACGCGGCCGAGGGCGGGCGAGCCGCGCCGCGCGTGATCCGCAAGTATCCAAACCGTCGACTCTACGACACGGTCGAGAGCCGCTACGTCACGCTCACCGACATCCGCCGGCTGGTCGTCGAGCGCGTGGACTTCGTCGTGCTGGACCGCAAGTCGCAGCAGGACATCACGCGCAGCATCCTGCTGCAGGTGATCACCGAGCAGGAAGGCGCCGGCGAGTCACTCATGAGCCGCGACTTCCTGTCGCACGTGATCCGCAGCTACGGCAACGGGCTGCAGGACTTCGTCGGGCGCTATCTCGACGAGAGCATTCAACAGTTCGTGCGGGAGCAGCGCGAATTGCGCGAGCGTTTCAAGAGCGTGGTGGGCATCGACCCGCTCGGCACCGTGACGGCGGTCGCACAGAAGAATTACCAGCGCTGGAAGGCCCTGCAGGAGGAGGTGTACAGCCGCCTGCGGCCCTGGGTGCGGGAGGAGAAGGACTGAAGGCTGTGGGCT
>CAZRKS010000398.1:0-1994 GCA_964600315.1 uncultured Steroidobacteraceae bacterium | reverse complement strand
ACCGCGCCGCCGGTGGGGAACAGGCTGGCGCCGGCGATCAGCAGGTTCGGCACGTCGTGACACTGGCCGTAGCTGTTGGTGACGGAGGACGCGGCATCGCGTCCCATCATCGTGCCGCCCATGTTGTGCATCGGTCCGATGTTGCCGGCCCAGGCCTCGACGGCGCCGCCCGCCTGCATGACGCGCAGGCCCTGCGCGCGCGCACTCTCCCACAGGGCAATCGATTCCTCGGCACAGCTGTGGGCCACTTGCGCCAGCGGAACGCCCCAGCGGTCGGCGCGTTGCAGGAGCGAGACGCGGTTGTCGGCCTGCGGCAGCTCCTCGACCACGCCCGTCATCATCGCGAAACCGCGTGCCGCGCGCCGCATGAATTCATCCAGCGCCGCACCGTGCAGATCGACGCGGCTCATCGCGATGCCGAGCAGGTCGTTGGGTTTCATCGCATTGCCGATGTTCCACTGCCAGGAACCGAAGGGCCCGCCGGGGCGCGTCTTGGTGTAGTTGTCCTGGTTGAGGAGCTGTCCGCCGTTCACGCCCATGTGGCACTGTGTCTCCTCGTCCCACAAACCGAAGACCGGGCAGGCGAGGTGAATCATGATGTGTCGCCCGACCTGGCCGCTGCTGTTGGCGAGGCCATGCGGGGAACGACGGCGCGAGGCGAGCAGCAGTCTGGAGTTCTGCGTCGTGGAGGCGGCGAGGACGACCACTGCCGCCCCGGCGCTGCGCGCCGCACCGTTCTCCTCGCGCCAGTTCACGCCCGTGGCGCGGGTACCCGACGCATCCGTCAGGATCTCGGTGACGGTGGCGCGGTGTCGCAGCTGCGCTCCCGCAGCCAGCGCGCCCGGCAGATAGGTGACCAGGGAATTGGCGAGCGCTCCGATGGGGCAGCCCGCGTCGCACCAGCCATCCCAGATGCAGGCCCGGCGCTGACCCTCGGCGCTGGTGAGGATCGCGAGCGGCAGCGGAGCGGTCCGCATCCCGAGCTCGGCGAAGCCGCGCGCGATGAGCTCGGCGTGGCGGAATACCGGCACCGGTGCCTGGTTGTAGGGTGCACCCTCGGGACGCCACGGCTCCCGCGCGTGATCGCCCGCGATGCCGACTTCCTGCTGGATCGTGTCGTACCAGGGGCGCAGATCAGCGTAGCCCAGCGGCCAGTCGAAACCGCGACCGTGGTCGCTGGCCATGCTGAAGTCCGCCGGATGGAGTCGCGGCCAGACCGCGAAGTGATGCAGGCTCGCGCCCCCCGTGCCCCAGCCGACATTGAAATTGTGTCCGATCGGATGACTGCCGGTTTCTGTCACCGGCGCGCCACCCCACTTCAGCCGCCGCGCCCACAGCTGGCTGCTGCTCAGGTCGCGCAACGAGCGCTCGGGCCCGGCTTCGAGGATCAGCACGCTGCGTCCCGCCTGTGCGAGGCGCGAGGCTGCAAGGCAGCCGGCCGCGCCCGCGCCGACCACTATCGCGTCGAAGCGATCGCCGGTCTTCACCAGTCGGTTTCCGGCAGGATATGCGCCATATGAGGTATGCCGAGGCGCTCGAAACCCGCGCGCGTCCCGTAACCCACGTCGATGGCATCGGCGCGCAGCACGAAATAGACGAAGGGGGCCGGTGCGGCGTTCCAGGGAGCGGGAGCGCCGCTCGCCATTTCCTGCAGCACGCGCTCGCGCTGCGCCGCGTCGAGCTGCTCGAAGCCGGTTCCGTGGCGAGCAATCGACCACGACTGCACCGCCCCGAGGGCCGGGAGATAGAAGTCGCGGTACGGCGGCGCGATGCCGAGGTAGCGCAACATCAGCAGGGACTCTTCCGGCGGACAGCTCAGTTGCGCCTCGAGATACGACGCGAATCCTGCTGCTGCCGCCCCGGGAACCAGCGCATCGCCCAGCGCCGCCGCGACAGCGCGCAATCCGGGGGCCAGCACCGGAGTGCCGGAGGGCGGGGACGCGGCCGCCGGCGAGGGCGGCCGCGCTGCCCGCCCCGCACCGGCGAGCAGGACA
>CAZRKS010000397.1:0-2000 GCA_964600315.1 uncultured Steroidobacteraceae bacterium | reverse complement strand
AAGTGGTGCGACGCCGACGTGATCGTCTACGTCGGCTGCGGCGAGCGCGGCAACGAGATGGCCGAGGTGCTCGACGAGTTCCCGAAGCTCGAGGATCCGCGCTCGGGCCGCCCGCTGGCCGAACGCACGGTGATCATCGCCAACACCTCCAACATGCCCGTCGCGGCGCGCGAGGCGAGCATCTACACGGCCATCACGGTCGCCGAGTACTTCCGCGACCAGGGACTCCACGTGGCGCTCATGGCCGACTCGACCAGCCGCTGGGCCGAGGCGCTGCGCGAGGTCTCCGGGCGCCTCGGCGAACTGCCCGGCGAGGCCGGCTACCCGGCTTACCTGAGCTCGCGGCTCGCGGAGTTCTACGAGCGTGCCGCGCGCGTCACCACGCTCGCAGGCCAGGAAGGCTCGGTGTCGATCATCGGCGCGGTGAGTCCTCCGGCGGGAGACTTCTCCGAGCCCGTCACGCTGCACACGAAGCGCTACGTGCGCTGCTTCTGGGCGCTCGACCGCCAGCGGGCGCAGGCGCGCTTCTACCCGGCCATCCACCCGCTGCAGTCCTACAGCGCGGACGCGGACGCGCTCGCCGACTGGTGGAAGCTCGCGGGCAACCCGGACTGGATGAGCCAGCGGCAGCGAGTCCTCGCCCTCCTCGAGCAGCAGTCGCACCTCGAGCGCATGGCGCGCATCGTGGGCCGCGACGCGCTGCCCGCCCAGCAGCAGCTGAAGCTCCTGTGCGCCGACCTCGTCAACGAGGGCTTCCTGCGCCAGTCGTCGTTCTCGAAGGTGGACCGCTACTGTTCGCCGGCCCGGCAGGTCGCCATGCTGGCCATCCTGCTGCACTACATGGACCGCGCCGAGGCCGCCGTGCAGGCGGGCATCACGCCGGCGCGCCTCGCGGAGATGAAGATCCTGCGCCAGCTGCAGCGTCTCGGCGAGGAGTTCGGCGAAGGAGACCTCAAGCGACTCTCGTTGCTGCCGCGCGAACTCGACTATGAGTTCGACGCACTGCAGCCGGTGGCGAGCCATGTTCGCTGACCTGCTGCTCGAAGGCGCCGTGAGGCGCATCGAGGGTCCGCTGCTCTTCGCCGGGCGCGAAGCGCGCGTGGGGCTCAATGCGGCCGTCGAGATCCTCGGCAGCGACGGCGGCACGCGCCTCGGCCGCGTCGCGGCGCTCGACGAGACCTCGATGGTGATCGAGGTGCTGCAGCCCACGGCCGGTCTCGCGCTCGGCGCCACGCGCCTCAGGCTGCGGCCGGAGCCGCTGCTGTTCGGCGTCGGGCCCAACATGCTCGGTCGCGTCTTCGACAGCCTCGGGCGGCCGATCGACGGCGGGCCACCGGTCTCGGCGCGCGCGCGCATGCGGATCGAGGGACTGGCGATCAACCCGGCCTGGCGCGCCCTGCCGCGCGACTTCATCGAGACGGGCGTCTCCGCGATCGACCTCATGAACAGCCTGGTGCGCGGGCAGAAGCTGCCGCTGTTCTCGGCCGGCGGCCTGCCGCACGACCGGCTCGCGACCGAGATCGCGCAACGCGCCCGCCTGCGCGGCGAGCGCCACGAGGACTTCGCGATCGTGTTCGTCGGCATGGGCGTGTCGCACGACACCGCCGAGCAGTTCCGCCGCGCCATGGAATCGAGCGGCGCGCTCGGCCACACGGCGCTGTTCCTGAACCTCGCCGACGAACCCGGTATGCAGCGGCTCCTGACCCCGCGCTATGCGCTCACGGCGGCCGAGTACCTCGCGTTCGAGGAGGGCCGGCACGTGCTCGTGATCCTCACCGACATGACCAACTACTGCGAGGCGCTGCGCGAGGTGTCGGCGAGCCACGGCGAGATCCCGGGGCGCAAGGGCTACCCGGGTTACATGTACTCCGACCTCGCGGCGCTCTACGAGCGCGCAGGCTGCATCCACGGCCGCAACGGGACGCTCACGCAGCTGCCGATCCTGACCATGCCGGGCGACGACATCGGCCACCCGATCCCGGACCTCACGGGCTACATCA
>CAZRKS010000396.1:0-2001 GCA_964600315.1 uncultured Steroidobacteraceae bacterium | reverse complement strand
CAGTAGAGTAGAGAAAGAGAAAACCGTATTGTTTCCTCCTTCCCCCTCGTCAATCCGTACGTGCAGTTTTCCCGCATACGGCTTTCCTAATAACATTCGCAACAGGCATTCACAGTTTAGGCTTAGCAAAGTATTTACTCGGATCGATTAGTCCAAAATTGCGGACTAATAGATCAAAGGCCTGTTGACCATGCAGGCGACTTCCTCTTTGACTTTTGCGGTTATAGTATCGATTCAGTTTGTCCACAAGGTAATATCGCAGTTTTCTTTTATTCATAGCCGGATAACTGACCTTTGGAACTTCAAAGTAATTCAGCCACCCTTTAATAATTAAATTTAATTGTTGCGCTACTATGTTAGGTGGATAATGTCCACCCTTCTTCAGTAGTAAGCTTACCTTTTCCCTGACTTTCTTTTCTGACTTGGCGCTTGCTTGAATGTTCCAGTATTTACTATTTCTACCTTTTATATCCTTGCTATAACGAACCGTAAATCCCAGAAAATTGAAGGGACATTCCATCGCGTTAATTAATTGAGTCTTCTTTTCATTTAACGTTAGACCCATACGATGTAATACCTCTTGCAATTTAGCTGTAACCTGTTCCGTTATTTGCCTACCCATTAAAACAAAGTCATCCGCATAGCGAACTATCACCACATCCAGTTTAGAAAATATATGGTTAACGTTATTTACCATTTTATCTACCAGATGCATGTAGATGTTTGCCAGTAAGGGCGAGATTACTCCTCCCTGCGGTGTGCCTTCTTTTCTCTTCTTTCCACTTTTGAACTCGCCATCTTCATAGATTGTGCACTTGAGCCACTTTTCTATGAGTTCGAGTATACGATTATCCGAGATTCGTTGTTTTAATACGATCATCAGTTTGTCGTGTGGAATTGTGTCGAAGTAGGAACTCAGGTCTGCGTCTAAGACTTCTACTTTACCTTGTAACAGATTTTCCTTTATGGCTTTCATTGCATCTTTTGCTGCCCGATTGGGTCGAAAACCATAGGAACAATCTTCAAAGTCTGCCTCAAATATTGGTTCGATTATCATCTTACATACTGCTTGTGCTACTCTGTCACGTATGGTTGGGATTCCTAACGGCCTTTTACCGCCATTGGCTTTCTCAATCCATACTCTTTTAACTGCTGAAGGTTTATAGGTGCGTTTGCGAAGGTCTTCACCCAAGTCGGTTAAAAACTTTTCAAGTCCATCATTCTCAATGTCCTTGAATGTTTTCCCATCAATACCCGGGCTACCGCCGTTGCTCTTCACTTTATTATAGCCTTCTTGCAGCATAAACGGAATGAACATTTTATCATACAATACATAAAATTTATATCCTCGCTCCTGTTTGGCTTTGTTGTATAACTTCTCCTGTATCAATCTTACTCTTTCTGCAGGTGGCAGTTTTCTTCTACTCAATTTGAATAGTTCCTCCTGTTTTCCTGCTTGAACGTTATCCTGATTTTTGAACATCAATTCGTCTTTTAGATTGTTATTGAAAAGTGTGTTATAGTAATGCCCCTTCGCTCCTGCCGTTTTATTATACTCGGCTATCATCACTACTACGAGCATATCCGACTCCCTTCGTTTACAGAAGTCACTCTGCACACGTTAGGGTCTCCCACGTTCATGCGCTACCTTCGATTGACACGCAACATAATATTACTCCGGATATCTTCTGTTGGGTTTACTTTTGTCGCTACCTCAAACAAAATGGCAGGTTTCATCATCTCCGAATGATTGACCGATATCAACTGGTGTAACGAAGCTTAACTGATGCAGCTTATCATTCCGCACATAGTGAGCTTTAGCAAGTTCGTTTCCTCCCTCACTATCACAATGGCTTCAACCTGAACGACAAATTGGGTTGTGTAGTTCTTTCATCTACATAGGTATTTATTTATATTGAACGCACGCCTCGTGGCGCACCGGAGAACAGTAGAGTAGAGAAAGAGAAAACCGTATTGTTTCCTCCTTCCCCCTCGTCAATC
>CAZRKS010000395.1:0-2002 GCA_964600315.1 uncultured Steroidobacteraceae bacterium | reverse complement strand
CGCATGCCGAGCAGGTAGAGCGTCGCAAAATAGACGGCGGCGCCCCCAGCCACGAGCACGGCGGTCCACTCGAGGCGCTCCCACGTGCGCATGTGCATCCAGCGCGCCGTGTCGCCGGCGACGAACCAGAGGAACGCGATCATCACGACGCTGCCCGCGAGCACCCGCAGCAGCATGGCGCGCCAGCCCGGCGCGTGATGCAGGACCTGCGCGCGACGCAGGCCGCGGTACAGCATCGTCGCGTTGTACCAGGCGGCGATCCCGTTGTTCAGCGCCAGCAGCGCGTGCAGGCCGGGGCGGTTGCCGTGAAGTGCGAGCGGCAGCACGACGATGAGGTTCAGCGCCATGTTCACCGTGAGCGCCCGGATGCCGATCTTCACCGGCGTGCGTGTGTCCTGGCGCGCGAAGAACCCCGGCGCGAGCACTTTCACCAGGCTGAAACCGAGCAGCCCGGTCGAATACGCCATCACCGCCAGCGTCGTCATGCGTACGTCCTGCGCGGTGAACTCGCCGTAGTGGAAGATCGCCACGGTGAACGGGCCGGCGAGGGCGACGAGCGCCACCGTGGCGGGTACGACGACGATGATCGTCAGGCGCAGGGCCCAGTCGAGGGTCGCGGCGAAGCGCTCGACCGACTCGGCGGCGTGGTGCGCCGCGAGCCCCGGCAGGATCACGGTGGCGAGCGCGACGCTGAAGACGCCGAGCGGGAATTCCATCAGACGGTCGGCGTAGTAGAGCCAGGAGATGCTGCCGGTCACCAGGAACGACGCGATCAGCGTGTCGAGCAGCAGCGCCACCTGCGACACCGACGAGCCGAAGATCGCCGGCAGCATGAGCCGCCCGATCTTCTTCACGCCCTCGTGGTCCCAGCGCCAGCGCGGGCGCCGCAGCAGCCCGAGCCGGATCATCTCGGGCAGTTGGAAGACGAGCTGCGTGGCGCCCGCGACGAACACGCCCACCGACAGCACGACCCCGGGCTGCGGGAAGCGCGGCGCGATCCACGCCGCGAAAACGATCATCACCAGGTTCATCAGCGTCGACATGAGCGCGGGGACGCTGAAGCGCTGGTAGCTGTTCAGCACGCCCGAGCAAAGCGAGGCGAGCGAGATGAAGAGCAGGTAGGGGAACGTCCAGCGCAGCATGTCGACGGTGAGGTCGAACTTGCCCGCGTCGGTGCGGAATCCGGGGGCAAAGAGCAGCACGAAGAGCGGCGCCGCGAGGATGCCGACGATCGTGACCACCGACATGAACCACGCCATCGTGCCCATCGCCCCGTCTACGAGCTCGCGCACCTCGTCGTGCGGGCGCTGCACCTTGTACTCGGAGACGACCGGCACGAAGGCCTGCGAGAACGCGCCCTCCGCGAACAGGCGGCGCATGAAGTTCGGAATCTTGAACGCGACCAGGAACGCGTCCATCAGGACGCCGGCGCCGAACATGCGCGAATAGACCATGTCGCGCAGCAGCCCCGTGACCCTCGATAGGAGCGTCAGGCCGCCGACGATGCTGGTGCTGCGGAAGAAGCCGCCGCTCAAGCGCGGGCTCCCGGGATGGACACGATGGACATATGGGCCGGCATTTTCCTGAAATTCGGTGCCATTCACCGGTTTCCTGGGCAAGGCCCGCGAATGGTACGGAATCCCGGCCTTCGAAATCTTGACCTTTCAGACCTCGAACGCCAGAATACGCGGCTCTTTGACCGACCGCGCCGGCCCGCTGCCGGCCCGCAGGAGACCGATTCCGTGGCGAACATCAAGTCCGCAGAGAAGCGCGCCAAGCAGGCCGTCAAGCGTCGCGCTCACAACATGGCCGCCCGCTCGCGGCTGCGCTCGTCGATCAAGAAAGTGCTGAACGCGGTCGGCGCCGGGGACAAGACCGAGGCCGCTGCCGCCCTCAAGGCCGCACAGCCCGTCATCGACACGATGGTGACCAAGGGCATCATCCACGCCAACAAGGCGGCGCGCCACAAGCGCGAGCTGAACGCCAAGGTGAAGGCGCTGGC
>CAZRKS010000394.1:0-2013 GCA_964600315.1 uncultured Steroidobacteraceae bacterium | reverse complement strand
ATGACGGTGCAGGAAGTCACGCCGGCCGGGCTCGCAGACCTCGGCCTCACCGCGCGCACGCTCGCACGCCTCGAGTCGCTCGACGCACACGCCAACGCCGTGACGGTGCGGCTCGAGGCCATCGAGCGCGGAGAACGCCCGTGAGCTCCGTGCTCGATCTGGCGCGGCCCGACATCCGCGCGCTGCAGCCCTACCAGCACGCGAAGTGGGACCCGTCGCTCGAACGCATGCACGCGAACGAGATGCCCTGGCGGGCGCAGGGCGACAATTCGGACGCGGGATTGAATCGCTACCCGGAGCCGCAGCCGCACGCCCTCCTCGAACGCATGGCGCGCCTGTACGGAGCGCCCGTGCAGAACCTGCTGGTCGGCCGCGGCAGCGACGAAGCGATCGACCTGCTGGTGCGCGCCTTCTGCCGCGCCGGCGTCGACCGCGTCGTGATCTGTCCGCCGACTTTCGGCTTCTACAAGGTCGCGGCGCGCATCCAGGGTGCGGAGGTCGTCGAGGTGCCGCTGCTCGACGGCCACTTCGCCCTCGACACCGACGCCGTGATCGAGGCCGGACGCGACGCGAAGATCGTCTTCCTCTGCTCCCCAAACAACCCGACCGGCAACCTGCTGGACGAAGCCGCGCTGCTGCGCATCTGCGAGGTGCTCGCGACGACTGCGCTCGTGTGCGTGGACGAGGCCTACATCGAGTTCTCGGGTCGCGAGAGCCTCGTCGCGCAGCTGCCGCAGCACCCGAATCTCGTCGTGCTGCGCACGCTCTCGAAGGCCTATGCGCTGGCCGGTGCCCGCTGCGGCACGCTGATCGCCGCCGAGGAGATCGTCGCGCTCCTGAGACGCATCATCCCGCCGTACGCGATCCCGTCCTCGACGGTCGAGGAAGTGCTGGCGCTCACGGAGGCGCCGCAGCGCGCGATCGCGGCCGAGCGGATTCGCACCGTGCTCGCCGAACGCGAGCGCATGCGCACGCGGCTCGAGGCGGCGCAGACCGTGCGGCGGGTCTTCGCGTCGGACGCCAATTTCCTGCTGGTGGAGTGCCGCGATGCGACGGCCTTCCTCGAGGCCGGCAAGTCGGTCGGTCTGCTGGTGCGGGACTTCAGCGCCGCGCCACGCCTCGCCGGCTGCCTGCGCATCTCGATCGGCACGCCCGAGCAGAACGAGCGGCTGCTCGCGGCCGTGGAGCAGCCATGAGCGGCGAACGCATCCTGTTCATCGACCGCGACGGCACGCTGATCGAGGAGCCGCCGGACAAGCAGGTCGACAGCCTCGCCAAGCTGCGGCTCGCGCCCGGCGTAATCCCGGCGCTGCTCGACCTGAAGCAGGCCGGCTACCGATTCGTGCTGGTCAGCAACCAGGACGGTCTCGGCACGCCGTCTTTTCCAGAGCCGAGCTTTCGCGAGCCCCAGGACCACCTGCGCGAGCTCTTCGCCTCGCAGGGCATCGAGTTCGACGCCGAGTTCTTCTGCCCGCACTTTCCCGCCGACGACTGCGACTGCCGCAAGCCGAAGACCGGGCTGCTCACCGACTTCCTGGCCGGTCGCGAGGTCGACCGCGAACGCAGCTACGTGATCGGCGACCGCCAGACCGACCTCGACCTCGCCGCCAATCTCGGCGTGGGCGGCATCCGCGTCCACGGCGAGGGTGGCGAGACGTGGCCGGCCATCGCGGCGCGCCTGCGCCGCCCCGAGCGCACCGCGCAGGTCACGCGTCGCACGAAGGAGACCGACATCGAGGTGGCGGTGAATCTCGACCGCGAGGGCCCGGTGTCGATCGCAACCGGGATCGGCTTCTTCGACCACATGCTCGAGCAGATCGCGCGGCACGGCGGTTTCGCGCTCGAACTCGCCTGCCGCGGCGACCTCGACGTCGACGAGCACCACACGGTCGAGGACTGCGCGCTCGCGCTCGGCCAGGCCCTGCGCTCGGCGCTCGGCGACAAGCGCGGCATCGGGCGCTACGGCTTCGTGCTGCCGATGGACGAGGCGCTCGCGCAGGTCGCCATCGACCT
>CAZRKS010000393.1:0-2021 GCA_964600315.1 uncultured Steroidobacteraceae bacterium | reverse complement strand
ACGACGACTGGTGGGTGCGCAGCCGCGCCGCCGACGCGCTCGCGAAGATCGGCGGACCGCGCGTGATCGAAGCGGCCCTCGAGCTGATCCGCGACCAGGACGAGGACGTGCGGCGCGCCGCCATCGAGATCCTGAACCAGACCAAGGACGAGCGGGCGGTCGGCTACCTCATCGAGGCGACGCACGACGCCGACTGGTGGGTGCGGGAGCGCGCCGTCGACGCGCTCGCCGAGATCGGCAGCCGGAGCGCGCTGCCGGCGCTGCTCGCGATGCTGGACAATGCCGACGACCGCTCCCTGCCGACCGTGGTGCGCGCCATCGGCAAGCTCGGCGAGGCGGCGCACGTGGTCCGCCTGCTGCCCCTGCTCGACAGCCCGTCGAAGGAAGTCCGCCTCGAGGTCATCAGCGCGCTCACCCGGCTCGCGGACGACCGCTCCATCGACGGCGTCCGCGCACGCCTCGAGGTGGTCGGCGCGAGCGCCGCGGATCCGACCGTCAGCCACGCCGCCCTGCGCGCCGTGAGCGACCTCGAAAGCCGCTTCTCGAGCGGCGCGGTCGCCGTGCGCGACGGCGCCACGCGCGACGGCGCCGCGCGCATGACCGAGCCCGCGCGCACGCTGCTCGTCGAGCGCGCCGACATCGACACCATCATCCGCCAGTCCCGCGAGCAGCAGCGCCTCGACATCTCGACGCTCAAGGTCGGCGACGTGCTCGAGGGCCGCTACAAGTTCCTGAAGAAGATCGGCAAGGGCGCCTTCGGCACCGTGCTGCTGATGGAAGACACGGTCGTCGACGAGCACCTCGTGCTCAAGTTCCTGAACCCGAACGTGTCCCAGGACGAGGAGATGATGAAGCGGTTCGTGCACGAGCTGCGCTACTCGCGCAAGATCACGCACCGCAACGTCATCCGCATCTACGACTTCCTGTTCATCCGCGGCAACTACGCCATCTCGATGGAGTACTTCCCGTCGCACACGCTCGGCAACGAGGTGAACGACAAGCCGCTGCCGCTCGCCAAGGCCGTGCGCTACGCCACCGACATCGCTACCGGCATGGCGGTCGCGCACCAGTCGGGCATCATCCACCGCGACCTGAAGCCCGCCAACGTGCTGATCGACGACACGGGCCTGGTGAAGATCGTCGACTTCGGCGTGGCCGCCGCCCAGCACCAGGGCGACACCCAGCTCACCAAGACCGGCTACGTGATCGGCTCGCCGAAGTACATGGCGCCGGAGCAGATCCTCGGCAAGAAGGTCGACGAGCGCGCCGACATCTACAGCCTCGGCGTCATCCTCTACGAGATGCTGACCGGCGAGCCGCCGTACCACCGCGGCGACCACATGGCGGTGATGTACCAGCACGTCCAGGGCAAGGCCAAGCCGCCGATCGACGTGAACGCCTCGATTCCGCCGGGCCTGTCCGAGATCGTCATGAAGGCGATGGCGGTCGACAAGGCGCGCCGCTTCCAGAGCATGGACGAGATGCGGTCCGCCCTGGAGCGCTACCTGTGAGGCGCGTGGCAGCATGGCCCGCATCGACGCGTTCCTGAAGCTCGGCGCTTCGCAGGGCTGCTCGGACGTGCACCTCGCGGTGGGCGTGCCGCCGATGCTGCGCATGAACGGCGATCTGCTGCCGATCAAGTTCCGCAATCTCGGCGAGGCCGAACTCGAGAGCTACGTGACCGAGATCCTCTCGAATTCGCAGCGCGAGCAGTTCGCCCAGGGCCACGACATCGACTTCTCCTACGTGTCGGCGGACAGCAGCCGGTTCCGGGTCAACGTGTTCCGCAAGGACACGGGCGTCGGCGCGGTGTTTCGCGCGATCCCGAGCGACGTGCCGAGCCTCGACTCGCTCGACCTGCCCGCGGTGGTGCGGCGCTTCTGCGACTATCACCAGGGCATGGTGCTCGTCACCGGCTCGACCGGCACCGGCAAGTCGACGACCCTCGCCGCGATGATCGACCACCTGAACCAGACGCGGCGGCTCAACATCGTGAGCCTCGAGGACCCGATCGAGTTCGT
>CAZRKS010000392.1:0-2027 GCA_964600315.1 uncultured Steroidobacteraceae bacterium | reverse complement strand
TATCATAGCGGGTGACCTCTCGCCGGACTCTCGTCACAGTGCAACCCGCCGTCTGTAACACCGCCCTGGCCGGGCTCGACTGGCACGAGGTGGAGACCGTGTGTCTCGACATGGACGGCACGGTGCTCGATCTGCGCTTCGACAACCTGTTCTGGCTCGAGGCGCTGCCGCGCCGCTGGGGCGAGGCCCGCGGACTCGACGAGCGCGAGGCGCTCGCGCAGCTCAAACCGCGGTTCGACGCGAAGCGCGGCACCCTCGACTGGTACTGCATCGATCACTGGAGCGAGGAACTCGGCTTCGACGTCGCGGCGCTCAAGCTCGAGCTGCGCGACCACATCCGTTACCTGCCCGGCGCGGTGGAATTCCTCGACAGCCTGCGAGCGCACGGCCGGCGCGTCCTGCTCACCACGAACGCGCACCCGATCAGCCTCGCGATCAAGAACGGCCGGACGGGACTGGAGCGGCACTTCGACGAGCTGATTTCGTCCCACGAGTTCGGCGTGCCGAAGGAGGCGCCGGAATTCTGGGCCCGCCTCGCGCGCGGACACGGCGTGGTGCCGGGTTCGACGCTGTTCGTCGACGACAGCGCCGCGGTGCTCGCGGCCGCGCGGCTTGCCGGAGTGCGCTGGCTGTACCAAGTGCTGCAGCCGGATTCGACGCGGCCGCCTCACCCGGTGGCACCCGGGTTCGAGGGAGTGCGCGCCCTGGGCGATCTCGTCGCCCGGGAGTGCGCCGCCGGGTGATCAGCTTTCCGTGGGCGGCGTGGTCGGAGCCGGCCCGCCCTCGGGCGAACCCGACCGTCCGCTGCGCCGTCGCCGCCGACGCTTGCGCTGCTCGCCGCCCTCGGCGCCCGCCCGCTGTGCCGTGTCTCCAGTGTGAGGTGCTTGCGGAGCCGACGGCGCGGACGCCGGTGCTGATTCGCCGGCGCCTGCCGACCGGTTGGTGGGGCGTTCCGCCGGCCGGTGGTTGCGCCGCTCGTCGCGCGGCGGTCCGCGACGTCCGTCGCCCCGTGCGCCACCTCCGCGCCCACGGCCACCGCCGAAGCCGCCGCGCGCGCCCGGCCCGACGGGACGCCGTCGTTCCCGCCTCGGCACGGTGACTTCCGCGAGCAGCGTCTCGTCGAGCGCGGCGCGCGGAATGCTGCGACCGATGTAGCCCTCGATGTCGGGCAGCGACTGCACGAAATCCTCGCAGCCGAGGCTGATCGCGTCGCCCTCCGCACCGGCCCGCGCCGTGCGCCCGATGCGGTGCACGTAGTCCTCCGGGTCCTGTGGCAGGTCGTAGTTGAAGACGTGGCTCACGTCGGGGATGTGCAGGCCGCGCGAGGCGACGTCGGTGCCGATCAGGATCGCGAGCTCGCCGCTGTGGAAGTCCTGCAGCATGCGCAACCGTTTGCGCTGCGGAACGTCGCCGGAGATCGCCTCCGCATTGAAGCCGTTGGCGCGCAGCAGGGCCTCGAGCTCGTCGGCGCCGCGCCGCGTGTTGACGAACACCATCGTGCGGCGCGGGTCCATCGAGCGCAACAGCCCGACCATGAGGCGCGGCTTCTCCTCCATCGAGGGGAAGTAGATCGCCTGGCGCACGCGGTCGACGGTCATCTTGTCCGGCTCGATGCGCACCAGCTCCGGGTCGTTCATGTGCTCGTAGGCGAGCTCGAGCACGCGCTGCGCGAGCGTCGCCGAGAACAGCAGGTTCAGGCGCTGGTCGGGCGGGGGCAGGCGCCGCATGATGTAGCGGATGTCGGCGATGAAGCCGAGGTCGAACATGCGGTCGGCCTCGTCGAGCACCAGCACCAGCACCGAGCGCAGGTCGAACACGTGCTGCTTGTAGAAGTCGATGAGGCGGCCCGGCGTGCCGATCAGGACGTCGACGCCTTCCTCGAGCTCGCGCCGCTGCTTTTCATAGTCCACGCCGCCGAACGCGAGCCCGAGCCTGAGACCCGTGTACTGGCCGAGGATCTCGGCGTCGTGGTGGATCTGCACCGCGAGTTCGCGCGTCGGCGCGATGATGAGCGCGAGCGGCGCGTT
>CAZRKS010000391.1:0-2029 GCA_964600315.1 uncultured Steroidobacteraceae bacterium | reverse complement strand
TCGAGGCGCGCGCCTACGGCGCCTCGGGCGTGCTGCTCATCGTGCGCATGGTGCCACGCGAGCGGCTGGTCGCGATGCTGGACTGCGCGGCGGAACTCGGGCTCTTCGTGCTGCTCGAGGCGTTCAGCGCCGCGGACCTGCAGGTTGCGGAGGAACTGGCGCGCGAGCGCGAAGGCCGCGACGAGCAGGTGCTGATGGGCCTCAACTGCCGCGACCTCGACACGCTGGCGATCGACTTCGGCAGGTTCGCGGAAATGCGCAGCCGCATGCCCTACGCGTGGCCCGGCGTGGCCGAGAGCGGCGTGCAGGCGCCCGCGGATGCGGCCCGCGTCGCGTCGCTCGGGTACCGGCTGGCGCTCGTCGGCACGAGCCTGATGCAGCGCGCGGACGCGGCGCAGGCCGTGCGCGAACTCGTCGCTGCCGGCCGTGCGGCGCGCAGGTGAGTCCCCGGTGGCGCGGCTCTGGATCAAGATCTGCGGTCTCCGTACGCGCGAGGCGATCGAGGCCGCCGCCGCGGCGGGCGCCGACGCGGTCGGCTTCGTGTTCTGCGAATCCTCGCCGCGCCACCTTGCGGTCGATGCCGCCCGCGAGCTGCAGAAATTCGTGCCGACGGGAGTCGAGCGCGTCGCCGTGTTCCTGCACCCGTCGCAGCGGCTGGTCGACGCGGTCGTGGCGGCGCTGCGGCCCGACTGGGTGCAGACGGACTTCGCGGACCTCGCGGGCCTGCAGTTGCCGCCCGGGCAGCGCGTGCTGCCCGTGCTCCGGTGTGGACAGGTGCTGCCCGAGCCTTTGCCTGGGCGCTGCCTGCTCGAAGGCGAGCGCAGCGGCACCGGGCTGCCGTTCGACTGGCCAGCAGTGGCGCCGGTTGCCGCGCGGACCGAGGTCGTGCTCGCGGGAGGGCTCGACGAGCGCAACGTCGGCGCGGCGGTGCGGGCCGTCCGCCCGTTCGGCGTCGACGTGAGTTCCGGCGTGGAATCGAGTCGCGGCGTGAAGGACGACGCGCGGATAGGTGAGTTCATCCGGGCCGCGCGCGCTGCGCGATCGGCCCGGTGAACGAGGAGAGTCGCTGATGAGAATCGAGTCCCTGCAGATCGATCGCGATGCGCTGCTCGCGCAGGCGTTGCGCGGCGCGTTCCCGGACGAGCGCGGCCGCTACGGGCCCTTCGGCGGTCGCTACGTGCCGGAAACCCTGGTGCCGGCGCTCGATCGCCTCGAGCAGGGTGTGCGCGCGATCCTGCACGAGCCGGGCTTCCGTGCGGAGTTCGAGGCGGAGCTGCGCCACTGGGTCGGGCGGCCGACGCCGCTCACGCCGGCACGCGAGTTGTCGCGTCGCTGGGGCGCCGAGGTGTGGCTGAAGCGCGAGGATCTCGCGCACACCGGCGCGCACAAGATCAACAACGCCATCGGCCAGGCGCTGCTCGCCAAGCGCCTCGGCGCGCGGCGCATCGTGGCCGAGACCGGCGCCGGCCAGCACGGCGTCGCGTCCGCCGCGGCCTGTGCACGCCTCGGCATGCCCTGCGTCGTCTACATGGGCGCGATCGACATGGAGCGGCAGGCGCCGAACGTCGGCCGCATGAAGCTGCTCGGCGCCGAGGTCGTGCCGGTGACTTCCGGCGACCAGACACTCCGCGCGGCCATCGACGAGGCGCTGCGTGACTGGGTGGCGGACCCGGACGGCACCTATTACCTGCTCGGCTCGGCCGTCGGACCGCATCCGTATCCCTATCTCGTGCGCGAGTTCCAGTCGGTGATCGGCATCGAGGCGCGCGCGCAGATGCTCGAGCAGGCCGGATCGCTGCCCGACGTGGTCGTGGCCTGCGTCGGCGGCGGCTCGAACGCGATCGGGATCTTCCACCCCTTCGTCGGCGACCTCGACGTGCGCCTGCTCGGACTCGAGGCCGGCGGCACGGGCACGGGTCTCGGCCAGAACGCGGCGTCGCTCGCCTACGGGACACCGGGCGTGCTGCAGGGCTGCTACTCGCTGCTGCTGCAGGATGCGCACGGACAGATCCAGGAAACGCACTCGGTG
>CAZRKS010000390.1:0-2041 GCA_964600315.1 uncultured Steroidobacteraceae bacterium | reverse complement strand
CCGGCAGCACGGAGATCCTGCTCGACGACAGCCGGCGCTGCGTCGAGCGCGCGCGGGCTGCGGGCGTGGACGCCGAACTCGAGGTCTGGAACGAGGCACCGCACGGCTGGCAGGGGTTGCCGTTCGTGCCCGAGTCGGTGCGCGCGATCGAGCACTGTGCAGATTTCATGAGGGAGTGCTGTCCATGACCCGCGAGGCCGCCGGGCAATTCATGAAGATGCTGCGCAACGACCACGCCGGGCTCGCGCGCGTGCTGCGCGAGATCGACCTGCAGCAGTCGCGGCTGCAATCGACGCCCGAGTCGTCCCGACCCGTGCTGGCAGAGGCCATGCGCTACCTGCTCGTGTACCAGCACTCGGTGCACCATCCCCGCGAGGACCGGCTGTTCGCGAGGATCCGGACCCGCGCACCGGGGTTCTACCGGAACATGCGGATACTGGTGCGCGAGCACCGCAGCGGCCAGCGGCAGGCGGAGGTGCTGGCGGGCGAACTGCGGAGGGCGACGCTCCTGCAGCTGCGCGGCCGGACCGGCCAGCGGCTTGCCCGGGAACTGCAGCAGTACGTGCGCGCGGCGCGGGCGCACATGCGGCGCGAGGAGGCGGTCTTCTACTCGGGCTCGGAACGCGTGCTGCGGGCCTCCGACTGGGCCGCGCTCATGGACGGACCCCAGCAGCGGGACCCGGCCACCGACCTGCAGCGGCTCGCATCACGCTACCCGCGTCTCGCTGAGCAACTGCAGCGGCCGGAACGTGCCATCGGGGGCATCGGCGAGAATCCGGAGCGCCGCGCCGGAGGATTCCGGCAGTGCGCCGAACGAGTCGTGGAGCGGACGGCGATGCTCGCCCACGGGGCGCTCGACGTCGTGCGGAGCCTGGCGAAAAAAGTATAGTCGGATCGCGGCGCGCGCCTTATCCTTTGCGGCTCGTCGCGCATCGGCAGCGACCTGAACTCGGAGGATCAGACATGCGGTCGACCCTGGCTAGGACGCGCTGGACGGCATTGCTGGCCGGCACCTTGTGGGCGCTCTCGGGCACGCAGGCCCAGCAGGTCAGTGGCGTCGAGGGCGCCCCGAGCGCCACGACGAGCATCAGCGGCCGTCAGCTGCCGGCGCCCACGCCGCCGTTCGGCGGCGTCATCGCGAACGACGCGCTGCAGTCGAAACCCTGGTGGGCACCGCGGATCGTCCCGCCGCAGGGCGCGCCCAACGTGCTGCTCATCATCACCGACGACGCCGGCTTCGGCGTGCCGAGCACGTTCGGCGGCGTGATCCCGACGCCCTCGATGGACCGCATCGCCCACGAGGGTCTGCGCTACACGCGCATGTTCTCGACTGCGCTCTGCTCGCCGACGCGCGCGGCGCTGATCACCGGCCGCAATCACCATTCGGCGGGCTTCGGGGTGATCTCCGAGCAGTCGACCGGCTACCCCGGCTACAACAG
Source organism: uncultured Steroidobacteraceae bacterium (assembly GCA_964600315.1). Lineage (GTDB taxonomy): Bacteria > Pseudomonadota > Gammaproteobacteria > Steroidobacterales > Steroidobacteraceae > RPQJ01. Next base: position 602 of record CAZRKS010000390.1, on the reverse strand, counting down.
CATCATCAGCGAGGACAAGGCGACCATCGGCCGCATCCTCAAGGACAACGGCTACGCGACGGCCTGGTTCGGCAAGGACCACAACACGCCGGCCTTCGCCGCGAGCCAGGTGGGCCCGTTCGACCAGTGGCCGACCGGCATGGGCTTCGAGTACTTCTACGGATTCGTGGGCGGCGACGCCAACCAGTGGGAGCCGAACCTGTTCCGCAACACGACGCAGATCTATCCGTTCGCGGGCAAGGCGCCCGGTACCTGGAACCTGGTCACGGCGATGGCCGACGACGCCATCGACTACATCAGCCGGATGCACCAGACCGACCCGTCGAAGCCGATCTTCATCAAGTACGCGCCGGGTGCGACGCACGCGCCGCACCACCCGACGAAGGAGTGGGTGGACAAGATCAGCGCGATGCACCTCTTCGACGATGGCTACGAGAAGCTGCGCGAGCGCATCTTCGAGAACCAGAAGAAGGCGGGCCTCGTGCCGCGCGACGCGAAGCTCGCGCCCTGGCCCAAGGACATGCTGAAGCCCTGGAACCAGCTCACCGCCGACGAGAAGAAGCTCTTCATCCGCCAGGTCGACGTCTTCGCGGCCTACGCGG
>CAZRKS010000389.1:0-2047 GCA_964600315.1 uncultured Steroidobacteraceae bacterium | reverse complement strand
GAGCGTAAGTCCCTCAAAGACCTGATCCTGGAAATGGAAGATGAAGTGCTGGCCAATGCCGGCGTGGACGTATTCGAGGAACTCTTCAAGTTGGTGTTCACCAAGCTCTACGACGAGCTTGAAGGTGGGCGAGACAAGAAGCGCCACTTGGTCTTCAAGAACTACGGCGAGACCGAGACCGAGCTGCAAGAAAAAATTCAGGCCCTGTTTGACAAAGCCCGTGGCCGCTGGGAAGGCGTGTTTTCAACCGATGCCAAGCTTGAACTCACCCCCAGCCACTTGGCGGTTTGCGTGTCCTCGCTTGAAAAAGTCAAACTCTTCAATTCCAACCTGGAAGTGGTGGACGAGGCGTTTGAATACCTCATCAACAAATCCAGCAAGGGTGAAAAGGGTCAGTACTTCACCCCGCGCTACGTGATCGACATGTGCGTGAAGATGCTCAACCCGCATGAAAGCGAAACCCTCATCGACACGGCTGCAGGCAGTTGCGGCTTTCCGGTGCACGGCATCTTCCACGTGTGGGAAAAGATCATGCAATCCGAGGGGCTGACCAAGAGCCACCTTTTCACCACCGAAAAGAAACCAGCCCGCTGTGAGGACTACGTGCGTGAAAAGGTATTCGCTATCGACTTTGACGAGAAGGCCGTGCGTGTGGGCCGCACGCTGAACCTAATTGCCGGCGATGGCCAGACCAACGTGCTGCACCTCAACACCTTGGACTACGAACGCTGGGATGAGCGCATTAAGACGGAGGCTTGGCTAGACGTATACGGCACAGGCTGGCAAAAGCTGCGCAAGCTGCGTGCTACCAAAGACCAGAACCGAGACTTTCAGTTTGATGTGCTGATGGCCAACCCGCCGTTTGCAGGTGACATCAAGGAAACCCGCATCCTGGCCAAGTACGACTTGGCTCGCTCGGTCAGCTTCGAAAAGATTGGCAATATTGATGCAGCTGACAAGAACATTGTCGACGCACGCAAGCAGGCCCCGGGCTTTGCCGAAGCCCTGCACGCCAGCCACGAAGTTATCTACCAGATGGCCGACGGCTCCTACCGCAAGGTGAAGGTGAAGAACCAGAACACTGTGGGTCGGGACATCTTGTTCATTGAGCGCAACCTCAGCTTTTTGAAGCCGGGCGGGCGCATGGCTGTGGTGTTGCCGCAAGGCCGGTTTAACAATTCGTCTGACAAGTTTCTGCGTGACTACCTGGCCGCCCATGGCCGCATCCTGGCGGTGGTGGGTCTGCATGGCAACGTGTTCAAGCCCCACACTGGCACTAAGACCAGTGTGCTGTTCTTCCAGAAATGGAATGACGATGCCAAGGCAGGTCCGCTGTGCCCCAAGGTGGACGACTACCCCATCTTCTTCGCCACCATGCGCGAGCCCAGCAAGGACAACTCGGGCGAAAAGATTTACCGTCAAGGGCCGGATGGCAAACCGCTTCTGGATGCCCACGGCCACCTGATCGTCAAGCACGACCTGTTCAACCACGACGGACTGACCGAGGACGGCATTGCCGAGGCCTTCCAGGAGTTCGCCAAGAAGGAGGGGCTGCCTTTTTTTCCATGAGCCCCTTTGACGCTGCGCGGTATGCGCGGTTGTTAGAGGGGCTTGAGGTGGCAGAGGTCAATCTATCTGCTCTGGAGTTTACCGGTCGGCTAGACGCTGAGTACTACCGCCCTGAACATTTGCGTAACGAAGCAATCCTCACAAAGCGAGGTGGTACCCCGCTTTCTCAGGTGTGCGACTTTCTTATTGGGCCATTTGGCTCCGCATTCACTGTCGAGAACTATTGCGACGACCCGACCTACAGGTACATCCGAGGAAAGGACGTTAAAACAATGGCGATCGAAGAGGATGACAACGTCTACATGCCGAAGTCAGATTTCGAGCGCCTAAGCAGGTACGCGTTGAAGGCCGGGGACGTGCTGGTTTCCGTGGTTGGTACTTTAGGCAACTCTGCCCTGGTAGAACCGCACCATGTTCCTGCAATCTTTAGTTGCAAGAGCACAGCGCTTCGCACAATCGGCATTGACGCCCGCTATCT
>CAZRKS010000388.1:0-2059 GCA_964600315.1 uncultured Steroidobacteraceae bacterium | reverse complement strand
TTCGGCGGCGAGAAGGACACCGGTGGCGGGCGCGAATCGGGCTCGGACGCGTGGAAGACCTACATGCGCCGGCAGACCTGCACGGTGAACTGGGGCAGCGAGCTGCCGCTCGCGCAGGGAATCAACTTCGACGTCTCGGGCTGAGGCTCAGCGGCCACCGGTGAGGTCGGCGTACACGGTGCGCACGAAGCGCTCCGGCGTGACGCCGCCCTTGCCGTAGCGCTCGTCGAACTCGGCCGTGGGTCGCGCATCGAGGATCTCGGGCTCGCTGCGCCCGTCCTCGACGAGTTCGCGCACGCGCCGCCCCACCGCGACCAGCATGTCCCGGTACGCGGCGAGTTCCGCGCGGTTCGACACCGGGCCGTGGCCGGGGATGACGACCGTCTTCGCGTCCGCTCTTGCGAGCACGACCTCGATGGCGGCGACCACGCCCGCCAGCGAACCTCCGCTGCCGAGGTCGATCAGCGGGTAGCTGCCGCTGTAGTAGAGGTCGCCGACGTGCACGACGTCGGCCCGCTCCCACCATACGACGGCGTCGCCGTCGGTGTGCGCCTCGTCGACGTGGGTCACGAGCAGGTTGTCACCGTTCAGGTGCAGCGACAGCGCGTCCGCGAAAGTCACCACCGGCAGGGCCGCCTTCGGGGCTGGCGGCACCTTCTGGTCGCCAGACTCCTCGAGGTACTGGGTCTCGGACAGGCGGGCCCGCACGTTGTCGTGCGCCACGACGAGCGCCCCCGCGCGCGCGAACGCCTCGTTGCCGCCAGTGTGGTCGGGGTGCCAGTGCGTATTGACGACGAAGCGCACGGGTCCCGGCGCGATCTTCGCGACGGCGTCGAGCAACTGCGGCGCGAGTTGCGCCACGGAGTCGTCCACGAGCACGGTGCCGTCGGGACCGCTCCACACCGCGACATTGCCACCGGCGCTCGCGAGCACCTGCAGTCCCGGGCGCACGGGCATGGCCCGCACCGCGGGCTTCGGTTCCGCGGGCGCGACCTCCGCTTCGCCGGACGCCGTCGTACCGGCCAGCAGGCCGGCCAGCAGGCCGGCGAGCAGGCTGACGAGCAGGCTGACAGGGCGGGTCGGCATCAGATGCAGCACAGGGGACATCCGGAACATGGGGGTCCGCGCGAGGGCCCAAAACCTAAGTATACGGCGCGGGGATACCGCGACGGTCGGCTGATATGATCCGAGCCATGAGCGCGCGTCCGGTCGTCGAAAGGCTGCGAGGCCTGTTCCTCTGCGCGTTGGCGCTGGCAGGAGCCGGAGCCGCCGCCGGGTCCCCGGGCGCGGCCACCGCGCCGACTGGGATGCTGCTGCCGATCGCGGGGGCCATCGGGCCCGCCACCAGCGATTTCTTCGTGCGCGCGCTGCGAGACGCGAATGCGCAAGGTGACGCGCTGGTCGTGGTCACGATCGACACGCCGGGCGGGCTCGACACGGCCATGCGCGACATGGTGCAGGCGATCCTCGCGTCCGACGTGCCGGTGGTCGCCTACGTCGCCCCGAGTGGCGCGCGTGCCGCGAGCGCCGGCACGTTCCTGGTCTACGCGAGTCACGTCGCGGCGATGGCGCCGGCCACGAATCTCGGCGCCGCCACGCCGGTCCAGATCGGCGGCGCGCCGTCGGGAGGCGAGCCCTCGGGCCATGAGCGCTCCGCTCCGCCGCCGGGCGAATCCGGCGAGTCCGGCTCCGCGCTCGAGCGCAAGGCCGTGAACGACGCGGTCGCGTACCTGCGCAGCCTCGCGGAACTGCGCGGCCGCAACGTCCAGTGGGCGGAGGACGCCGTGCGCCACGGAGCGAGCCTGCCGGCCGACGAAGCGCTCGCGGAGGGGGTCGTCGACGTCGTCGCCGCCGACCTGCCCGAGCTGTTGCGCGCGATCGACGGGCGCCCGGTGAAACTCCAGTCGCACGAGACGGCACTGCACACGGCCGGCGTGGTGCTGCGCGACGTGCGCCCGGACTGGCGCACCGAACTGCTGTCGCTCATCACCAATCCGAACGTCGCCTACCTGCTGATGCTGATCGGCATCTACGGCCTGCTGCTCGAGGGCTACAACCC
>CAZRKS010000387.1:0-2064 GCA_964600315.1 uncultured Steroidobacteraceae bacterium | reverse complement strand
CTGGAGATTCCACGCCGTCTCTTCGCCGCAGCACGGAACACGAGAGGTGCGGGCTCCATCACCATCCTTGCCACCGCGCTCATCGAAACCGGCAGCCGCATGGATGATCTCATCTTCCAGGAGTTCAAAGGCACGGGCAACATGGAGCTGGTCCTCGACCGCCGCATCGCCGAGCAGTATGTCTTCCCGGCGGTGAACGTGCTGAAATCAGGTTCGCGCCGTGAGGAACTGCTCATCCCGGCCTTCCAGCTTGAGAAGATCCACATGCTGCGCCGCGGCCTGGCCGGTCACAAGCCCATCGAGGCCATCCAGCGTGTCGTGAGCCTGCTGGAGCGCTACCCCAGCAACAACCACATGCTCGTGGAACTGCCCAGCAAGCAACTCTGACAGCGGTCATGAAGAAACCGCCTGGAACTCGAATCGAGGTGGACGAGGTGCTGCCGCCGGGCGCCACGGGACTGGGCCCAAACGATCAGGATGCCAGTGTCAAAAACGAGACATCCCGCATCCTCGCCTACTGGCTGGACGAGTTCATTCGTATTCCCGGAACGAAGTTCCGCATCGGGCTCGATCCCATCATTGCTTTTGTCCCCTTCATCGGCGACTTCCTCGCCTCTAGCGCCGGAGTAGTCATTTTGATCGAGGCTGCCCGCAATGGCGTATCGATCCCCGTCCTGGCCCGCATGGGCATGAACATGCTCATTAACACGTTCCTCGACGTCCTTCCCGGCATCGGACCGTTTCTCTCGGCATTCTTCAAATCAAACACCCGCAATCTGCATTTGCTCCATCGCTGGCAGTCGGGCCAGCAGACGGCTGTAAAGCGCGGCACATGGCAGATGCTGGGTTTTGTCGCCTTCCTTGGCCTCTTCGGAGTCGGGCTCTGGATCGGCCTCTGGATGTTCTACATCTCGCTTTTCCTGAAGCTGTTCCCGTAGCTGCAACCGCACGCCGCGTCCCATGGAATCTCTGCCAGCCCTGCCCGCAGAGACACTGCCGCCCCAAGCTGGGGATGCATTTGCCGTCAGCCACATGGCTGGCGCTAAAAGTGGCGGTGAGAGAGGGATTCGAACCCTCGGTACGGCTTTTGACCGTACAACGCTTTAGCAAAGCGCCGCTTTCGACCACTCAGCCATCTCACCGACGAGTTTGCAGAACGGGTCCGAAACGTGGCCGATCTTAGAACGCCGCCCCTTGAGACGCAAATTGATTCTCCCGCCCGGCACAAAGAAACTCACTCTTTCAGCCACCCGGCGGACTGGAGCATGAGCCGGAAATTCTTGTCTTCCTTCGAGACACCGCGAATCCAGAGGCCCGGCATGCGCTGCCGCTCCCACCAATGCCACTCCGGATTGCCGGACGGCGCATATTTGTAATGGTATAGCACGGCGCGGACATAGCGCGGCGGACCGTCGGGAAACGGGTTTTTCGCCAGCAGACCAAGGGTGCCCGGATCATTGTTCAGCAGTTTCCAGACAAAGTGGAGCGTCCAGGGGTACTCCCTCGGCGTGGCCATGGCGGCAAACCAGATCTGCCAGTCGAGACGGTAGTGATAAGGCGTGATGATGGCGGGGCGGCGCGAGACATCGCCGGGCTTCACTTTGAATTCGTAGGGCTTCCAATCGGCCAGTTCCTCGGGGATGGTGTCATTCGTGCCCTCGAAGACGATCTCGTAGCGCTGGCGGCCGACCGTGCCAAAGGCCCCATAGGTGTTCACGAGATGAAAACGGTCAAAGGAGGTGTTCATCGCCTGCTGCGACGAGAAGAGATTCGGCACCGGCCCTTTGAAACTGAGAAACACAACGATCATCGAGTAAGCCAGGATGATGACATTCTGAGCCTCAGAACGGCGGGCGCTCAGCCGTGCCGATTCTTCGGCGCGCTCAACGATGAAGCGCGGCAATACCCGCCGCCAGAAGGTGTCGTCGAAACACGCGAGGCCGGGAATGATGGTGAGCCAGTTCAGGAACGAGAGATTCCCACTGAAGATGAGGATCACCATGAAACTGGTCATTAGGAACCCGGCGATGTGGCGTGCCTTTCGCGGACCAAAACCAAACCACG
>CAZRKS010000386.1:0-2081 GCA_964600315.1 uncultured Steroidobacteraceae bacterium | reverse complement strand
CGATGCCCTGTATATCGGCGGCGGTTTTCCAGAGGCCTGTGCCATTGAACTGGAGGCCAACACCACGTTGCGCAGCGAGATCAGGCAGGTGATCGACAAGGGGATGCCGGTCTATGCCGAGTGCGGTGGCATGATGTATCTTTCGCGCAGCATCACATTCCAGGGACGAAGCTACGAAATGGTCGGTGCGATTCCCGGTGACGTGATGATGCATGCCAAACCGGTGGGTCGGGGTTACGTTCATCTGAAGGAAGACCCCGGGCATCCGTGGCCCCGCCAGGATCCACCGGCAACGCAGATCCGGGCCCACGAATTTCATTACTCCAGCCTTGAAAATCTTCCGCCAGGCCTTCATTTCGCTTATCACGTCGAGCGTGGGCATGGTATTACCGGCCAGCGCGATGGCCTGATTCTGAATAACCTGCTGGCTTCCTATACGCACCTGCGAAACATTGGCAGCTGTAACTGGGCCTCCCGCTTCGTCGCGTTCATCCGGCGGCAGACAGAATAAATTCAGCAACCAAATCCGCAACATTCAGTCGAAGCACTTTCATTCAATCAGAGAACAAGATGACTCCAGATCTATATTCATCCGCCATTGCGGCTTTCGACCGGGCCAACGGGGAAGATCCGAACATGGACAGTCACGACGGGAAGGAATACCCGAAAGAATTGCTATATTCAATTCGCATGGGCGAGATGCAGGAACGCTATGTGCCCGAGGCCTCCGAGGCTGTGAAACTGGCGGTACGCGCCCAGCACATCCAGCGCTGGAAGATTCCGCGCAATGAATTCCCAATGGATCGCCAGGGCTACCTGCAATGGCGTACCAAACTCTACAGGTTTCACGCCGAAACGGCCGCCCGCCTCATGCAGGAAGCGGGCTACGATAGCGTGATGGCCGAGCGTGTCATGAACATCGTTAGCAAGAAGGGACTCAAGGTCAATGCTGAAACGCAATTGATGGAAGACGTCGCCGATCTGGTGTTCATCGAACACTACATGATGGAATTTGCCACCAAGCATCCCGAATACGACGAAGACAAATGGATACAAATCATCAGGAAGACCTGGCAGAAAATGTCGCCGCGTGCTCATGAGTTTGCGCTGGCCGGCAAGATCAAGCTGCCCGAAGCTCTGGTGCCATTGATCCTGAAGGCGGTTCAGAGCTGATGGATTACCTGCCCGCATTTCACAACGTTAGAGGCAAGCTGTGCCTGGTGGTAGGCGGAGGCGACGTCGCCACGCGCAAGGCTGGCGTGTTGCTCGAGGCCGGGGCGAGGGTGCGCGTCGTGGCGCCCGAGATCGAGGCAGATCTGGCAAGGCAGCCCGGCGTCGAACCCATCGTGGCGCGATTCGAACCGCAGCATCTGGAGGGTGCGGTAATGGTCATCGCCGCCACCAACGACCGCGAGGTGAACCGTCAGGTTTCCGAACTGGCCCAGTCGCGCAAATTGCCGGTAAATGTGGTGGACGACCCGGAACTGTGCAGTTTCATCATGCCGGCCATCCTGGATCGCTCGCCACTGATGGTGGCGTTCTCCAGTGGCGGCGGCTCTCCGGTGCTGACGCGCATGATGCGCGGCAAGCTGGAAACGGTCATCCCTCAGAACTACAGCCGGCTTGCCGCGTTCGCGGTCCGTTTCCGCCAACTGGTCAAGGAACGCGTCACCAATCCGCCGAAACGCCGTATCTTCTGGGAGAGCGCGCTGGATGGAATGGTCGCCGAGAAGGTTCTGGCCGGCGACGAAGCCAGCGCGGAAATGCTGTTGAAGGAAATGCTGGAAAACGAAGACAACATCCTGCGCGGCGAGGTGTATCTGGTCGGAGCAGGCCCTGGCGACCCCGACCTGCTGACCTTCCGCGCCTTGCGCCTGATGCAGCAGGCCGATGTCGTGGTCTACGACAATCTGGTATCCAAAACCATCGTCGATATGACGCGGCGCGATGCGCACCGAATTTTCGTCGGCAAGAAGCGCGCTGACCATACCATGCGTCAGGAAGAAATCAACGCATTGCTCGTGCGCCTGGCGAAGGAAGGCAAGCGCGTCTTGCGACTCAAGGGTGGCGACCCGTTCATT
>CAZRKS010000385.1:0-2089 GCA_964600315.1 uncultured Steroidobacteraceae bacterium | reverse complement strand
CAGCACCTCCGGCACGGCCGCGTCGCCGTACACGACCGGGTCGCCGGCCTGGCGGGCGTCGCGCACGCGGAACGGGTCGAGATCGAGCGCGATGTACTCGAGGCCGCGCTGCTCGAGCACCCGCGCGAGGTTCTGGCCCACGCGCCCGAACCCGCAGACGATCACGTGCTCGCGCGCGGCGAGTTCGCGGGTCGCGACCGTCTCGAGCGCCACCTCGGACGGTTCGACGGTGCGCCGGCGCAGCAGGAAGTCGGCGATCCGGCCGTTGTAGCGCACCAGCAGCGGCCCGGCCAGCATGCTGAGCGCAACGGCGGTGAGCAGCGGCTGGACCATGGCGGCGTCGACCATGGGGCCCTTCAGCAGCAGCGTGAGGAGCGCGAAGCCGAATTCGCCGCCCATGCACACGACGATGCCGGCGCGCAGCGCCTTGCGCGCGTTCGGCACGAAACGCCGGACGACCAGCGTGACGATCGCCGCCTTGAGCGCGAGCAGCGCGCCGAGCGCGAGCAGCACCAGCGGCAACTGTGCGCCGAGCAGCCGCAGGTCGAGGAGCATGCCGACCGAGACGAAGAACAGCCCGAGCAGGATGTCCTGGAACGGCTTGATGACCGCCTCGGTCTGGTGCCGGAACTCGGTCTCGGAGAGCAGCATGCCGGCGAGGAACGCGCCGAGCGCCGTCGAGAGCCCGAGCTGCTGCGTGGCCCAGGCGCCGCCCAGGGCCACGAACAGGACGGTGAGGGTGAAGGTCTCGGTGCTGCGGTGCCGGCCGATCTCGCGGAACAGCGGGCGCAGCGCCCAGCGTCCGAGCGCCAGCACCACGACCAGGGCCGCGACCGCCCGGCCGACCATCCCCAGCAGCCAGAGGGGACCCGGCACACGCCCCGCCTCGCCGATCGCGGTGGCGAGCGCGAGCAGGGGCGCGAAGGCGAGGTCCTGGAACAGCAGGATGCCGAGGGCGAGCCGGGCGTGGGTGCGATTGAGCTCGAGCTGGTCGCCGAGCTGGCGCAGGATGATCGCCGTCGACGACATCGCGAGCGCGCCGCCCGCGACCATGGCGACCGCAGGATCGAGCCCGAGCGCCCACGCCGCCGTACCGAGGACGGCCGTGGTGAGCAGCATCTGCAGTCCGCCGACCCCGAGCACCTCCGCCTTCATGGTCACCATGCGGGCGAACGAGAACTCGAGGCCCAGCGTGAAGACCAGGAACACCACGCCGATCTCGGCCAGCAGGATGACGGCCGCGTCGTCGGAGGCGAGGTGCAGCGCGTTGGGTCCGAGCACCATGCCGACCAGCAGGTAACCCAGGATGGGCGGCAGCGCGAAGCGCCGCACGAGGCTCAGCACGAGCACCGAGCCGGCGAGCAGGATCAGGACCTGGGAAAGAACGTGGCCGGCCATCGATGCTCACTCCCTGCGTAGGCCGATGCTAGCATCCGGCGCATGGCCTTCCAGGCGATACTCACGGCAGCGCGCGACCGGCTTCGCCTCGAGGGCGACTGCCGCATGGCCGATGCGGGTGCGTTGCAAGCGCGGCTCGACGAGTTGCAGGCCGGGCCGCCCGCTGCGCTGGTGGTCGACCTGACGGCAGCCGGGGAGTTCGACATCGGGCCGGCGTGGCTGCTGCACGCCGCGCTCGCCGACCTGCGGACCCGCGGCGCGCGCGTCGAGTTCGCCGGGCCGGCCCCGGAGCACTTCGCGTACTTCGAGTCGCTCGCAGCGGAGGCGGGCGCGCCGCCGCCGGGCGTGCAGCATGGTCCGGTGATGAGCTGGCTGGTCGACTTCGGCCGGCGCATCGAGGAGCGCGGCCTCGCCTGGTACGAGGCCCTCACCTTCGGTGGGCAGATCCTCGTCACGGCGGCGGTGCGCTGGACGAGCCTGAAGCGCCTGCGCCTGCCGTCCGTCGTCCGGCACATCCACGAGACCGGCGTACAGGCGGTCCCAATCGTCGCGGTCATCGCCTTCCTGATCAGTGTCATCTCCGCGTACATCGGGGCGCAGCAGCTGCAGCCGTTCGGCGCCGAGATCTTCACGGTGGACCTCGTCGCGATCGGCGTGCTGCGCGAACTCGGCGTGCTGCTCACCGCGATCA
>CAZRKS010000384.1:0-2109 GCA_964600315.1 uncultured Steroidobacteraceae bacterium | reverse complement strand
TTCCCGATCGCCAAGGTCCACAAGGCCCACTACGTGCTGATGAACATCGAGAGCGACCAGAAGACGCTCGACGAGCTCACCGGCGCCTTCCGCTTCAGCGACGCCGTCATCCGCCACCTCGTGGTGTCGATGCCGGGCCCGGTGACGGAGCCGTCGCCGATGGCGCGCGCCGAGGAAGAGGGGGTCCGCGGCGATGACGCCGGTTCGCACGAGGGCGCCGAGGAATCGGCGGCCGCGAACTGATCCTCGCGTCCCAACGCATCACACGAATCGTACAGGTGACCCATGGCACGTTTTTTCCGTCGCCGTAAGTTCTGCAAGTTCACGGCCGAGGGCGTCGAGCGCATCGACTACAAGGACCTCGCGACCCTCAAGGGCTACATCACCGAGACCGGCAAGATCGTGCCGAGCCGCATCACCGGCACGCGCTCGAACTACCAGCGCCAGCTCTCGCTCGCGATCAAGCGCGCGCGGTTCCTGGCGCTGCTGCCGTACACGGACCAGCACTGAGCGACCCGGGCGCCTTGCGGCTGACCGCGGGGGCGCCGCCATGAACCGGTCGTTCGCCAACTGGATCACCCACAGTCCCCGCGGCGCGGTGCTCGCCACCGCGCTGCTCGGGCTCCTGCCGCTGTTCGGGCTGGGATTTGCGTTTTTCCTGCCGGGTGCGGTGCCGGCCCTGGTGGTGCTGACGCGCGGGCCGCGGCTCGGACTGTCGGTGGCGCTCGGCGCCGCGGGGCTCCTGACGCTCACGATGTGGATGATCGGGCGTCCGGTGCCGGTGGGACTGGTCTATGCGACCTGGGTGCTGGGTCCGCCGCTCGCGCTCGCGATGCTGCTGGCGCGCACGGACTCGCTGTCGCTCTGCATGCAGGTGGCGGTGCTCGCGGGCGTGGCCCTGCTCACGTTCCTGCACCTCGCGATCGGCGACCCCGAGAAAGTCTGGGCTCCGTTCGTCAGGGACCTCGCGCAGGAGATGCAGCGCCGCGGCCTGCCGATGGACCTCGAGAAGGACGGGCTGGTGGAGGCGCTGGCACGCACGTTGTGGGGGTGGGTGACCGCGCTCACGATGCTGCTCGCGATGTGTGCGCTCTGCCTGGCGCGGTGGTGGCAGCGGCTGCCCGGGCCGGCCGGAACGTTCGGGGCCGAGTTCCAGCAACTGCGGCTCGGCAAGGTGCTCGGCGTGGCGGCGGCCGTGTCCATCGCCGCGTCGCTGCTCACCGACCGGCCGCTGGTCGATGACCTGGAACGGATCTTCCTCGGCGCGCTGATGCTGGTGGGGCTCGCGGCGGCGCACCGGTTCAAGGCCGCCGGGCGGTTGAGCGGCGGGTGGCTGTGGGCCATCTATTTCCTGCTGCTGCTCGCGGCGCCGCTCATGGTCGCGGCCCTTGCGGGCTGGGGATTCGTGGACAATTGGCTGCGCTCGCAACAGGCGGCGCAGAGTGCTTGAAGACGTAGAGATCGAGGAATCAACGATGGAAGTCATCCTGCTGCAGAAGGTCGCCAACCTCGGCAACATCGGCGACAAGGTCAAGGTGAAGCCGGGCTACGGCCGCAATTTCCTGCTCCCGCAGGGCAAGGCCGCGCTCGCCACCGCCGCCAACCTCGCGAAGTTCGAGGAGCGCCGCGCCGAGCTCGAAAAGCTGGCCGAGGACGAACTCTCGAGCGCGAAGCTGCGCGCCGGCCAGCTCGAGGGCTTCCGCCTCAAGCTCGTGGCCAAGGTCGGCGGCGAGGGCAAGATCTTCGGTTCGATCGGCACGGCGGACATCGCCGAGGCGCTGTCGGCCGCCGGGATCCGCGTCGAGCGCAGCGAAGTGCGTCTGCACTCCGGCCCGATCCGCGTGGTCGGCGAGCATCACGTGAAGCTCCACCTGCACAGCGATGTGATCATCGACCTGCCGGTGGACGTGGTCGGCGAGGAATAGTCCTCCGCGCCCGGGCCGGCCGCGATGGAGCAGGAGGCGGGTGACGCCAGGGGCCGCAGGCGACTGCGGCCGGCCTCCGACGCGGACTCGCTCCGGGTGCCGCCGCACTCCGTCGAGGCCGAGCAGGCGGTGCTCGGCGGCCTGCTGCTCGACAACAGCACCTGGGACGCGATCGCCGACCGGC
>CAZRKS010000383.1:0-2111 GCA_964600315.1 uncultured Steroidobacteraceae bacterium | reverse complement strand
CGCTGATCCGCTTCGACGGCAACGCGGCCGTGCTGCTCACCAACAAGCTCGAGCCCATCGGCACCCGCATCTTCGGGCCGGTGACCAGGGAGCTGCGCACGGCGCAGTTCATGAAGATCATCTCGCTCGCGCCGGAAGTGCTCTGAGCACCGGCGGCGGCGAAGTCGAGGAACGAGGCATGAAGAAGATCCGCAAGGGCGACGAGGTGGTCGTGATCGCCGGCCGCGAAAAGGGCCGACGTGGCACCGTGATCAAGGTGCTCGCGAACGACCGCGTGCTCGTCGAGAACGTGAACATGGTCAAGCGCCACACGCGCCCCAATCCGCAGCGCGGAACCCAGGGCGGGGTCGTCGAGAAGGAGGCCTCCCTCCACCTCTCGAACGTGCTCCTCTGGAACCCGGTCGCGAAGCAGGGCGACCGCGTGGGCATCCGCACGCTGGCCGACGGCCGTCGCGTGCGCTACTTCAAGTCCAACGACGAAGTCGTGGACGCCTGATCGGGCGAGGGTGGCTGGCATGGCGAGGCTGCAGACGTATTACCGGGAGAAGGTCGTCCCCGAGCTCATGACGAGCCTCGGGCTGGCCAACCCGATGCGCGTGCCGAAGATCACGCGCATCACCGTCAACATGGGAGTCGGCGAGGCGGTGGCCGACAAGAAGGCGATGGACGGCGCGGTGAGCGACCTCACGGCGCTCACGGGCCAGAAGCCGCAGGTCACGAAGTCGCGCAAGGCGATCGCGTCTTTCAAGCTGCGCGCCGGCATCCCGGTGGGTGCGCGCGTGACGCTGCGCGGCGCGCGCATGTACGAGTTCCTCGACCGCCTGATCAACGTGGCGATGCCGCGCATCCGCGACTTCCGCGGCGTGTCGGCGCGCTCGTTCGACGGCCGCGGCAACTACAGCTTCGGCGTCAAGGAACAGATCATCTTCCCCGAGATCGCCTACGACAAGATCGACGCGATCCGCGGCATGGACATCACGATCACCACGACGGCGCGGGACGACCGTGAGGGGCGGGCGCTGCTCGAATCCTTCAACTTCCCGTTCCGCAAGTAAGGACCGGCCAATGGCGAAGACCAGCATGATCGAGCGCGAGAAGCGTCGTGCCAGACTCGTGAAGCAGCAGGCCGCGAAGCGCGCCGCGCTGAAGGAGACCATCCGCAGCCCGAAGTCCACGGACGCGGAGCGCGAGGAGGCGACGCGCAAGCTCCAGTCGCTGCCGCGCGACGGTGCGGCGTCCAGGATCCGCAAGCGCTGTGCGATCACGGGCCGCTCGCGCGGCGTCTACCGCAAGTTCGGCCTCGGCCGCCAGAAGCTGCGCGAGGCGACGATGCGCGGCGACGTCCCGGGCCTGCGCAAGGCCAGCTGGTAAGGCCGCGTAACGGAGCAAGACATGAGCATGACGGATCCCATCGCGGACTTCCTCACCCGCATCCGCAACGGGCAGCGCTCGGGCAAGCCGGAGGTCGGCATGCCCGCCTCGCGCATCAAGCTCGCGCTGGCCAAGGTGCTGAAGGAGGAGGGCTACATCGAGGACTTCGCGCTCGGCGACGACGCCGGCAAGTCCACGCTGACGCTGCGCCTCAAGTACTACCACGGCCGGCCGGTCATCGACCGCCTCGAGCGCGTGAGCCGTCCGGGGCTGCGCGTCTACAAGGGCAAGGACGACCTGCCGCGCATTCTCGGCGGCATGGGCGTGGCGATCATCTCGACCTCCCGCGGCGTCATGACGGACCGCGAGGCGCGCGCTGCCGGGCACGGCGGCGAAGTCCTCTGCATCGTGTCCTGATCCGCGGACGGAGGCAGGTAGACCATCATGTCAAGAGTCGCAAAGAAGCCGGTCGCGCTGCCCCAGGGCGTGACCGCCACCGTGGACGGCGACACCGTCACCGTCAAGGGCGCCAAGGGCGCGCTCGCGCTGCCGCTGCGCCGCGGCCTGTCCCTGGTCCAGGAAGGCCAGACGGTCCAGGTCCAGGTCGCCGAGCGGAGCCGCGAGTCGCTGATGCACGCAGGGTCGCTGCGCGCGCACCTCGCCAACCTCGTGCAAGGCGTGTCGAAGGGCTACGAGAAGAAGCTCGAGCTGGTCGGCGTCGGCTACCGCGCGCAGGCGCA
>CAZRKS010000382.1:0-2114 GCA_964600315.1 uncultured Steroidobacteraceae bacterium | reverse complement strand
CTCGTGCCCGAACCCGACGTCGTCGTGCTCGAGGGTGTCGGCCACTACCCGCAGCTCGAGGACCCCGGGCGAGTCGTCGATGCCTACGCGGCGTTTCGCGCGCGAATTCGCTCGCCTCGGGACTGCACGGACCGTTAGACTCGGGGGCAAGAAAGCCAACCGGGGGACGCCATGAACATGCACACCGTCTGCCGCACGGGAGACATCAAGCGTGGGCAGATGAAGGCGTTCACGGTCGGCGACACCAAGATCGTCGTCTACAACCTCGCCGACGGCTTCTTCGCGACCCAGGCGCACTGCACGCACGTGTTCGCGCCGCTCGGGCGCGGCAAGATCATCGAAGGGCGCATGGTGCAGTGCCCGTTCCACCGGGCGCGCTTCGACATCCGCACGGGCGAGGTGGTGGAGTGGGCGAACTTCCCGCCGGGCATCCAGATCGTGAACGTCGTGCGTCGCGAGAAGGCGCTCAAGACCTACAAGGTCAGCGTCAAGGACGGCGAGGTCCGCGTGAAGCTCGAGTGAGCGGCAGTCGGCTCACGCGAGCGCGAGCGCCCAGGCCGCCCCGATCGCGGCGAGGCTGAGGGTCCCGGCCACCCATTGCGCGACCCCGCCGCGCGGCACCCGCCATGCCGCGTGCACGAGGCCCGCTTGGGCACCCATCGCGAATCCCGTCAGGTGCGCGAGCACGTCGGTGTTCTCGCCGCCGGCGCCGGTGAACGCGAGCAGGAACACGCCGGCGACGAGCGGCGCCCAGCGATACGCCGCGCGATCCGCGGCCGCTCGGCGCTTGCGCCACGCGTACGCGGCGAGCAGACCGAGCGTTGCGAACACGGCCGTCGAGGCGCCCACCGACGCGTGCACCTCGGGTTGCACCCAGGCATTCGCGAAATTGGCGAGGGCGGCGGCGGCAAGCACGGAAGCCCAGGCGACACCCGGGCCGAGCAGCTGCCCCGCGAGCAGCCCGAACACCGTGCCGAAACCCAGGTTGGCGAGCAGGTGGCCGACGTCGAGGTGCAGCGTGAGCGCGGTGATCGCGCGCCACCACTGGCCCGCGCGCACCGGTGCGGACGCGAGTGCGCCGACGTCGAGCCAGTCGAGCCGCACGACGCCGTCGCCCGCGAGGTAGCCGATGAGCAGGATCACCGCGGCATAGGCGAGTGAGCCGAGCCACGCGTGCCGGTGCAGCGGCTCCGGCGGCGCTGGCCGTGCGCGCGGCGGATTCTCGCGTTCGTAACGACGGAGCTGGGCACGGGCCTCGGTCTCGCGGCCGGCGGCGACGTAGAGCGACCAGTCCCGTCCGTTCCAGGCGGTCTGCGAGGCGATGCCCACGGCGTGCAGCACGAAGGCGCGCTCGTTGCAGGCCGGGCGCCAGAAGGAGCGGTAGACCTCGACGATCTCCGGGCTATCGTCCATGCCTCATGGCTTCAGGGCCTGGTAGAGGTACGGCAGGCTCACATCCATGCGGTAGTCGACGTCCGAGTGGTCGTCGTCGAATTCCTCGTAGCGATGCGCGATGCCGGCCGCCGCGAGCCGCCGCGAGAGTTGCCGCGTCCCGAAGTGGATGTGGTACTGGTCGCGCCAGCCGCAGTCGATGTAGAGGCCCTGGAGCCGCCGCAGGTTGCGGGCGTAGCGCCCGACCAGCCGCACCGGGTCGTGCTCCAGCCAGCGCCGCCAGTTGCGCTCGATCAGCTCACCGGTGTCCGCGTGGAACGGCAGGCGGAAGCCGAGCGGAGCGTGCGGGTCCGGGTCGTAGGTCGCGGCCATGCAGACGTTCATGATGGCGTGCGCCTCGGCGTGCGACAGCTTGTGCTTGCGCCACATCGCCTCGAGGAAGCGGCGCAGGCGTCCGTCGTCGTGCCCCGCCTGCAGGGCGCGCTCGCCGGCCGTGTCGCGTGGCGCGCGGACGCGCCCGGCCCCGCGCGGCGGGTGCCGGTACTTCGCGAGCTCGTTCAGCGTGTTCGGCCAGTCGGCGCGGTAGATGAAGTCGAAGTACGCATCGCCGGAGTGATTGGCGATCGCACCCCAGTGGCTCGCGTACTTCATGCCGTGGATCATCGCGCCGTAGCCGCCGGAGGACTTGCCGAAACAGCCGCGGTGCTCGCGCGAGGCGAGAG
>CAZRKS010000381.1:0-2123 GCA_964600315.1 uncultured Steroidobacteraceae bacterium | reverse complement strand
AACCCAAGCCCCCTCCCTGAAAGGTGCGTCGATTTACGCAACTCCTCCTCAAGAGGGCAGCTGGACAATTATGGCAGTCATAACATTTATTGCAGGGGCTTCTTATAAGTTGGGAACAGCGCCGAAAGATACTCCGATAGGACACATCGTGCACTCCGCGTACGATTATGTAGTCAAGAAATCGCTTGGGTTTCACGTTGACTATGACCAATCATTGGGCCAGCAATATGCCAAGCTAAAAGAGGCCGGATATCAAGGGCCTGTGTTGTCGCGGCATCGATTCGATTCGGTAATCGAGAAATGTGAGCCCGCATTACGCGAGATGCACCGTCCAATTGTCGGTGAGAAGACGGCAACGAAAGCGGAGATATCAGCCCTCGTTGGTAATCGAACGCGGTCTGTCGGCGGAACATTTAATAAGGATACGTATGAATACATGCGTGCAACTGTGCTTGATAAAAGAGTCTCTCGTCTTGAGGGGCGGGTGGCGAGCTACAACAGCAATACGTTCAAGGGAAGAATGTTTATTGCGTCAGAAGGTCGTCCTATTCCGTTCGAGCTTGATGCTCATTCGCGGGATCAGCCAAGTCTTCAGTCGATTACCAATAGCCTCGCGGCGAACACGCTCTACCCTGATAATATGCATATAGGGTACATAGGCTTCCATGCACGCAAGAGGATGAGTAAAACTGGCCTTCTAAAAAGTCTAGAAATTACGTCGGTCTCTTCTTAGGATTCTGTGTTACTAAATTCCCGCGCTGGCTGCTGACGCTGTGTGGCGTGTTGGTTCGCAACCGGTGAAATTGTCATCTGCTTTTTTTGAAGATCGGCGTAGGAGATGACCACCATGTCGCATGCCCCCCCTCCCCCCCAGCGTTTCCTAAGTTCCAAGTGTTGGTATGTAAAGTAGCGACGTAGCTAAGCCCTGAAAGAGCGTCTTCGCGAGCGAAACCGAGTCAGTGAAGAAGAACTACGTCCTTATCGATTACGAGAATGTGCAGCCTGATGCCATGGCAGTGCTGGACCGCGAGCATTTCACTGTCATGGTTTTTGTAGGCGCGACTCAGGCCAAGGTGACTTACGAGGTCGCTTCCGCCCTCCAGCGTATGGGCGAGCGGGCTTCCTACATCAAGATATCGGGGCATGGCAGCAACGCGTTGGATTTCCATATCGCATTCTACATCGGCCAGATCGCGGCCAATGAGCCGGACGCATTCTTTCACATCGTCTCGAAGGACTCCGGGTTTGATCCTTTGATCCAGCACCTGAAGAGCAAGAAGATCTTTGCCTGCAGGAGCAAGAGCGTTTCGGATATACCCCTGGTCAAGCTGGAGAATGCGCATACGCCCGCAGAGCGCGTGGCAGCGGTGGTCCAGAAGCTCACGCAGATTGGGGCGTCCAGGCCGAGATCAGTGAAGACCCTAGGTAGCACCATCAACGCGCTGTTCCATAAAGCGCTGACCGACGTCGAGGTCGAGCACATCATTGCCGAACTGGCCAAGAAGGGCGTCGTACAGATAAATGAGGCGAAGGTTGCGTACGTGCTGCCGGGTGAGTGATCGGTCAATGGCCTCGAATCGGAACTTGGCGCGCGACGCCTAACCTCTACCTCTGGCGACGGTGAAAAAAGGGGGGGATTACCTTGCTTTGGCGACAGAGGAAAGGAGGGATTAGCTTCATGCAGAGAATTTGCTTGGTGTTGCCAATTGGTTGATGGCTAACATGTACTTGCGCAACTTACAAGGCTTTCAACAAGCTGACAGAGGATAAGAGGATGTGGATACGAAGAGTTAATCAGATTAATTTCATTTGTACGGTAGCGTTTTTTTTATATGCGCTTTCGAGTACAGGCTTATCCGTTGCGCTCACCTATGCTATTGCGGTGCTTGCCATTTTTCTAGTTATCTCCTTTATCGGATTCCGCATCCACATGATGATCGATGATGACCCCATTAATAGGCTAGCTATGGAGGCAGGGCATCCACCGCTTATTCCTTCAAAGGCCGTCATCGGCACCATGTTGGCAAACGTAATTTCTAACGCTTTGCTAATCAAGCTCTTGGTATTGGGTAAGCGCCGTTAAATCCGCCCCTGTTTTTTGCCCGCGACGCCGCCGAGACTTT
>CAZRKS010000380.1:0-2126 GCA_964600315.1 uncultured Steroidobacteraceae bacterium | reverse complement strand
CGACGGCGCGTTACAGCTCTGCCCGGTGTTGTTCATCATCACCAGCACGCCGTGCCCCACGGCCTGCTCGAGCGGCGCCCCCTCGAGGATGATGTTGGGCGACTTCCCGCCGAGCTCGAGCGAGACCTTCTTGACCGTGTCGGCTGCCGCCTTGTCGACCAGGATGCCGGCGCGGGTCGAGCCGGTGAACGAGACCATGTCGATGCCGGGGTGCGAGGAGAGCGCGGCCCCGACCGTCGGCCCGTCGCCGTCGACGAGGTTGAACACGCCCGCCGGTACGCCCGCCTCGTGCAGGATCTCGGCCATCACGTGGCCCGAGAGCGGCGCGATCTCGGAGGGCTTCAGCACCATGGTGCAGCCGCAGGCGAGTGCCGGGGCCACCTTGCAGGCGATCTGGTTCGCCGGCCAGTTCCACGGCGTGATGAGCCCGCACACCCCGACCGGCTCGCGCACCACGCGGGTCGTGCCCTGCATCTTCTCGAATTCGAAATTCCGCAGGATGTCGAGCGCCACGGTGAAGTGGCCGAGGCCCGCCGGCGCCTGCAGCGGAGTGGCGATCGTCGCGAGCGGCGCGCCCATTTCGTCCGAGATCGCCTGCGCCATGTCGCCGAGCCGGCGCTGGTAGGCGGCGACCACCCGCTCGAGCACGGCGATCCGCTCCTCGCGGGTGGTGAGCGACCAGGTCGCAAAGGCGCGCTGCGCCGCGGCCACGGCGCGATCCACGTCCGTCTTGCTGCCGAGCGAGATGACGCCGGCCGCGCCCTCCGTCGCCGGGTTCACCACGTCGAGCGTCTGCGGCTGGGCCGGATCGACCCACTGGCCGTCGATGTAGAACCTGCGATAGTCGCGCATGTGAGTCCTCCTGAGGGATCAGGCGGCCGCGGCCCGCGCGTGCGTCGAGATCATGTCGACGAAACGCGCGAAGAGCGGCGCCGGGAAGTCGTGGGCGAAGCCGTCGAGCAGCACGAGGTGGGCGTCACGAATCCGGTAGGCCGTGTCCACGCCCCCCGGCCAGGGCACCAGCGGATCGGCCTTGCCGTGGATCACGAGCGTGGGGCAGGCAATCTGCCCGAGCAAGGCGGTGCGATCCCCGTTGCGCAGCACCGCGGCGAGCTGGCGCAGGAAACCGTCCGCGTGGTAGCCACGCTCGACGGCGCGCCGGATCCGGGCCCGGAATTCCTCGGGCGGCGTCGGGTAGCCCGGGCTGCCGATGACCGCGAACAGCCGCTCGTAGTGCGCGACCAGCGAGTCGACCGTCACGGGCGGCTGCGGCCTCGCGAGGAGCAGGCGCCGGACGCGGACGGCCGGCTGCGGCAGGTGCCGCGCGCCGGTCGTCGACATGATGGACGTCAGCGACAGGGCCCGGGCCGGATGACGCGCCGCCACGATCTGGCCGATCATGCCGCCCATCGACGCACCGACGACGTGCGCCGCCGGAATGCCGAGCGCGTCGAGCAGCCCCACCGCGTCGCCCGCCATGTCCTCGAGGTCGTACGGGGCCCGCACCGGGAGGCCGACCAGCGCCCGCGCGACGGCCGCGGCGATGCGCGGCCGGCCGAGTTCGTCCAGCTTCTGCGACAGGCCGCAGTCCCGGTTGTCGAAACGCACCACCCGGAACCCCTGCCGCACGAGCCCGTCGCAGAACTCGTCCGGCCAGGCCACGAGCTGCATGCCGAGCCCCATGATGAGCAGGATCGCGGGCGCAGCGGGGTCGCCAAGGGACTCGTACTCGAGTGTGATGCCATTGGCGCGGATGGCGCTCATGCGGGCTCCTGCGAGGGGAAGGCGCATGTTCGCAGGACGGGCGGCATAATGCACCCTCGCCATGACCGACGCCGCCGCGCCCGACCGTCCGAAGAGCCGCTCCCTGAAACCACTCAGGGCCCTGCTGCCCTTCCTCGCGCCGTACCGCGCGACGCTGGTCGCGGCGCTCGGCGCGCTGCTCGTCGCCGCGGCGGCGATGCTCGCGCTGCCGGTGGCCCTGCGCCACGTGATCGACCAGGGCATCGCCTCGGGCAGCTCCGACACCGTCAACCGCTATTTCGTCGCGTTCATGGCCGCCGCGGTCGTCTTCGGCGTGTTCGCCGCGCTGCGCTTCTACCTCGTCACCTGGCTCGGCGAGCGCG
>CAZRKS010000379.1:0-2136 GCA_964600315.1 uncultured Steroidobacteraceae bacterium | reverse complement strand
GCGACGATCTCCGACTCGCCCTCGGCGACGTCGAACGGCGCGCGGTTGGTCTCGGCGACGCCCGAGATGAAGTAGACGACGAACAGCGGGAAGAGCCACAGCCAGTACCAGGAGAACGGGCCGCCCGCCTGGCCCGCGACGATCTTCCCCAGGTTGAGCGTGCCGGACGCCATCACCACGCCCACCAGCGCGAAGCCCATCGCGATCTCGTAGGCGACGATCTGCGCGGCCGAGCGCATGGCGCCGAGGAAGGCGTACTTGGAGTTCGTCGCCCAGCCCGCGAGGATGATGCCGTAGGCGCCGAAGCCCGCGAGCGCGAGCACGTACAGCACGCCGGCGTCCACGTCCGCGATCGAGAACCCGGGCCACAGCGAGATCACCGCCCAGGCGGCGAAGGCCGGCGTGAGGGCGAGCAGCGGCGCCAGCACGAACAGGAAGCGGTTCGACCGCGACGGCACCACCACTTCCTTGATGAGCATCTTCAGCACGTCCGCGAACGGCTGCAGCAGTCCCTTCGGGCCGACCCGGTTCGGCCCGATGCGCAGCTGCATGTAGCCGATGATCTTGCGTTCCGCGAGCGTCAGGTAGGCGACGCACAGGATCACCGTGACGGTGACGACAAGGATCTGCCCGAGCGCGATCAGCACCGTCTGCAGCCACGACGGCCAGGACTGCCAGGTGTTCACGATGAAGTTCATGCGCCCGCCCCGCCCCGCGCACCGGCCTGGCCGTCGGGCGTCTCCTGCAGCGGGCGCGAACGCCGCACGACCGCGTCGACCCCGTAGATGCCCACCTCGCGCGAGGCGTCCACCGCCGCGAGCCGCCCGAGCGTCGGCGCGGCCGCAGCCGTCGCGGCGACCGCATACTCACCGAGTTCGCGCTGCAACTCGTCGCGGATCTCCTCGGAACTGCTGTGCTCGAATCCCGGCAGGTCGAGCAGGTTGCCGAGCACCCGCAGCACCTTCCACGCTGGCCGCGCCTCGCCCTGCGGACGCGCCGCCCCGGGCACGCTCTGCCAGCGGCCCTCCACGTTGACCCAGGTGCCCGAGGTCTCGGCGAACGCGGAAACCGGCAGGATCACCGTGGATCGCGCGAGCTGCTCCTCGCCCGCGTAGGGGGTGAGCGCCACCACGCAGTCCGCGGACTGCAGCGCCGACTCGACGCCCGGCGACGGGGCGAGATCGGCGGACTCGATGCCGCCGACCATGACGTAGCCACGCAGCCGCGCGTTCAGCATTTCGAGCGCGGGCAGGCCCGCCTTCGCCACCGCACGGCCCCCCACGCCCCGATGCGGCGTGGCGCCCGCGAGCGCGGCTCCGACCGCGTTGCCGCCCTCCGGCAGGAACCCGAGCCGCGCGCCGGTCGCCGTCGCGAGCGCGGCGGCCAGCGCGTGAATCTCGGAACGGGCCACGTGCCGCTCGGCGATCGCACCGAGCAGGACGACGCGCAGCCCGCCGCCCAGCAGCAGCCCTGCAACCTGCTCGTGCTCGGGGCCCGGCGTGAGCCCTTCGAGCGCCGCCGCCAGCGACTGCGGCGTCGGCTGGCCCGCTGCGCGCAGCGCCGCCTTGAGCACCGCCGCGAGATGCTGCGCCATCCCGAGCCCGTTGCTCACCAGGCTCGCGGCCACCGGGAACAGCAGTGGCTGCGGCGTGGAATTCACCAGCGCCACCCGGGTGCCGTGGCGCACGGCCCCCTTGCGGATGCGATGCGCGATGATCGGGACTTCCTTGCGGAGGTTGCAGCCCACGACCAGCACGGCCGCCGCCTGCTCGAGATCGGCGATCGCGCAGCCGAGCGTCGGCGCGACGGGATCGCTGGCCTCGCCGCGGAAGTCGATGCGGCGCAACCGGTAGTCCACGTTGTCGGTGCCGAGGCCGCGGGCGATGCGCGCTGCAAGCGTGGCCTCCTCCAGCGTCGCGAGCGGCGACACGAGGAACCCGAGTTGCGCGGCACCGGATTCGCGCACGATCTTCTGCAGGCCGCGCGCGGCCGCCTCGAGCGCCGTTTCCCAGTCGACCTCGCGCCAGCCGCCGCCCTCGCGAACCATCGGCTTCTGTGCACGGTCGGCCGTGTACAGGCCCTCGCAGCTGAAGCGGTCGCGGTCCGCGATCCAGTTCTCGTTGATCGCCTCGTTGG
>CAZRKS010000378.1:0-2148 GCA_964600315.1 uncultured Steroidobacteraceae bacterium | reverse complement strand
ACCGCAAGCGGATCATGATGGACGAGATCGTGAAGGGCGTGGACGAACTCGGCGTGCTGCTCGCGGGGCACAAGAGGAACGCCTACTGGTACGGCTCGCAGCTCTCGGTGCAGGAAGCGCGCCAGCTCTGCCCGCACAACAACGCGACGTCGCTGCAGGTCACGGTCTCCGTGCTCGGCGGCCTGGTGTGGGCGATGGAGAATCCGAACGCAGGACTGGTCGAGCCGGACGAGCTCGACTTCCGGCGCGTCCTCGAGGTCTGCCGGCCGTATCTCGGCCTCGTCGTCGGCGAGTACACGGAATGGCATCCGCTGGTCGACCGCGGCCGGTTGTTCCCCGAGGACCTCGACGAGACCGATCCCTGGCAGTTCAAGAACGTCCGCGTCGTGTGACGGCGCGCACGGTCACCGGCTCCTGTCTCTGCGGCGCGGTGCGGTTCCGCGCCGAGCTGCCTGCGAACTGGGTGGCGCACTGCCACTGCTCGATGTGCCGGCGCGCGCACGGGGCCGGTTTCGTGACCTGGGTGGGTTTCCCGGCCGCTGCCGTCGTGCTCGAGGCGGGTGCCGACGCGCTCGCCCGGTACCGTTCCTCGCCGCAGGGCACGCGCAGCTTCTGCAGCCGCTGCGGCTCGACGCTCTTCTTCGAATCCGGCCACTGGCCCGGCGAGACGCACGTGACGCTGGCGAATCTCGACTCGGCCGAGGGCCTCGAGCCGGGAGCGCATGCCTACTGGGGCAGCCGCGCGGAATGGGCGACGCGCGATGCGGGCGGCCTGCCGACGATCGACCCGCCGGACCATGGCGGCGACTGACGACGTGCTGCGCGCCGTCTGGTTCGACCGGGACCTGAGCTGGCTCGAGTTCAACCGGCGGGTCCTGAGCGAGGCGCTCGACGAGCGCACGCCGCTGCTCGAGCGGCTCAAGTTCCTGGCGATCTTCACCTCCAACCTCGACGAGTTCTTCATGAAGCGCGTCGGCGCCATGCGCACGCGCGCCTACGCGAGCGAGAACCCGACCGCCGTGGCCGAGTTCAATGCGCACATGACGCGGCTGCGCGAGGCGTTGCAGCCGATGCTGCTCGACCAGGCGGCCTGCTTCGCGCAGCTGCGGCCGGCGCTCGCGGCGCACGGCATCCGGCTCGCCGCATGGGATGAGCTGAGCGACGCTCAGCGCAAGGAGGCCGCGGCCGGCTTCGACAGCCACGTCTCCCCGGCGCTGACGCCGCTCAGCCTCGACCCGTCGCACCCGTTCCCCTTCCTGTCGAACCTGTCGACGTCCTGGGGCTTCGTGCTCCGCGACCTCGCGACCGACGAGACGGTGCACGTGCGCGTCAAGATCCCGCCGACGCTGCAGCAGTGGCTGCCGCTGCGTTCCGGCGTACCAGAAGGCGAGCGCTGCTTCGTGTCGATGCAGGACGTGGTCCGCCACAATGCGCACAAGCTGTTCCCCGGAGTGGCCATCGAGCAGGCGACGCTGTTCCGCGTCTCGCGCAATGCCGACGTCGCCATCGAGGAGGACCGGGACGACAGCATCCGCGAACTGGTGGAGGAGCAGATCCGACAGCGGCGCTTCCAGCCGGTGGTGCGCCTCGAGTTCGGGGAGGCGCCGCGCGCCGAGATCCGCCAGGGCCTGCTCGACCAGTTCGAACTGCGCGAGAGCGACGTGTACGAACTGCCGGGGCTGCTCGACTACACGACGCTGTTCGAGATCGCCTCGCTGCCGGTCGCGGCGCTGCGCGACCCGCCGTGGACGCCGCTGGTCCCGGCGGGGCTCGACGCCGAGGCGGACCTGTTCGCCGTCATCCGCGCGGGCGACGTGCTCGTGCACCATCCGTACGAGAGCTTTGACGCGAGCGTCGAGCGCTTCATCCGCGACGCGGCCGACGACCCCGCGGTCACCACGATCAAGATGACGGTTTACCGGCTCGGCGACGACACGCCGTTCGTGCGCTCGCTGATCCGGGCCGCCGAGAACGGCAAGCAGGTCGCGTGCCTCGTCGAGCTCAAGGCGCGCTTCGACGAGGAGCGCAACCTGCACTGGGCCAACGAGCTGCAGAAGGCCGGCGACCACGTGATCTACGGAGTGCGCGGCCTCAAGACCCACACCAAGCTCGCGCTCGTGGTGCGTCGCGAGGGCGACGGCCTGCGCA
>CAZRKS010000377.1:0-2151 GCA_964600315.1 uncultured Steroidobacteraceae bacterium | reverse complement strand
GCCGGATCACGGTCGGGGCGCCGCCTGCGGCGCGTCGGCCGCGTAGCGGATCTTCGCCGTGCGGCGCAGGCCCGCGAGGTAATGCTCGAGCGCGCCTTCTCCCTGGCGACGCCGCCACTCTTCCGCGACCACCGCACGCACCGAGTCGAACGGCGGCACGGCCCCGGGCTGGCTATCCACCAGCATCACGAATGTCGGAACGCCGCCGACGTCGAGCGGTCCCGCGACATCGCCAGGCTTCAGCGCCAGCGCGGCATCGCGTACCGTCGGCCCGGCGTAGTCGGCCAGTTTCGCGGCGGGCAGCAGAGCGTCCGGCACCACGACCGGCTCGGCGCCGGCCAGCGCAGCCGCGCTGGCGAAATCGCGACCGGAACGCAGGGCCGCGCGCATCGCATCGACTCGCGCGGCATCGCGCGAAGGAAAGCTCACCACCCGCACGCGCAGCTGCGGCTCGCTGCGCAGCAGCTCAGGACGCTCGGCATAGAACTGCCGCAGCTCTTCGTCGCCGGGCTCGCGGCCCGCGGCCTCGGCCGCCGCGAACTGCACCATGGCGTCGACGAGCGCCTTGCGCACCGCGAGGTCGCTGGTGCCGAGCCCCAGCGCCAGCCCGCGCTGCACCAGCAACTCCTCGTCGACCAGCCGGTCGAGGGCACGGCGCCGGTCGGCGGGCGTCAGGGGCGAGCGCTTGTCGGCGACCAGCGAACCGATCGCCATCTCGTAATCGGCCCGCGAGATCGCGACGCCGTCGACCGTAGCGATCGCGTCCCGGTCCGCATTGCCCACCCCCGGCTCGCCCAGCGCGCTCCACAGCGCCGCGGCGAGGCCGAGCGCGGCGCCCAGTCCCAGCAGTCGCGATGCCCTGCGGCTCCTGCCGTCGCTGTCCTGCGACTCAGCCACGCGTACCGGCAGCGGGGTGGTACAGGTAGATCGGCGACGACCACGCGCGCGGTTCGGCCGGCGCCGTGCAGTCGCTCTTGCCGCTGCGGTAGTCGCCGTAGCACAGCTGGACCTTCACGCAGCGGCCCGAGGCGTCGCGCACGCACTTGAGCGGATCCGCGTTGATGGTCGGCTGCGCCTCCTCGATCGCGCGCACGTAGTAGATCGCGTCGCGACCGCCTGCCGCGTAGCCGGGGTCATTGAAGCTGAAGCTGCAGCCGTTCGGGTCCGGCGGACACTGGTGGACGAGGAACTTGTCCTCGATCAGGCCGTCCACCGACTCGCCGGCCTTCGCCTGCGGGCGGATCTTCACCACCTCGATGCGGGTGATCAGGTTGCGCACGTCGGAGGGGTTGTCGCACTCGCCGGCGCACAGGTGCTGCAGGCGCCCGGCGTCGATGCCTGCATTGGCGAAGTCCGGGCAGCCCGGCTTCTGCTTGAACGACCCGACCGCCCGCACCGTGAATGTCGGCGAGTCGGTGGTGGTGAGTTCCCCGCCCATCTTCGCGACCTCGCCGGTCGCCTCGCGCGCGTCGAACCACAGCAGGACCTTGTGACCCGAGGTCGCGTACACCTCGCGTCGCTGCAATGCGTCCCAGATGGCTTCACGCGAGCGGTTCGCCGCGTGCACCGCCGCGAGGCCTCCGGTCAGGAAGAACGACGACTGGCGCTCGAACTCGGTGAGCTGGAACCCGGCCATCTTCATCAGGTCGGCCTGCGCAATCGGGTGGGGAAAGGCGTCGGCGGCGCCCTGGTCACCGAGCAGGCGCAGGCGCATCTTCTCGTTCACCGGGCCGCTCGCCTCGGTGTTCTCGCGCCGGTCGAACTGCTTGTAGCCCGTGCCGGGCCGCGCGCGGTGATTGTCGGAGGATCCGATGAAGCCCCACTTGAAGCGCGTGGGATGCTGCGGGTCCTCGTCAAACCGCGAGATGGCGAGCCCGTACTGCACGGACGTGCCCGGTCGGTGGTTGAACGGCGGCAGGAAGCAGTCCGTGCACTGGCCCGCATCGAGCCAGTCCTCGGGCGTCTCGCCCCCGATGACGAGGTGGCCGGCAATGCCCATGTTCGCGTAGGCGAGGCGAGCCTCGTCGGCGCGCTTCGAACACACGTCCTGTGCCTGGCCCGTCTTGAGGCAGCGCTCCATGATGATGTCGCCGGCACGCCAGCAGCTCGGCAGGTAGCCGGGGCTCGGCGGCGGGCAGGTGGCCGAGGTGC
>CAZRKS010000376.1:0-2151 GCA_964600315.1 uncultured Steroidobacteraceae bacterium | reverse complement strand
TCATGCTGTGGATCCAGGACCTGTCGTCGAAGGATCCGTACTTCATCCTGCCGGCGATCATGGGCGCGGCCATGTACGGCCAGTTCAAGCTGAACCCGGCCCCGCCCGACCCGATGCAGGCCAAGGTGTTCGCCTTCATGCCGCTCATCATGACGGTGATGATGGCGTGGTTCCCGTCCGGCCTCGTGCTGTACTGGATCACCAACACCCTGCTCTCGATCGCGCAGCAGTGGAACATCAACCGCATCGTGGCCGCCGAAGCCAAGAAATAGTTCGGTGCCCTTCACCGTTTTTTCGTAGAGTCGGCGCACCGGCCTCGAGCCGGGTACGACAACTCTGACGAGAAACGGGGAGGGTACCCATGAACCTGAAGCTGATCCTGATCGGCGGCATCGCGTTCTACGTGGCGACCTGGGTCCTGTCGATGGTGACCGGACCGCTGATCCACGAGGGCGTGCTCGCCGAGGCCTACAAGGCGACCGCGAGCTTCTGGCGTCCCGAGCTGATGCAGGATCCGCCGGATCTCGCGGCGCTCATGCCGCGCTGGATCCCGACCGGGCTCGCGCTGAGCTTCATCGTCGCGGGACTGTACGGGAAGGTCCGTGCTTCCTTCGCCGGCCGCGGCCTCATGCGCGGCGCCCGCTACGGGCTCGGCGTCGGGCTGCTGGCCGGTGCCGTCGCGGCGTCCTGGAGCGGCGTGTTCAACCTGCCGGACGTGATCTGGTTCTGGTGGATCGTCGAAGGCCTCGCGATGTACGTCGTCGGCGGTGCCGTGCTCGGCTGGGTCGCCGACCGCTGGTGAATAGGGGACATTCCCCTATTTCTGCAGGCCGCGGGAAACAGGCGAAGAAATAGGGGAATGTCCCCTATTTCCGACACGATCGCCGCGATCGCGACGCCGGTCGGCCGGGGCGGCATCGGGATCGTGCGAGTCTCGGGCCCGGGCTGCCGTGCCGTGGCCGAGTCGCTACTCGGCAGCGTGCCCACGCCGCGCCTCGCCACCCTGCGTGAATTCCGCGACGCCGCCGGCGAGCCGATCGATGAAGGCCTCGCGCTCTATTTCCCGGCGCCGCACTCGCTCACCGGCGAGGACGTCCTCGAACTGCAAGGCCACGGCGGGCCGGTGGTCCTCGATCTCCTGCTGCGGCGGATCCTGGAACTCGGCGCGCGACAGGCGAACCCGGGCGAGTTCACGCAGCGCGCCTTCCTGAACGACAAGCTCGACCTCGCGCAGGCGGAGGCAGTTGCCGACCTCATCGACAGCGGCTCGGCGCAGGCGGCGCGCGCGGCGCTCCGCTCGCTGCGGGGCGAGTTCTCGGGGCAAGTGCACGAACTGACGGAAGCGCTGCTGCAGCTGCGCCTGTGGGTCGAGGCGGCGATCGACTTCCCGGAGGAAGAAATCGACTTCCTCGCTGACCAGTCGCTGGCCGAGCGCATGGACGACATCCGCCGCCGCTTCGCCGAGATCAGCGAAGCCGCGCGCCAGGGAGCGCTCCTGCGCGACGGCCTCACGCTCGTCATCGCCGGCCGGCCGAATGCCGGCAAGTCGAGCCTGCTGAACCGCCTCGCGGGCTACGACGCGGCGATCGTCACGGCAACGCCGGGCACCACGCGCGACGTGCTGCGCGAGCGGATCGAGATCGACGGCCTGCCGCTGCACATCCTCGACACGGCCGGCCTCCGCGAGTCGCCCGACGAGGTCGAAGCCGAGGGCATCCGCCGCGCGCATCGCGAAATCGAGCGCGCCGACCGCGTGCTGTTCGTTGTGGACGCGGCGGACGCGCGCGCCGTCGCGGCCGTCGACTCAGACCTCGTCGCACTGCCGACCTCGGCGCCACGCACGGTGGTGATGAACAAGATCGATCGGGTGGGCGCGACGCCTGGTCTACAGGACGGTGCCGTGACGACGGTGCGGCTCAGCGCGGCGAGCGGCGCGGGGCTCGACGTGCTGCGTGCCCATCTCAAGGACTGTGTCGGGTTTCACCCGGCCGGCACCGGCGCGCTCTCGGCCCGGGCGCGGCATCTGGAGGCGCTGCGGCGGGCGCGGGCGCACGTCGAGGAGGCGCATCGGCTGCTCGTCGAACGGCACGCGGGTGAGTTGGTCGCCCAGGAGCTCACGGACGCTCAGCGGGCGCTGGGGGAAATCACCGG
>CAZRKS010000375.1:0-2158 GCA_964600315.1 uncultured Steroidobacteraceae bacterium | reverse complement strand
CGGCCACGAGCGGTCCTTCGAGCGAGGTCGGGAAACGGCGGTGGCATTCCCAGCACTTGCCATTTGGCATCAAGGGCCGACGGTCGCGGTGGTGAGCCCGTGGCTCTTGCAACACGCCGCTACGCAATGAATCCTCGCCCCTTTTTTTATCCGGTCAGCCGCTCGAATGGGTCTTGCCGGCCTTTAGCCGGACGGCCATCATATCGGCGGTGGGCACGGCATGCGCAAAGAAGCGCTTGAGGCCCGGGCACAGATAGTTCAATCCGGGCTCCCCATCTGGCGTTCGCAGCAGCCGGTTCTTCGGGCATTCACCCCAGCAGTCGGTCAGGAACTGGCACTGCCGGCAATAAGCCGGCAATGATTCCGACTTCGCGTACCCGAATTTCACCTGGCGCGGCGAGAACACCATGTCGCCGAGCGAGCGCCCGCGAATGTTGCCGAGCTTGTACTCAGGGTAGACGTAGTGATCGCAGCTGTACGCGTCGCCGCTGTGCTCGAGAGCGACGCCCTTGCCGCAGATTTCACTGTGCACGCAGACCTGTGACTGCAGTCCCATGTGCTGCGCGACTAGCGTCTCGCACAGGTTGATCAGAACCTTGCCGACATCGCGGGACTGCCACTCGTCCCAGATCTTGCAAAGGAAGTATCCGTATTCATCTGCAGCGACGGACCATGGAGTGACAACGGACTCCGGATGATCCGGATGGCAGCGCGGGTCGCCAACGATGGGCAGGTTGGCCGTGTCCCAGGCGCCGGGCGCGATGTTCTCGAAGCCCTTGATTTCGACGATCGGGATGAATTGAATATAGGTCGAGCCGACTTCGCGACGCAGGAAACGGTACACGTCGAGCGGCTTCGATGCGTTGTAGCGATGGACGCAAGTCAGTGTGTTAAAGCGCACGCCGTGCTTATGCAGCATTTTTGCGGCGGCAAAAACCTTGTCGAACGTCGGCTCGGCGCGCTTCGTGATGCGGTAATGATCGTGGATCTCCCGTGGGCCATCGATGCTGAGGCCGACGAGGAATCGTTGCTGCTTGAGAAATCGCGCCCAGTCCTCGTCCAGCATCGTGCCATTGGTCTGCAGATCGTTCTCGATCCGCTGTCCTCCCTTCGCGTGCCGCTGCTGGAACGCGACGACTTTCCTGAAGAAGTCGAGTCCGA
Organism: uncultured Steroidobacteraceae bacterium; assembly: GCA_964600315.1. Taxonomy (GTDB): domain Bacteria; phylum Pseudomonadota; class Gammaproteobacteria; order Steroidobacterales; family Steroidobacteraceae; genus RPQJ01. The sequence continues at coordinate 997 of CAZRKS010000375.1, read as the reverse complement.
GCAGCGTTGGTTCGCCGCCCTGCCATGAGAAGACGACCTCGTCGCCTGTCACGCTCTCGATGTAGCTCTTGACGAAGCGATCGAGCACCTCGTCCGACATGTGGCCTGCGCCCGGGCCGCCCGGCAGCGTCCGCTTGCTGAGATAGAAGCAATAGGTGCAGTCGAGGTTGCACGCGGAGCCCGCAGGCTTCGCCATGACGTGGAAGCGTCGGGTGGCGCGCGTGCCCAGCAGCTGCGGGACGTTGTACTTGTCCAGTTTTAGGTTCTGCGGGGTATCCGATTTGCTCACGGGCGCTTCGCGTCTGGCCGGTATCGGCAGCACCCATAGTGAAGTTCAGCGCCGGGGCCTACGCCACCGTATTGCTACCTAGGTCGCGAAGGTATGTTGCTTGAAGCGGTAGCGTCGTGCTTTACGGGAGTACCACTTTGCTGGGCGGTATACCGGCTGGCCCACGCCGCAATGTCTGCGACGGCGATTCGCCGAAACATTGCTTGTACGCGCGCGAGAAATCACCAAGGTGCCAGAAACCCCACTTGATCGCTTCCACCGAGACCCGCGTTGAGCCCGGTTCGGCGGCGAGCAGGGCGGCGTGTACCCGGTGTAGTCGGAGCCTTGTGAGGTATGCCACCGGCGACAGGCCCGTTGTGGCCTTGAAGGAGGATTCGAGGGTTCGTTCGCTTACGTCAGCGGCAATGCACAGGTCGGCGACACGCATGCGCGCATCGTGCCGCGCCAGCACGAGATCTTCGGCGAGGCCGACGATGCGGTCGTGCGTGCGTTGCGTTCGTTCGGCGCCAACCGGCTCAATCGTGTCGGTCAAACGCACTGCGGCGAGCAACGTTTCCAGCAATTCGACTTCAGCTGCATCTCGTTCCGGGCGCCCGTAGTCAAATCGGGCGGGCCGCCGCGCCGCGGTAATCGCCAAACGCTTGCCACAGCGAAAGAGGCGTCGCGCCTGAGGCGGATCGGCCTGCAGGACCTCGACGCCACGAGGGA
>CAZRKS010000374.1:0-2159 GCA_964600315.1 uncultured Steroidobacteraceae bacterium | reverse complement strand
ATTCCTTGGCGCTGCGATTCGGCACCCATTGTGCCGTGACGTCTTTCGGCCCACCCTTTTGCTTCCACTCATCAAGCGTCGTTATCGTTTGACCGCCCTTCACTACTGGCATCGCGCTTATCCATCTTCGTGATAATGCCTCCACAGTAGGCGATTGCGGGCATACCGCCAATCCGCTGGGAGCGGTGGTCACACATACGTCGTTCGTCACTCGACGCCTTTGACGCCCATCGACGGAGTGTCACCGGCGCCGGGTACGGCGATTGCCCGCGGCATTTCTTGCGCAGGATGGACGTGCTCATCGCCCGCCGCGCGCCGAAGCTGGAGCGGCCAACACCATCTGTTACACCCAAACTTGCCTTCCCCCCCAAAGGTCGACCGCGACGAGTCCTATATTCATTCTTTGAAAGCCCCCCTTAGGGATATCCCCGAAAGAAGCCGAACAATCGGGTGCTGTACCTGGATACCCTGCCGTGCGGGCCGTGCGCACGGCAAAGAAGACGCAACGTAGATTGCGCTGTTCGAGCATCTAGAGAATGTTTAAGAGAAAAGAACGCTCGCGTGACACCGAGCAAGTCATCGCACAATGCAATCGCAGTGGACGCTCTGCGCAAAGAAATCCCAGCGCGAGGTCTTGAAATCGGTAGTCCTTGGCGCGCAATATATGCCTTCGAGTTAAAGCCGTTACACAGGATGTGTTGCTGTGCACGAATAGCAAGCCATAGGCTCTTTCTCGGTAAAGACACCCCACCACGGTGAACCTGGAACGCATCGCGTTTTCGCGTATGCGCCCGTCACTTGTGGTGGAGAAGAAAATGTCATTTCCAAATCCCATTGATCTGTTGGGCAATCAGATCGACGCCTCGCAACTACCTGTTGCAGCACCAACCGAAGTCTCTGACACCAGCCTCAATGGCCGATCGGTCTCCATAGGACCAGAGCCGAACCTGCCATGTATCGCCCCTGATCCTGCGGTCGAATCAGACAACGCCCCCTGCCCTGCATCGCCACATTCCGTACCCGCGCATGACGTGTTCGTCGCACCGGAGCCGAAACCGGATGCGGCTGTTGGTGGCTGCCTCGGCCGCGTCAGGGCTCGGAATGTGCTAAGGACACTTGCCATACTGGTTTCCGCCTTTCGCGACGGCACTCCTGAATATGAGCAGGTGCCACATTTGGACTCTGACGGGACGTTGCCCGGGGCGAGGGCGGATCAAATCTTCAAGACCATCGCTGTGCTCGTTGATGCATTTTCCTCCACGGCTACTGTGTACCGAAAAGGCGGGGGGCCGAATGAAATCGCTATCGCCCGACATTTGGCCACGCTTGCTCATGACGAGACTGGACAAAGCGACGAAGCCATCAGGAAGACTCTCGCAGAGGCTAGACGACGGTGGCGGCGGAATTCATAGAGTGCTTAGACAATCTGGGTAATGTGCGCTGACCATTTACCTTTTGGGAAACCCGGGATTTACCACTCGTCGATCTATATAAATCGCAGCTCCTTACAACGCCACATAGGAGGCAAAAGGTGCTGCAGAGTGAAGCAAAGTCAATTCAACCGGTGTGTTCTGATCCGCCCGATCCGGACACTCCATCAATCCCGACCATGCAGGAGGAAGCAGCCACCGCACCTGCTAATACTGATCTCCAATCGACACCGTCAGGGGGTGCGGTGGCTGATGCCTCGGTGGTGGGCACGGACCAAATCACACACGCGATCGACGGACCTGACGCCTTGTCGCCAGCGGTGTTGTCGAGTGGCGTCGGGGCGTCAGTTTCGTCGAGAGCTATGACCGTTTCTCCTATCCGCTCCAAGAAGGTGAATGAGACGGAGAACGATCCGAGCAAGCGCTGGGCGAACGATCTCGTGATGAGCCAGCAACGCCTGCCGTTTGTCATGATTCGGTCGGCAAAGAATCGGTATGCCTTGCCGTTGAAGAGCAAAGGCATGCGGCTGGAAATCGCGCGGCACGCGTTTCTCACAGGTCAGGGTTTCACGTCCCGGGACATCGATGAAGTAGTCAATCAGATGGAGGCCCTGGCGGAGATTGCCGCACCTATCGTCCCCGTATGGTATCGCGTGGCGCCTATCCGTGGCGGCGTCGAGATCGATGTCGGCGACAAGGAACATACCCGTATCCGCGTCACGGCCGGCA
>CAZRKS010000373.1:0-2165 GCA_964600315.1 uncultured Steroidobacteraceae bacterium | reverse complement strand
TGCGCGTGAAGCCGACGCCCGTCGCGCTGTCGTTGCCCATGTTGCCGAACACCATCGTCACGACGTTGACCGCGGTGCCGTTCGCCTGGGCCGGAGTGATCCTGAACTCGCGTCGATAGTCGATCGCGCGCTTGCCCATCCACGAATTGAAGACCGCCTTGATGGCGATCTCGAGCTGCTCGTAGGGATCGGCCGGGAAGGGGCGGCCGGTGTGGCTCTGCACGACCTGCAGGAAGCGCTCGCCGATGTCGCGCAGGTCGTCGGGGCCGAGCAGCACGTCCTGCTTCACGCCGACGCGGGTCTTGACGGCCTCGAACTGCTCGTCGAAGAGCGCGTCCGGCACGCCGAGCGCGACCTTGCCGAACAGCTGCACGAACCGTCGCCAGGCGTCGTAGCCGAAGCGCGGGTTGCCGGTGTGGCGGATGAGCGCAGCGAGCGTCGTCTCGTTGAGACCCAGATTGAGGATGGTGTCCATCATGCCCGGCATGGACATGGCCGATCCGGAACGCACCGAGACGAGCAGCGGGTCCTCGCCGCCGCCGAAGCGCTTGCCGGTCTTGCGCTCGAGCTCGGCCATGTGCGCGCGCACCTGGCCCATGGCGCCGTCCGGCAGGCGGCGCTGGGAGTCGGCGAGATAGGTGAGACAGGCCTCGGTCGTGATCACGAAGCCGGGCGGCACATTGAGCCCGATGCGCGTCATCTCACAGAGGTTCGCTCCCTTGCCGCCGAGCAGCATCTTGTTGCGGCCATCGCCTTCCTGGAACGCATACACCCATTTCCGGTCGCCGTCAGTCATCGTTGATCCTCACCCGGCCCGCCCTTCGGGCCCATGCGTGAGGATTGATACGCCGCGTGCCCACGGCGGAACATACGTGGATCTCGCGAGTGGCACGCAGGTTGCCCGCAGGGCAGGTCGGCATCGCCCGGCGGGCCGGGCCCGCGCGTCACGCGGTTTGCCACGTTGCAATCCGCAGGCCCGTCGGTCCATAAATCAGGCTCGTCATGCCCGCCAATCTCTCCCCCGAATACAAGGCCGCCGCCGACGCGTTCCGCAAGGCGCGCGATCCGCAGGAGCGGCTCGACTGCCTGCGGCAGATGCTGAGCGTCATCCCGAAGCACAAGGGGACGGATCATCTGCAGGCGGACCTGAAGCGACGCATCAAGGAACTCGACGAGGAACTCGAGGGGCCGCGCAGGGGCGGGGCACGCAGCGGGCCGTCGCTGGTCGTGCGGCCCGAAGGGGCGGCTCAGGTCGTGCTGCTCGGGGCGCCGAACGCGGGCAAGTCGCTGCTGCACGCGCGGCTCACGGGCTCAGGTGCGAAGAGCGGTCCGTATCCTTACACGACGCAGTATCCGGAGCCCGGCATGCTCCGGTGGGAGGACGTGCTGCTGCAGCTCGTGGACCTGCCGGCGGTGTCGAGCGAGCACCCGCTGCCGTGGCTCGGCAGCACGCTGCAGTCTGCGGACGCTGCGCTGCTCGTCGTGGACCTCGGCGATCCGGACTGCCTGCAGCAGGTCGAGGCCGTGCAGGCGGCGCTGAAGGAGCGCAAGGTGAGTCTCGTCACGGACTGGCCGGCCGACGCGGTCGGGTCGGAGGCGCGCGCCGTCGCGGCCGGCGACGAGGCCGATGTCTTCGCGTTGCGGCTGCCGACGCTCCTGGTCGCCAACAAGGCCGATCGCCTCGAGCATGCGGACACCGACCTCGAGGCGCTGGCGGAGCTCGAGGAGCCTCACTTTCCGACGCTGCTGGTGTCGGCCGAGACGGGGCAGGGGCTAGGCGAACTGGGCGCGTGGCTCTGGCGCGCACTCGGACTGGTGCGCATCTACACGAAGACGCCGGGCAAGCCGGCGCTGCACGATCGGCCGTTCACGCTGCGCCACGGCGAGCAGACGGTGGCCGACGTCGCGCGACTCGTCCATCGCGACCTGGCGAAGACCCTCAAGTTCGCGCGCGTCTGGGGGCGTTCGGTGCCGGCGGAGGGGCAGCACGTCGGCCGCGAGCACGTGCTGGCCGATCGCGACGTGGTCGAGCTGCACGGCTGACCGCGCGGCACGCGCGGCCTGCTAGCATCGCGCCATGATTCCCGTCTGGTTCAAGCTCGCCTACACGGCGTTCGTGCTGTACGTCGGCGTCATCTGGTGGCGCAACTACGGCTGGAAGAACT
>CAZRKS010000372.1:0-2189 GCA_964600315.1 uncultured Steroidobacteraceae bacterium | reverse complement strand
TCGATCGCGCGCAGCTCGTCGAGGTCGCGGTCGATCTCGGCGAGGTTGACGTCCACCATCAGGTCGGCGAAGGACTCGTCCTCGAGATCGCGCACCTCGTTCGCGATCTGCACGTAGTGCTCCGAGTCGCTCCTGAGCAGCGTCTGGCGGATCTCGTCGCGCAGCTGCCTGGCGCGGTCCTTCATGCTCGATCGGAGTTCGTCCAGCTGGCGGGCGTCGAGGTCGTGGCGCATCCGTGTTCTCCCGTGCTGCGGGCGGACATCCGCGCCCTCCCGCGTCACCGCAAGCATCGACCGTAGAAATGCGCCGACCAATACGGGAATCGCGCAGGGGAAGTCTCGGAAATCGGCGAGTGGATTTCGAACCTGCGGCGCGAACAGATGTCATAATTCCCCGTGAGAATCGGTCCCCGCGGACGTTCCCGCGGGCATCTTCCGGTTCCCATGGAGGAAATCGCGATGGAGGCGAAGAAGACCACGGCACGGCGCAGCCGTACCGCGACGGCAGCGGCTGCCCCGGCCGCAGCGAAGAAGGTGCCGGCGAAGCCGCGCGTCGCCAAGGCCAGTGCGCCGGCCCGCAAGGAGGCCGCGGCCGCGTCGCCGCCGGCCGAGCGTCAGCGCCTGATCGAGATTGCCGCGTACTTCCGCGCCGAGCGTCGCGGGTTCGCGCCGGGTCACGACTGGGCGGACTGGCTCGAGGCGGAGGCCGAGATCGAAGCCCAGCCCTCGGAACCGGCCGTCGAAAAGTCTCCCGAGGCGAAGCCGGCACGGCGGTCGAAGAAACAGCCGGCGGCGAGTTGAGACCGCGCCACGGTCCGCCAGTTGACAAGGTACCGGCGGCGGCGTAGCTAGGGCGTCTCCTGACGGGGCGCACGCGTGGATCACGGTCTCAAGTGCTGGAATTGCGGCGCTTCGCTCGCCGAGTACACGTTGCCGCTCCGGCGGCTCGAGGAGTGCCGCGCCTGCCGTGCCGAACTTCACGTGTGCCGCATGTGCGAGTTCTACGACACGTCGGTCGCCAAGCACTGCCGGGAACCCGTCGCCGAAGAGGTCAAGGACAAGGCGCGCGCCAATTTCTGCGACTATTTCCGTCCGACGCCGTCCGCGTGGCGGCCGGGCGACCTGTCGGCCGCCGATCGCGCCCGCGCGGAACTCGAAGCGCTGTTCGGCCGCAAGCCCTGAGAGCCACCTGTCTGCCTGCGGGAGCATTCACACCATGCGATTGAGTCGTGTTCTGATCGCGAGCCTCGCCGGCGCGCTGGCCCTCGTCATCCACGCGGACGCAGGAGCTGCGGTGGATTCCGGCGGCGCGGCGAAGTTGGTTCCGGCCCGGCCCGACATCTATGCGCCGGTGAAGCTCACGGCCGAGCTCGGCGGCCTGTCGTCGAGGGAGCGGCAGATGCTCGGCCTCTTCATCGACGCCGCCGTGATCATGGACGACCTGTTCTGGACGCAGGCCTATCCGGGCGATCGCCGGACCTTCCTCGACGGCCTGAAAGACCCGGTCGTGCGTCGTTTCGCCGAGATGAATTACGGCCCGTGGGACCGGCTCGAGGGCAACCTGCCGTTCGTGCCGGGCGCCGGTGCGCGGCCGCCGGGGGCGGGCTTCTATCCGCTCGACATGACGCGCGAGGAATTCGAGCGCGCCGACCTGCCGAAGAAGGCGAGCGAGTACACGGTGCTGCGCCGGAACGCGCAGGGCGCGCTCACGGTCGTGCCGTACGGGACGGAATGGCGCGAGCCGCTCACCCGCGCCGCCGGGTTGCTCAGCAGGGCCGCTGGACTCGCCGAGGACGCCGGCCTCGCGAAGTATCTCGACCTGCGGGCCAGGGCGCTCGTGAGTGACGACTTCCGCGCGAGCGACGACGCCTGGCTCGACATGAAGGGAAATCGCATCGACCTCGTGATCGGCCCGATCGAGACCTACGAGGACAAGCTGTTCGGCTACAAGGCTTCCTACGAGGCGTACGTGCTGGTCAAGGACATGGAGTGGAGCCGGCGGCTCGCGCGCTATGCGGCGATGCTGCCCGAGCTGCAGCGCGGGCTGCCGGTGCCCGAGGCCTACAAGGCCGAGACGCCGGGCACCGACTCGGACCTGAACGCCTACGACGTCGTCTACTACGCGGGCGACTGCAACGCGGGTTCGAAGACCATCGCCATCAACCTGCCGAACGACGAGCAGGTGCAGCT
>CAZRKS010000371.1:0-2196 GCA_964600315.1 uncultured Steroidobacteraceae bacterium | reverse complement strand
CGCCGGGCGGGGGGCGTTTTCGACTGCGGGTCGAAACGTTCCACGGGGCCGGAGGCTCATGGTTCGGCGAGAACCGGTCCGACGGGGAAGTCGACGCGTAACGCTGCTGCGTGCAACCCGGCGTTTCCCGCTACACTCGCGGCGCAGGGGGAAAAGAACATGACGGCTGCCGCGCCCGCCCTCGAGAATTTCGACGAGGACGCCTGGGACGATCTCCTCAACTACATCGAGGAGCGCCGGGTCGTGCCGATCATCGGCCCAGACCTGCTGCGGGTGCAGACCGACCGCGGCCTGCGTCCGCTCTACGAGTGGCTCGCCGAGAAGCTCGCCGCCCGGCTGTCCGTCGACCCCGGCGTGCTGCCGCAGCCGCTCACGCTCAACGACGTCGTGTGCGCCTATCTCGGCCAGCGCGGCCGACGCGAGGAAGCCTACACCCGCCTGCGCTCGATCATGCGTGAGGTCGAGTTTGAGCCGCCGCTGGCGCTGCGGCAGCTGGCAAAGATCACCGACTTCGACCTCTTCGTCACGACCACCTTCGACCCGCTGCTCGAGCGCGCCGTCAACCTCGAACGCTACGGCGGCCAGGCCTCGGCCGAGGTCATCGCCTACGCGCCGAATCGCGTCGCCGACCTGCCGGTCGAGCGCGGCCAGCTGCAGCGCACGGTCGTCTATCACCTGCTCGGGCGGCTCTCGGCGTCGCCGACCTACGTCGTCTCCGACGAGGACATGCTCGAGTTCATCTGCGCGCTGCAGTCCGAGCACCTCACGCCCGAGAAGCTCTTCCACGAGCTCGAGCACAATCACCTGCTGTTGATCGGCAGCGACTTCTCCAACTGGCTCGCACGCCTGTTCCTGCGCATGACGAAGCGCAAGAGGCTCTCCGATCCCCGGGACGTCGGCGAGGTGCTCGCCGACGACCATACGATGAAGGACGACCGGCTCGTGGCGTTCCTGCAGCAGGTGAGCGTGCGCACGCGCGTCTATGGCGGCGCGGAAGCATTCGTGGCCGACCTGCATGCCCGCTGGATGAGACGCCAGGGCGGTGCGCCCTCTGCGTCCGGTCCGGCGGCCGTCCCGCAACGATTCCTGCCGCCGTCGCGCGAGATGCCGGAGCACGCGATATTCATCAGTTATGCGCGCGAGGACCTGCCCTCCGTCCAGCGGCTCAAGGCGGCCATGGATGCGGCCGGCCTCACGACGTGGTTCGACCTCGACCGGCTCGAAGGCGGCGACGACTACGACCGCAAGATCCGCGCCAACATCGGGCGCTGCAGCTTCTTCGTTCCCGTCATCTCGGCGACGACGCAGCGCCGGCACGAAGCCTACTTCCGCCGCGAGTGGAATTACGCGGTCGACCGCTCGCTCAACATCGCCGAGGGCGGTGTGTTCATCCTGCCCGTCTGCATCGACGACACCCCCGAGGCCGACGCCCTCGTGCCCGACAAGTTCAAGGCGCTGCACATCACCCGCATGCCGGACGGCGAGCCGACGCCCGACTTCCTGCGTCGACTCAAGGATCTCTTCAGCGGGCGCCGGGCATGAATCGGAAGCCAGACGACCTCGCCACGTCGGTTACGATCGACCCCCAGAATCCCTGGCTCGGCCTGTCCTCCTACACCGAGGAAACGCGCGCTTATTTCCACGGCCGCGACGAGGAGGCGGCGGAACTCGCCCGCCGCGTCCAGCGCAAGAACCTCACCGTGCTGTTCGGCCAGTCCGGCCTCGGCAAGACCTCGCTGCTGCGCGCCGGCCTGGTGCCGCGGCTGCGAGGCGAGGGGTTCTGCCCGGTTTACGTGCGTGTCGATTACAGCCCCGATTCGCCGTCGCCGTCGGAGCAGATCAAGCAGGCCGTCTTTCGCGCCACGGCCGCGGCCGGGCACTGGACGAGGCCCGGCACGGCGATCGAAGGCGAGTCGCTCTGGGAGTTTCTGCACCATCGGGGCGACCTGCTGCGCGATTCGAGCGGCCGCACGCTGCTGCCGCTGCTGATCTTCGACCAGTTCGAGGAGATCTTCACGCTCGCGCAGGCCGACGATGCGGGACGGCTCCGGGCCAAGCAGTTCCTCGAGGATCTCGCCGACCTCGTCGAGAATCGGCCGCCGGCAGCGCTGGAAACACGGCTCGACCAGGACGAAGCGGCTGCCGAGGACTTCGACTTCGCGCGCGCCGACTACCGGATCCTGATCGCGCTGCGCG
>CAZRKS010000370.1:0-2197 GCA_964600315.1 uncultured Steroidobacteraceae bacterium | reverse complement strand
CTGATGACTTTATCGGCGGCAATAAGCCAGTCTTTGAAGTTGAGTTCCGCCTGCGTCACAAGGATGGCTCGTACCGCTGGATTCACTCACGCGGCGGATTGTTGCGCGACCAAAATAACCACCCCTACCGTATGCTGGGAATAAATTTGGACATTACCGACTTTAAGAAGACAAGAGAATTGAGCGAGCGGCGCAATCAGATGGAACAATCATTCCGGTTATCGCTGGCTGGCCAGACGGTGGCTGCTATCGCCCATGAGCTGAACCAGCCGCTCGCAGCTATCGCCTCTTATGCCGATGTGGCGCTGCATATGCTTCAAACCGGCAAATGGAATCCGCAACAGCTCTCCCATGTATTGGAAAGTTGCGTCCGTCAAGCACTGCGTGCCGGCGACGTCATACGGCAATTAATGACCATATTGCATAAAGGCGAGGCCATCAGCGAACCGGTAGATATCAGTATTACGGTCCGTGACGCGGTTGCCTTAGTCAAGGACGACATACAGTTAGGCGCCTTTAAAATTGAAATGGATCTCCAAGACGGTTTGCCGCAGGTTTCAGCTAACGCCCTGCAAATCCAAAAGGTGCTGATCAATCTGCTGCGCAACGGCCTGGAGTCCATGCAGGAAAGCGGGATAACAACCGGAAAGATAACCATAACAACAGGCAGATTACCCGGTACCCCGGACATGGCGGAGGTGACTGTGTCCGACTGCGGAAAAGGCGTGGCGAACACCGACACTCTTAAAACCATGTTCCAACCCTTCTACACGACCAAACCCTCTGGCTTAGGCATGGGTCTCGCCATCAGCCGCTCCTTGATCGAAGGTTACGGCGGAAAAATGTGGGCTAAGCAAAACGCCAGCAAGGGTATCAGTGTCCACTTTACCTTACCCTTCGCGATATGAATACTCAACCTTGCGTTTTTATCGTCGATGACGACTTTGCGGTACGCGATAGCCTCCAGCTGATTATGGAAACCGCCGGTCTTGATTACCAGGCTTTTGACAGCGCCGAGCACTTTCTTCAAAGCTATTGTCCGGATAAGCCCGGCTGCCTGCTGCTTGACGTCAACATGCCGGGTATGAACGGAGACGAATTGCAAGCTGAACTCATCCGCCGCAATATACACTTGCCGATTATCTTCCTGACTGCATATGGCGATATACCCATGACGGTGCGTACAATCAAGGCTGGTGCAGTCGATTTTCTGACGAAGCCTGTACAACGCAAACTTTTGCTCGAACGCATTCAGCATGCGCTGCAGCATGCATCCCGGATACAAGAACAGGTCTTAGCGGAACAAGCTTTATGTAACTGCTTGAATAGCCTTACTTCCCGGGAATTGGAGATTTTGCCGCTGATTTTAGCGGGCCACACCAATAAGGAAGTTGCTCGGCATATGGGTATCAGCTACCGTACTGTCGAAATTCATCGAGCAAGGATCTTAAATAAAACCGGAGCAACCAGTCTCCTGGAACTGGCTCGCCTGTGCGAAGCATGCAAGATTCAATACGGACCGAAGCCCTGACATTCCTGAATACGTAAAAATACGTACGTGCTCGTACGTATTTTATTTCGCGCATGTATTTGCTTTAATTCGTTCATGGGCGATCTTCGCACGGCCAAAAGAGCCGAAAAAGCGGCCGGTTGATCGTTAAAGTTCGAATGCTTCTCCTCCTAAGCAGGGATCGCCCTTTTTTTCGGTAGCGCAGATTATCCATTATCGGCTATCCGGTTTCGATTCATTCTCACAAACGGAACTCCTCTATGGACGCAGATTACGATATTTTCGAGATTGTTGCCGTCATTCGCGATTTTTGGCTTGTAGATGCGGAGTCTTATCAGAGAACCTATTGCACCGGCCATAGCCAGCCCTTGGCACCTGGCTATTATGTCGTCAACTGGCCAGAACATATTCGGGCGAGGCGATTCAACGAGCACGCAATGTTCCATGGACCATTCAAATTTCGTAAGGAAGCGCAAGCGGCGCTTGACTGGATGCATAGGCACATTTTGACTATGCCATCCGAGATTTCGCCAGTTACCACTCCAAATTCTAGCCGAATGGAAGTGAAGAAGTCCGCTTCGCAAGGGTTACGGCCTGCAAAAGGCGCAAAAGCTAATAAACCGTCTGCGTTTGAAGCAGTGGATAACGGTATTTCTGCCTCCCGGTTACCTATATACCGTAAAAGGG
>CAZRKS010000369.1:0-2218 GCA_964600315.1 uncultured Steroidobacteraceae bacterium | reverse complement strand
GCGCCGGTGAGCACGTTGAGCGTGGTGAGGTCGAGGCCCGCGGCGTTCAGGCCCACCAGCACCGACAGGCCGACCAGGAAGGCCTGCGTGAACTTGGCGATGCCGATGCGCATGTTCGGGGCGAGCGCATCGAGGCGGAGCACGTGGCGCTCGAGCCAGCGCGAGATCCACATCGCCACGACGACGAACAAGCTCACCGTCACCAGCAGCTTCATCACCGACCAGACCGAGATGCGCGCCTTGCCGGCGGTGATGCCGATGCCGTCGAGCAGGCCGATGACCGCATCGCCCCAGCCGAGCAGGTGCAGCGAAACGAAGACCCAGACGATGAAGGAGATCGGCGTGCCCCAGCCCTTGATCCGCGCGCGGGTGCCGAGCGAGACGCGCAGTACGTAGATCACGAGCCGGATCGCGAGCAGCAGGGCGGCGAGCTGGACGGCGACGTCGAGGTAGCGCGCATCGAGGCCCGAGGCGTGCAGGGCGCCGTCGACGGCGGCGAGGAGCAGCACGGCGGCGACGTAGGGGGCCGCGACCCAGGCGGCTTCTCGCGCGCGGCCCGGCAGGCTGTCGGGCGCGCCCGGTCCGGCGATGCGCTGACGCACCAGCCTCGCGAGCCACCAGCCGAGGAGGACCGAGGCGGCGATCGCGGCGACCTGCAGCAGGCCCGCCGGCTCGAGCAATGGGCCCATGGCCGCGCTGGCCGCTTGCAGGGACTGCTGCATCGGATCAGGCGTTCAGGTCGGGGATCAGCTGGCTCTCGAGTCGCGCGATCTGGTCCTTGATCAGGAGCTTGCGCTTCTTGAGCCGGCGCATCTGCACCTGGTCCACGTACAGGTCGAGCTGCAGCCGGTGGATGACGTCGTCGAGGTCACGATGCTCGATCCGCAACTGGCGCAGGCGCTCCAGGTGCCGGAACGTTTCGGTATCGACGTTGTCGCTCGCTTCCGCCATGTCGGGGCTGTGCTTCGGCCGGACGAGGCGGCTAGCTTAGCCCCGCGTGCGCCCGGAGGGGTAGGCCCGTCTACAGCCCGACGCTTTCGACCGTCCTCCCGGTCAGGATGACGAAGCCCTGCTGCCGGGTGTACCCGTCCCGCGTGTAGTCGAAGACGTACGTGCGCCGGAGTTGCAGGGCCCCGCCGTTTCCCCGCACCGGCCACAGGCGCCGGAAAGACACCGTGCCGTCGAGGAGTGCCGCGCCGGTGCCGCGGCAGGTGTCGAGTGCCGCCTCGTTCGCCCGCTCACGTGCGCCCAGGCTGTCGTACCAGTACCAGGCCGTCGCGAGCAGCACGGCGAGCAGCCCGAGCAGCGACCAGGAGAGGTCCATCGATCAGAACAGCTCCGGCCAGTTCCTGCCGCGGTCGCCGAAGGCGATGAAGTGCGGGTTGAGCAGCGTCTCGCGCTGGTTGTAGCGCAGCGGCGTCCCGTCGAGCATGGTGACGGCGCCGCCCGCGACCTCGAGCACGGCCTGGGCCGCGGCCGTGTCCCATTCCGAGGTGGGGCCGAGGCGCGGATAGAAGTCCGCCGAGCCCTCCGCGACCAGGCAGAATTTGAGCGCGCTGCCCATCGGCCGCAGCTCGTGCGGGCCGAGGCGCGCGAGCAGGCCGTCGAGCGAATCGCCGCGATGCGAGCGGCTGCCGACGACGACCAGCGGGGTGGACGCCGGCCGCACGCGGATCGGCTCATCGTCGCCGTTCCCGGCCTGGACGCGGTGGGCGCCGTGCCCGCGGGCCGCGTAGTAGGTCAGGCCGAGCGCCGGCGCGGCGACCACGCCGAGCACCGGCTCGTGGTCCTGCACCAGCGCGACGTTGACCGTGAATTCGCCGTTGCGCCCGATGAACTCGCGGGTGCCGTCCAGCGGGTCGACCAGCCAGAACTCGCGCCAGCGGCGCCGCGTCTCGAACGCGTGGGTCGACTCCGCCTCCTCCGAAATCACCGGGATCTCCGGCGTCAGCAGGCGCAGGCGCGTGGCGAGGATGTCGTGCGCGGCTCGGTCGGCCCGGGTGATCGGCGACTCGTCCGCCTTGTACTCGACGTCGTGGGACGAGGCGTACACCTCGAGGATCGCCGCGGAGGCGGCGGCCACGGCGTCGAGGACGCCGGTCAGCAGGTCGGGAAGGTCGGCATTCAAGGGGCGGGACTCCATGGCGGTTCGTCGGACTCAATTATCATAGCGGGTGACCTCTCGCCGGACTCTCGTCACAGTGCAACCCGCCGTCTG
>CAZRKS010000368.1:0-2225 GCA_964600315.1 uncultured Steroidobacteraceae bacterium | reverse complement strand
GAGGCCATCGAACTCGCCGTCTACAAGGAAGGCGACGCCAACACCGTGCAGCTCGCCAAGGCGGTGCAGGACCGGCTCGACGCCCTGAAGAAGACGCTGCCCGAAGGCACGGAGATCCGCACGGTCTACGACCAGTCGACCTTCATCGCCGCGGCGATCGGCGAGGTGAAGAGCGCCGCGCTGATCGGCGGCCTGCTCGCGATCCTGGTGCTGTACGCCTTCCTGCGCGACGCGCGCGCCACACTCATCAGCGGCATCGCCATTCCGGTCTCGGTGCTCGGCACCTTCGTGCTCATGTACGCGTTCGACGTGACGCTCAACATCATGTCCCTCGGCGGCATCGCGCTCGCCGTGGGCATGCTGGTCGACAACGCGGTCGTGGTGCTCGAGAGCATCGTGCGCAAGCAGGAGCACGGCATGGAGCGCCGCGAGGCGGCGCGCCTCGGCACGGCCGAGGTGGCGATGGCCGTCACGGCCGCGACGCTCACCTCCGTCGCGGTGTTCTTCCCGATGGTGTTCATCACCGGGGTGGCGGGCCAGCTCTTCAAGGACCAGTCGCTCACGGTCACCTTCGCCCTCTCTTTCTCGCTCGTCGTCGCGCTCACGCTCGTGCCCATGCTCGCCGCCGGACGCCCGCCGCGGGTCGCGGACGACGGGACCCGCGTCGACGACCGCCGGCCACGGCGGCACGAGGTCCTGCTCGCACGCGCGGCGAACGGCCTGCGCAAGACCTTCGGCTGGATCGCGCGCGCCGGCGCCCTCGCACTGAGCCCGATCGTGCGAGTGACCCAGGCGCTCAACCGCTGGGCCGACACGCGCTACCCCGGCGCGATCCGCTGGGCGCTCGCACACCCGGGCCGGACCATCGGCTCGGCCGTGGCGCTCTTCGTGTTCACCGTGGTCGTGATCCTGCCGCGGCTCGGCACCGAGCTCATTCCGCAGATGTCGCAGGGCGAGTTCAACGTGGACCTGCGCCTGCCGCCGGGCACGCCGCTCGAGCAGACGGACCGCTCGGTGCAGTCGGCGCAGAAAGCGAGCGCGGCGCTCGGCAACGTGGCGCTCGCGTATTCCGTGGCCGGCACCGGCAACCGCCTCGACGCCAACCCGGTCGATGCCGGCGAGAACACCGGCCGCCTGAGCCTGACGCTCGAGAAAGGCGCCCGTCGCTCGGACGAGGACTCGGCGATGGCGGCCATGCGCCGCAGTCTCGAGAGCCTTCCCGGTGTGCAGTACCGGTTCAGCCGCCCGGCGCTCTTCAGCATGTCGACGCCGCTCGAGGTGGTCGTCTCCGGGTACGACCTCGACCGCCTGAAGATCGCCGCCGACCAGATCCGCCTGCGCATGGTCGAGAACCCGCAGTTCGCCGACGTGAAGACCACGGTGGAGGCCGGCAATCCCGAAATCCAGATCGTGTTCGACCAGGAGCGGGCCGCGCAGCTCGGGCTCGTCGTGCGCGACGTCGCCGACCGCGTGGTGAACAGCGTGCGCGGCGAGGTCGCCACGCGCTACAAGCTCCGCGAGAAGCAGATCGACGTGCTGGTGCGCAGCGTGGACACGCGCGCCGCGTCCATCGAGGAGATCCGCAACCTGATCGTGAATCCCGGCAGCGACTACCCGGTGCCGCTGAGCGCGGTGGCCGACGTGCAGCTCGCGGTCGGGCCGGCCGAGGTGCGGCGCGTCGCCCAGGAACGGGTCGCGGTGATCTCCGCCAATCTCGCGCAGGGCGACCTCGGCACGGCAATCGAGTCGCTGCACGGGATCGTCGCGGGCATCGAGCTGCCGGTCGGCACCACGGCCTTCCTCTCCGGCCAGAGCGAGGAGATGGCGGACTCGTTCCGCTCCCTGCAGTTCGTGCTGCTGCTCGCGATCTTCCTGGTCTACCTCGTCATGGCCTCGCAGTTCGAGTCGCTGGTGCACCCGTTCGTGATCCTGCTCACCATCCCGCTCGCCATCATCGGCGCGGTGTGGGCGCTGTGGCTCACGCACACGACGGTCAACGTCGTCGCCTACATCGGGCTCATCATGCTCGCGGGCATCGTCGTCAACCAGTCGATCGTGCTCATCGACGCCGTGAATCAGGCGCGCGCCCGCGGGCTGCCGAAGGCCGAGGCGATCGTCGAGGCCGGCCGGCTGCGCCTGCGGCCGATCCTGATCACCAAGCTCACGACGATCCTGGGCCTGCTGCCGATGGCGCTCGGCCTCGGCGAGGGCGCCGAGGTGCGCGC
>CAZRKS010000367.1:0-2249 GCA_964600315.1 uncultured Steroidobacteraceae bacterium | reverse complement strand
CGTCGTAGGTCGGCAGGATCGCGCCGCCGCTGTAGCCGAAGATCGTGTCGACGCCTTCATCGGCGAGAACCTGAACGATCGTCTCCGCGCCGGTCATGACCTGGCCGGCCCTCGGATGGGCCGCGTGGCGGACGGTGGCATGGCTCTGGTTCACGGCAAAACCCTCCCGGCGCACGCCGGAGGTCCATGTTGCGCTGCAATGCAGCCTAACAGTCGCTACGGTGGCCGTCCATCTAGGCGGGTGTCCGCCCTTCCCCTATGCTTGGCAGCGACCGGCGTGGCGCAACGAGCGCGAAACAGCAGTAAAATCATGAACTTCCGATCAAACCGCGGAGACTGCTCCGCAGGCGGGTCAGCGTGAGAAGCATGCGCCACATCATTTCCGTCACGATGCAGAACGAGGTGGGTGCCCTCACCCGCGTGGCGGGCCTCTTCTCGACGCGCGGCTACAACATCGAATCGCTCAGCGTCGCGCCGACGGACGACCCGGCGGTGTCGCGCCTCACGCTCGTGACGACGGGCAGCGAGGCGGTGATCCACCAGATCTCGAACCAGCTGCTCAAGCTCGTGGACGTGGTCGACGTGGAAGACGTCACGCGCGAGGAGCATTTCGAGCGCGAACTGCTGCTGGTGAAGGTGAAGGCGAAGGCCACGCAGGTCGGCAAGCTGTGGTCGGCGACCCAGCGGGCGGGCGGCCGCGTCCTGTGGGACGCCGCGGACAGCTTCACGATCGAGGTCACCAGCAACGAGGCCGAGATCAACCGCTTCATCGCCGAGGTCGCGAATTTCGGCGAGGTGCTCGAAGTCGTGCGCTCCGGCGCGCTCGCCATCCAGAAGGGCAAGGAAGTCCTGGAGTCCTGAGCCGGTCCTACGGCAGCAGCGAAGTTCCGGCGTAGCCCTCGGCGAGTGCCGTGAGGGCGGCCCGGATCTGCGGCGGGACCGGCACCGGCCTGCGCGTGGTCGAATCGACGTAGACGTGCACGAACCGGCCAATCGCCGCCGGTTCGCTTTCCTCGTTCCGGAACAACGCTATCCGGTACACCACGCTCGAGTTACCGAGCTTCTCGATCGCGAGCCCTGCGTGCACGGTGTCCGGGAAGCTGAGCTCGCGGAGAAAGCGGCAGCCCGTCTCCGCGACGATGCCGATCGCAGGCAGGTTGCGGATGTCCGTACCGCTCGCCTCGATGAGGTAGCCGTTCACCGCCGTGTCGAAGTACGCGTAGTAGACGACGTTGTTGACGTGCCCGTAGTGGTCGTTGTCGTGCCAGCGCGTGGTGATGGTGCGCAGCACGCGGAAGTCGCTGCGTCGCTCGGGCAGGGGTGAGGTGCTGGTCATGGGGGCGGTGGGGTATAGGCTGTGGGCTATGGGCTGTGGGCTATGGCCGGAAGGCAGCGTTCGGGCCACAGCCTACAGCCCAAAGCCTACGGCCCCAAAACCTCCCGCCGCGCGCTATCCTCGCGCCGATGAAGATCCAGGCAGCGGTATTGCGTGAAATCGGCCGGCCGGCGCCCTACGCCGAGTCGAAGCCTCTTGCGATCGAGGAACTCGTGCTCGATGCGCCGGGCCGGGGCGAGGTGCTGGTGCGCATCCGTGCCGCGGGCCTCTGCCATTCGGACCTGTCCGTCATCGACGGCAACCGGCCGCGACCGCTGCCCATGGCCCTCGGACACGAGGCCGCCGGCGTCGTCGAAGCCGTGGGCGAGGACGTCGCCAACCTGGCGCAAGGCGACCACGTCGTCGCGGCCTTCGTGCCGAGCTGCGGTCACTGCGGCCCCTGCGAAGCCGGGCGCCCGGCGCTGTGCGAACCGGGCTTCGCGGCCAACAGCGCGGGAACGCTGCTGTCGGGATCGCGGCGCCTGCACGACCCGAAGGGCGTCGTGAATCACCACCTCGGGGTTTCCGGGTTCGCCAACTACGCAGTGCTCGCCGCGAATTCGCTGGTGCGGGTTCCGGCGGACCTGCCCTTCGCCGAGGCCGCGCTGTTCGGTTGCGCCGTGATCACCGGAGTCGGCGCGGTCGTCAACACGGCTGCGATGCCGCGCGGCTCATCGGTCGCGGTCATCGGCCTCGGGGGCGTGGGTCTGGCGTCGCTGCTCGCGGCGCGAATGCTGGACGCGGAGCACATCGTCGCCATCGACATGAACGACGCGAAGCTCGCCACGGCGCGCGAATTCGGCGCGACGGCGACCGTGAACGCCGCCGATCCGCAGGCCGCCGAGCGCGTGCGCGAACTCACCCGCGGCGGCGT
>CAZRKS010000366.1:0-2253 GCA_964600315.1 uncultured Steroidobacteraceae bacterium | reverse complement strand
TCGCGCGGCGCGCGGACTTCTCGATGCTCGTGCGGATGCCGCCCGGGTGCACGCACACGGCGCGCACGCCGGTGCCCTCGAGTTCGCTCCACAGGCACTCCGTCAGGCCGCGCACGCCGAACTTGGAGATGTTGTAGGCGCTCTGCAGCGGGAACCCCACGAGGCCGAACACGCTCGAGATGTTGACGATGCAGCCCTCGCGCTGCGCGAGCATCATCGGCAGGAAGGCCTTGGTGCCATAGATCGGGCCCCACAGGTTGATGCCGAGCTGCCACTCGATCTCCTCGATGCTCAGGTGCTCGACCGTGCCGATCACGGTGGCGCCGGCGTTGTTCACCACGAAGTGTGCCGTGCCGAAGTCGCGTTTCACGTCCGCGGCGTGCTTGAACACCGCTGCGCGGCTCGAGGCGTCGACGCGGTAGCTGCGCGCCTTGACGCCCTTGGGCAGCGACTTCAGCGTCGCCTTGAGGCCCGCCGCGTCAATGTCCGAGATCGCGAGCTTCGCGCCCTTGGCCGCGAGCTGCTGGGCCAGCGCGCGCCCGATGCCGGATGCCGCGCCGGTGATCACGGCCACCTTGTTCTCGAAGATACTCATGCGCCCCTTCTCCTGCTCAGATCTTGCGAGCTGTGTCCTGCCAGTACCGCGCGCGCAGGTCCTTCTTCAGGACCTTGCCGACCGGGCTGCGCGGCAGCGAGTCGACGAAGTCGACTGATTTCGGCGCCTTCACCGAGCCGAGCCGCGCCTTGCACAGCGCAATCAGTTCCTCGGCGGTGACCTGTTGGCCCGCATTGAGCTCGACCACAGCCTTGACGGCCTCGCCCCATTGCTCGTCGGGCACGCCGATCACCGCGCAGTCCTGCACCGCGGGGTGGCTCCAGATCGCCTGCTCGACCTCGCTCGGGTACACGTTGAAGCCACCCGAGATGATCATGTCCTTCTTGCGGTCGGTGATGTGCAGGCAGCCCTCGGCGTCGAGGTGGCCGATGTCGCCGGTATGCAGCCAGCCGTCGATGACCGTCTCGGCCGTCTTGTCCGGCGCATTGTAGTAGCCCTTCATGACGAGGTCGCCCCGCACGCAGATCTCGCCGGTTTCGCCCTGCGACAGGATTTCGTTGGCATCGTTCATGATCTCGACGCGGATCAGCGGGTTGGGAGGCCCGACCGACGACAGGCGCTCGTCGGAGGCGAGCTCGCCGTTCACGAAGTGCGCGTCCGGCGGCAGACAGGCGATCGTTCCCGGCGCCTCGGTCTGGCCGTAACCGCCCATCATGACCGGACCGATCACCTCGATGGCCTGCTTGAGCTTTTCCACCGACATCGGCGCGGCGCCGTAGAGGAAGTACCTCATCGACGAGAAGTCCACCTTCCTGCCCAGGTCCGGAATGTCGAGCAGGCGGTAGATCACCGTCGGGGGCAGGAACAGCTCGGTCACCCGGTACTTCGGGATGGCGCCCAGCAGCACGGCCGGATCGGGCCTGGTCACGACGACCACCGTTCCGCCGCGGGCCGTGCACGGCAGGGAGAGGAGGCCGGCCGTGTGGGTCATCGGCGCTGCGGCGAGGTTGACGGGCCGCTCACCGGAGCCGTAGTGGCAACCGATCAGCAGGTGCGCACACATCGTCTGCAGGCTGCGGTGGGTGTTCATCACGCCCTTGGGCCTGCCCGTGGTGCCGCCGGTCGCCGCCAGCGTCACCACGTCGTCGAGGTCGACCGCAACGTTGGGCGGCGTCGCTGGCTGCTCCTTCACCCAACTCGCAAGTGAGCGGGCGCCCGGGAAGTCGGGCAAGTCGTCGTCGATGCAGATCCACAGTCGCACCTTGGGCAGCCGCGGCTGCAACTCGGCGATCACTGGTGCGAAGTACTTCTGGAAGAACAGCACCTCGCAATCGAAGGCGTCGAGCACGTAGTGGTTCTCGTCCGCCGGGTTGCGCGCGCCGACCGGGATCCAGCACATGTTCGCGCGCCACAGCCCGAGCGTGCACGCCCACGCCATCACGTCGTTGGCGGCCCAGACGGCGCCCTTCGTTTCCCTGGGCAGGCCCAGGGCGAGCAGGCCGTTTGCGATCCGGCACGACAGCTCGCCGACTTCGTCGAAGCTGAAGCTCCGGTCGTCCTGGATGTAGGCCGCGCCGGTCGGGTTCATGCGCCAGCCGCGGTCGAAGAAGTCGATGATCGCCATGGCGGGTGTATCAGAGCTGGGTGACGGTGGCGCGCGCAAGACCGCGCTGCTCGAGGAAGCCGAGCAGGTAGCG
>CAZRKS010000365.1:0-2265 GCA_964600315.1 uncultured Steroidobacteraceae bacterium | reverse complement strand
AGATACCGCTCGTCTCTATCTCCAACAACCAGCGCACACCGCTACCGAAGCTGACGCCGGAATATCTGCCCGGCCTGCCTACCTTCACCCGCAACTTCTTCCAGGAGCTCGGCCGTCGGCTACCGACGCCAGCCGTGCTGGTACTCGATAACTATCAACTCGTCCCGTCCGACTCGAAATTGCACGATGTCGTTGCCTACGCGATTGAAGCGCTGCCGCCGGGAATTACGCTTGTGGCGCTCAGCCGCGTAGGGCCTCCCGCATCCTTGGCGCGGGCACAGGCAAATCGGATCATGGAGGTCGTGGCGAAAGAACCCCTCGAACTGACGACGGCTGAAACGCGTGCGCTAATGCAGTTGCATGGGAAGGCCGGAAAGGAACCGCCCAATCGGACTCTCCTCACGCATGTACAACGCAAGGTCGGCGGATGGGTTGCGGGAGTGATGTTGCTGCTCCGGCATGCGATGTCCCACCGAGGCGTCACACCGCTGGCGACGGGGCAACCACCGGAGGTCTTGTTCGATTACTTGGCCCGCGAGGTGCTGCACCATCTGCCGGACCAGGAGCAGAGTTTTCTGATGCGGAGCGCCTGGTTGCCTAAGATGACCGCAGGGATGACGGCGCGGTTGACAGGCTATACGCGAGGCGGCGAGGTGCTGGCACGGCTCGCGCGCACCCACTACTTCACCGAGCAGCGGTTCGAGCAGGAGCCGATGTTCGAGTACCATCCGCTCTTTCGGGAGTTTCTCCAAGCTCAGGCTGTCAAGGCGTTTCCCCCACCAGAGTTGGCTCAGTTGCAGGTCGATGCGGGGAAGATCCTGGAGGAGGCCGGTCGGTTCGAAGATGCCGCCGCGCTCTACCGCGAGGCCGGTCACCACGGTGAGCTGGGGCGACTGATTCTCGCGCAGGTGCCCACGTGGCTGAAACAGGGGCGATACGAAACGGTCGTGAGTTGGATTGGTGCGCTACCGGCGCAGGTCTCATTTGAGAATCCGTGGCTCTTGCTGTGGCGGGGTACGGCGTTGCTGCCCCTCAATCCTGCGAACGCGCGGCCTTTCCTCGAGCATGCGTATGGGCTATTCGAGCGCATTGGTGAGCGTGCCGGGCTGCTCCTTGCGTGGTCAGGCGTTGTCGATTCCATTTGGATGGAGTGGAAAGATCTGACGCAACTCGATCCATGGTTGGATCGACTGGCAGAATTGGTGCCGGATCACCAATCCTATCCTTCCCCTGAAATCCATAGTCGGGTAGTGGCCACGGCGTTTCAGGCATTTCTGTGGAGAAGGATGGGGTACGAGGATATCTCGCGGTGGACACGCCAGGTTGAACACATCTTTTCGAGTCTTGGCGATCCCAATCAGCTGTCGCTGTTGGGAGTGGCGCTGGCGAACTACTATATGTGGATGGGAGAGATCGACCAGTCCGGTCGCATCGTGGAAGCAGTAAGGGTTGTCGCGATGAGGCCCGGTGCGCCACCGTTCTGCCGCATCAATTACTATGGTTTGGAGGCGATGCACGCGAGGGAACTGGCGGATGCTGGACGTGTCCTCCATGCGGTCGAGAAGGGACTGGAGTCCTCGGTGCAGAGCGGGATTCCCATCTTTGAATTGGTCTTTGAGGGATTCGGCAGCATCGGCCATCTTGTGGCGAATGACATCGAGCGGGCTGAATATCATCTCGGAAAGCAACTGGCATTGCTGGCATCGGGCCGTCCCATGACTATGGTGAGCGGTACTTCAATGATTCAAGGGTGGATCGCCTTCCTTCGCGGAAATCTTGACTTGGCGGCAGTTGCCATCTTTGAGAAAGGCGGCCATGTGTTGTCCGGACGGGATGGGATGTTTCCTGAAGTGACCTTTCACTACGCAGCGGCTCAGATCCGTCATGCGTGTGGGGCACGACAAGCAGCTGATTCACATCTGAGGCGGGTCGGGCAGCTGGCGGATCTCACCCGCAGTGCGCGCCTGCGGTTTATGTACTTGCTCGGACAAGCCCAGTTTGCTCTGGATCGTCATGAGAGCGAGGCGGCAGTGATGGGGCTTCGAGAGGCGTTCCCCATCGGTGCGCGCCATCGGCTGTTTGATTTTCACTGGTGGATTCCGGAAGCGATGGCACGGCTCTGCGCCCTAGCGTTGGACCACGAGATCGAGCCTGAGTACGCCAAACTGCTCATTCAAAAGCGGTACTTGGTCCCGCCCAGCGGGAGTGCCACCGACGCGTGGCCCTGGCCGATCAAGATCCGCACACTGGGGACCTTCATGATTG
>CAZRKS010000364.1:0-2284 GCA_964600315.1 uncultured Steroidobacteraceae bacterium | reverse complement strand
CAATACGAATCGGAGACAGGGCCCCTTCCCTGTCCGGGATATCCTCCCCTGAAAGCGCCGCCCGCGAATTCCCCCGCGCATGCAGAGGCAAGGCCAGTCACAGGGGCATTCCTCCGGATTTCCCTGGCGATCCTCGCGGACGAAGCGCAGTCTCGCCACCTTGTACCGGCCGCTTCTGCAGAGGGGCTGAATACATGAGCAGGTTCATCTGCCTGGCACCGCTCGTCCTGTTCGGGGTGATGAATGGCTCCGGCGCTGCAAAACCGGTGGCCGGCGAGTCACTGCAACAGAAGCAGGCGGCCTGCCCGAAGGGTGACCTGGCCGCGTGTGTGCGAGCTCGAGAGCACTTGCTGCGAACAGGCGGCAACAACGGCGCCGTCCGCGTTCCGGATCGTCAAGGTGCAACTGGGTGTCGACACGATTGCCAGCGTCGAGCGGGACATCACGTCGCGCGGTGGCGCGCCGCTCTCGGGCGGGGGTGGCACCGGCAAATTCACCCTCAACACGCTGTCCGGTGACTACCGTGACGGTGGCCCCGACATCATGGCCGTCAACTACGACTTCGATGCGGCAGGTCCGGCCGGCCGACTACGCCAGCCTCGTCGCCGAACGCAAGACGGCGATCGCGAAGGATGTCGGACCGCTGCAACAGACGTCGGCAACCGAACTTGCGGCGTCGACGGCCGACCTGCAGCCGACGTTGCACGTCAATGCCGACGCCGGCTTCCTCTACGAGGTCTACCGGCTGTCCGCGCCGACCGCGCAGCCGAAGCCATGAACCACTCGGCCCACGAGTGGTCGCATCAATCCGGGGGTTGGGCTGGCGCGGGAGCAGCGACGGACGGGGCGGCCTCCACCGGTCCGAAGTACGCTGTCGCCGCCTGGTGCATCGGGATCGTGACCCCGTCGCGCGCGCGCGCCTTCGACAGCCGCGTGGCCTGCACGCCGGCACCCCCGCTCGCGGCCGATGCAAAGAGCACGTCGAGCGCGTTGGTGACCACCGCGTCCGGCACGTCGTCGCGCGTCACCATCAGCGCGGTTGCGGCGACGGTCGGCACAGGCGCGTCCTGACCCGGGTAGGTGCGCGCCGGGATCGACAGCGGGAAGAGCCCGCGCCCGGCGGCACCGATCTGCACCCGCGTCTCGAGGGCGATCGGCACGAGCCGCAAGGTGGCGGCATGCATGGCGATCTCGAGTTGCCGCCAGGGCGCCGAGACCACCTCGATCACGGCGTCGACCTGCCCCTTCGTCAGGAGGTCGAGCGCCTCCTGCGGCGTACCGGCCTCGGCCGCTGCGACCTGCCGGACATCGATGCCGGCTGCCTCGAGCAGTCGCAGTGCCGTCTGCCGCGTACCTGAAGCGAGGGCACCCAGTGCGACACGGCGCCCGACGACGTCGCCCAGGGTCGCGATGTCGGAGTCAGCGCGCACGACGACGTGCACGGGCTCCGGGAACAGCCCCGCGACGGCGCGCAGGTGACCGAGCGGCCCGGTGCCCGCGAAGATGCCGTCGCCCGCGGCCGCCGCGGCTGCCACGTCGCTCTGGACGAGCCCGACGCGCGCGTCGCCCCTGTCGACCAGTAACGCATTCTCCACGCTGCCGGCGGAGGGCGCGATCGTCACCGGCGCCGGCCCGTCGATGCGCGACACGACCGACGTCAGGAAGCGCCAGTACTCACCGTCCTCGGGTCCAGCTGCGATGGCGAGCGCCGTTTCCCCGGCGCCCGTGCGGAGCCGGATGTTGTCGAGCGCACGGGTGAGTTCCTCGGTGATGATCTGGTCGCTGCGACCCCGGGGCGACGGTGCCTTCTGCACGATTTCCGCCAGCCGGCGCACGAGTTCGTCCGACCGTGACGCCGATGGCGGCGCGCCCGGCGCCGCGGCAGCCGCGGGCCGCGGCGCGACGAGGTCGGCGGGCTCCCAGTCCTTGCCAGACTTGCGGTACACGATCGAGCCGTAGACGCGCAGTTCGCGGCCGGGCTCGTTGGGGCCGGCCTTGAGGCCCGTCACGCCCTCGTCCGCGGCGCCAAGCGCGTTCGCGATCATGGTCGGGCTCAGGCCCTGCCAATCGGACGGATCGTAGGCCTCTGCGAAGCGGAAGGTGCCGTTGTAGTAGACGATGATCTGTGACGTGCCGTCGTCCGCGGACCGATAAGGGGCGCTGCCCTGCCGACGGCAGGTCTCGAGCGCAAGCACCTGGCGGCCGAAGAGCGCGTCCACCCGCGACTGCACGTCGCGCTCGAGGCGCGGCACTTCCGGGCCGCGCGTGCACGCGGCGAGCAGCA
>CAZRKS010000363.1:0-2296 GCA_964600315.1 uncultured Steroidobacteraceae bacterium | reverse complement strand
TCGCCGACATCGAGGAGCGCGAGCGGGCCGGCACGCCCGGCGTGCTGCAGACGCTCAAGGCGGCGCTCGCGATGGAGCTCAAGCGCCGCATCGGCGTCGAGCGCATCGAGGCCCGCGAGCAGGCGCTCATCGGCCGGGCGATGCAGCGCTTCGGGGCGCACGAGCGCATCGAGTTGCTCGGCTGCCCCGACCCGACGCGCCGCATCGGCATCGTGTCGTTCAACCTGCGCGACCCGCGCGGCCGCTACCTGCACCCGAAGTTCGTCACCGTGCTGCTGAACGACCTGTTCGGCATCCAGTCACGCGCCGGCTGCTCCTGCGCGGGCCCGTACGGGCACCGGCTGCTCGGCATCGACCAGCCCACCTCGGAGCTCTATCGCGACTGGGTGCGCAAGGGTTTCCAGGGCATCAAGCCGGGCTGGTGCCGCGTCGGGTTCCACTACGCGATGGACGATCTCGAAGCCGGGTTCGTGATGGACGCGGTCGAGTTCGTGGCCGAGCTTGGCTACCGGTTCCTGCCGCTCTACGCGTTCGACGCCGCCACCGGGATGTGGAGCCACCGCGAGTATCGCGAGAGCCACGCCGCTTTCTCGCTCGACGCCGCACTCGAGGCGGCCGGCTGCGACGAGACCGCGCTGTCAGCGGAGACGCGCGAGCGGTGGTACAGGGAGTGCCTCGACGAGGCACGGTCGTGGGCCGAGCGGCTGGGTGAGCCGGGGGCGATCCGGGAGGAAGATGCGGTCGCGCAGTTCGGGGAGCTGCGGTTCTTCAACGTGTAGAAATTAGGGGAATGGCCCCGAATTTCTGGTTTCCTCACGCGGACGGGAGCAGCTTGAAGCCCGGCAGCTTCGCGGCCTTGCGGTCGAAAGTGATCGTGTATTCGCAGCCCGCCGAGCGGCAGGACTGAGCGATCAGGCAGTCAGAGAAATCCGCGGAACTGCTGAGGTAGTCTTTCACAGCCTCGGTCACGTCCGCGGACGACTCCACCTGAAGCTGAACCGTCTCCAGGATCTGCTCGACGGCCTCGGCGATCTGCTCGCGGGTGCACGCGTATGTCCGCGCAAGCGTCCACGTGAATTCGGCGAGCGCGACGTTTGAGACCAGTCCCGGATCGTCGGCGGTGCAATGGCGTTGAATGAAGTCGCGGGCAGCGTTTGCCTGCCGCGGATTGTCGGCCACCGCCATCCGCACGAGTACGTTGGTGTCAATCCCGATCATGGTACTTGAACTTCTCCGTCACGTGCCTTGCGATGCCTTCGTCCATCTCTTCGATCGACAGGGCGCGCCTGGGCTTGGGAAGGATGCCCACCAGTTCGGAAATGTCCCGATTGGCCGGCATGAGCCTCACACGTCCATCGGCCTCGAGGAGAAACCGGACCCGGTCACCCTGCCGGAGCCCGAGCCTTTCCCGGATGTCCTTCGGCAAAGTGATTTGTCCCTTGCTGGTCATTTTTGCTTCGCTCATTGCGCGTTGCCTGCCATCAGATTCCTTACCTTTTTGCAAGTGTAAGGAAATCCAGGGGACAACGCACCAGTTCGCGCGACTGTAGCCGCCATCCGTCGCATTCCGCTGGCGAGAATCGGGTGCGTTTGCGGAGAATCCGCCCACCCCAACCGGTCGCTCGGTCCTGCGAGGCCATGAACGCCATGAAACGCCTGCTCAAGATCCTCGCTGCCCTCATCGTCGTCGCGGTCGTGGCCGGCGCAATCGCCATCAGCCGCGATGCCCCCTGCCCGACCGACCCGGCGCCCGCCCTCTCACCTGGCACGACCCCCATGAAAGCGCTCGTCCATCGCTGCTATGGCCCGCCCGAGATCCTGCAGGTCGCCGAGGTCGCGAAGCCGGTGCCGGGCGACGACGAGGTGCTGGTGAAAGTCCGCGCCGCCGCAGTGAACCCGCTCGACTGGCACTTCGTGCGCGGCGTGCCGTACATCATGCGCTTCGGAGCCGGCCTCGGCCGCCCGAGCGACCCGCGGGTCGGCGTCGACTTCGCCGGCACCGTGGAGGCGGTCGGCCGCAACGTCACGCAGCTGCGCTCCGGCGACGCAGTGTTCGGCGCCCGCAGCGGCGCCCTCGCCGAGTACGTGACCGTCCGGGCCGCAGGCAACGTCGTGCCGAAGCCCGCGCGACTCAGTTTCGAGCAGGCGGCGTCCGTGCCGGTCGCGGCGGTCACCGCGCTGCAGGCGCTGCGTGACAAGGGACAACTGAAACCCGGCCAGAAAGTGCTGATCAACGGCGCGTCGGGCGGCGTCGGCACCTTCGCGGTGCAGATCGCGAAGGCGCTCGGTGCCGAGG
>CAZRKS010000362.1:0-2299 GCA_964600315.1 uncultured Steroidobacteraceae bacterium | reverse complement strand
ATCAGCAGGAACGGCACCGGTGCCGCGACCAGCCATCCCGCCACCAGCACGTGCTTGCGGCCGAAGCGGTCGGACAGGCGGCCGGCGAGATAGTTGGTCAGCGCCTTGGTGACGCCGAACACGACGATGAACGACAGCACCGCGGTCTTCGCGACGAGGTGGAATTCCTGCTCGGCCAGCGGCGGCAGGATCGAGCGCTCGAGGCCGACCATGGCGCCGACGAACGCGTTCACGACCACCAGCAGCGAGAACTGCCAGAGGTTCTCCCTGAGCCCGAGCCTGACCGGGGTCATCGGGAGACTCCGCCGCGACGCGGCCGCCGCAGCGCCTCCGGGGCTGCAACGACGCGCCATCCCCGCGCGCGCCAGTCCGGGACGCCCTGCTCCATGCGGTGCGCGACGAATCCCCTGCGGCGCAGGAGATCGACGGCCTCGACGGCCATCACGCAGTATGGACCCCGACAATAGGCCACGACCTCGCGGTCTCTCGGCACCTCGCCGAGGCGCCCCGCGAGTTCCGTGACCGGGATCGAGCGGGCGCCCGGGATGTGTCCCGCCCGGTATTCCTCGGCCGGGCGCACGTCGAGCACCGTCACCTCGCCACTGCGGACGCGTCGCACCAGTTCGTCGCCCTCGACCGCTTCGAGCGAGCCGGGCCGCTCGAGGTATTCGCGCGTCATGCGCTCGATCTCGGCGAGGCGCGACCGGGCGAGAGTGCGCAATGCGACGAGGAAGCGCGCGACGTCGTCGTCGGCCAGACGGTATTCGACGTACAGCCCGCGCTTTTCCGCATCGACCAGTCGCGCGGCGCGCAGCACCTTAAGGTGTTGCGAGGCGTTGCCGACCGTGAGTCCGGCGAGATCGGCCAGCACCTCGACGGTGCGTGGCCCCTGGGAGAGCAGGTCGAGCAGTTCGAGCCGCTGTGGCGCCGATGCCGCCTTGCTGATGCGGGCGATCTGCTCGTAGATGCGGTCCTTGAACTGGCGGGCGGCGGGCGCCATGTGCCGAGTATTCTAGAAGTCGCTAGAATAGGCAAGTACTCGCCGAGCCCAGCCCGGGAGACACGGCGGACCGGCGCGGGCTTGACGCGACTTGATATTTCGATAATTCTGGAAGCATGGATATCCAGCAGGCCGTCCGCTCGCTTGCCGCCCTCGCCCAGGACAGTCGTCTCGAGGTGTTCCGCCTGCTCGTCCAGGCCGGCCCGGAAGGGCTGGCGGCAGGCGAGATCGCGGAGCGACTGCGCATCCCGGCCAGCACGCTCTCGTTTCACGTCAAGGCCCTGTCGCAGGCCGGCCTCGTCGAGTCGCGGCAGGAAAGCCGTTTCATCTATTACTCCGCGCGCTTCGCCGCGATGAACGAGCTGATCGCGTTCCTCGGCGAAAACTGCTGCGGCGGACGAGCCTGCCTGCCGGGCAGCACGCCGGCCCGCCGGAAGCGCACGGCATGAGCAAGTCGCTCGGCGACGCCGGACGAGCGACCACCGCCCCCGCGACGACGCGGGTGCTATTCCTGTGCACCGGCAACTCCTGCCGCTCCATCCTCGGCGAGGCGACCTTCAATCACCTCGCACCCGCCGGCTGGCGCGCGATGAGCGCGGGCAGCCGGCCGACGGGACAGGTGCATCCGCGCTCGCTGGCGTTGCTCGCACGCGAAGGCATCCCGGCCACGGGCTGCCACAGCAAGTCGTGGGACGACCTGCCCGAGACGCCCGACATCGTGATCACTGTCTGTGCGAGCGCCGCCGGGGAAACCTGCCCGGCCTATCTCGGTCCCGCGCTGCGCGCGCACTGGGGCGTGGACGATCCCGCACACGCGACCGGAACGGACGCGGAGATCGACGCGGAGTTCATGAAGGCTTACCGGACGCTGCGCCGTCGCATCGAGGCGTTTCTCGCCCTGCCGCTCGCGGAACTCCGGCGGGACCCGGCGCGGCTCAAGGCCGAGATGGACCGCATCGGCACGCAGGTGACCTGAGGCAACGCAGATGTCCGCCCAATGCGAAGTGACGGCGAAGCGCGCCAGCGGCGCGCCGATGAGTGTCTTCGAGCGCTACCTGACGCTCTGGGTGTTCGCCTGCATCGGCGTCGGCATCCTCGTCGGGCAAGTCCTGCCCGGGTTCTCGCAGGCCGTCGGGCGCCTCGAGATCGCGCGCGTGAACCTCCCGGTGGGGCTCCTCATCTGGGTCATGATCATCCCGATGCTGGTGAAGGTGGACTTCACGGCATTGCACGAAGTGCGAAGGCACGTGCGCGGCATCGGCGTGACGCTCTTCGTCAACTGGCTGGTGAAGCCGTTCT
>CAZRKS010000361.1:0-2304 GCA_964600315.1 uncultured Steroidobacteraceae bacterium | reverse complement strand
AGCTCCCACATCTCGACGTCGCCGGCGTCGCCCTCGGGGTTGAACATCGCCGCGCAGGTGTCGGTGCCGTCGAGCACGTACTTGGCGCCCATCCCCTGCGCCGCGATCTCGAAGTTCATGATCGCCGACGAGCTGCCGTACTGGTCGATGCCGCCGCCCTGGATCACGTTGCCGCTGACCGAGTAGGGCGCCATCACTTCCTCGATGAAGCCGCGCGCCTGCAGGCCGCGGGCGAGCGTCCGCGCGAACCCGAGGAAGGCCGGCTGCAGGAACGCCCACGCGATCCCGGTCGAGCCGTCGGCGTCGCCGAGGTTGGCGATCGTCCCCTCGGGGAAGTTGGTCTCGATCGCGAAGTAGGCGCCGTCGTTGACCTTGTCGTTGCAGATCAGGGTCTGCGTGAACATCACCCAGATCGCGCCCTGCATCCCCGACGGGGTGCAGTTCATCGAGTGCCAACCCCATGCCGAGGATCCCTCGAGGTCGAGCGAGTACTCGCCGTCGCCGCCGATCCGGACCTCGAACGGCGCGTGCATGACGAAGTCGCGGCGGGCCCGCGCCGGCAGCGTCTCCTTGTCGGCGAACGTGAGGTCGAAGTTCGACGCCGAGCGGTAGCGCCCCGGCACGGTCATCTCCGCGATCCGCGACTTGAACGAGCGCCGGCCGTCCTCGATCACCTCGCGGCTGAACCGCTTGAAGCGCTCGACTCCCTCCTCGAGGACGACGCGCTCGACGGCGTCGCGGATCATGTGGCAGCCGGCCAGCCGGGTGCGCTCGTCGAGCAGGTAGTACATCGGCGCCCGCGTCTGCTTCGCGGCGCGGGTCAGGTGCCAGCGGGCGAGCTCGTCGCCCTCGCCGATCTTCATGCACGGCAGGTCGAGGCCGTCGTCGAGGCGGTTCGTCGGCCCGACCGGCACGCCGCCGGGAGTCGAGGCGCCGATGTCGAGGACGTGGGTGACGCCGCCGGCCCAGGCGATCAGCTCCGGCCGGTCGGGGTCCGTGTGGTCGAAGATCGGCACGAACGTCTGCACGTCGGCGTTGTGGACGTCGCCGATGATCGGGTCGTTGTTGGCGAAGATGTCGCCCGGCGC
Source organism: uncultured Steroidobacteraceae bacterium (assembly GCA_964600315.1). Taxonomy (GTDB): domain Bacteria; phylum Pseudomonadota; class Gammaproteobacteria; order Steroidobacterales; family Steroidobacteraceae; genus RPQJ01. The sequence continues at coordinate 1,216 of CAZRKS010000361.1, read as the reverse complement.
GATCCCCGGGTTCGACTCGTAGTCGGAGCGGACCATGTACTTGATCGCGTCCGACATCGTGTGGACGTGGACGATGATGCCGGTCGAGAGCGCTATCGAGTCGCCCTCGGGCGTGTAGAGCGCGAAGCAGAGCTCACCGAGCTCGCGGACGATCGGCGAGGCGGAGATGTTGAGCGCGGTCTCGCGGGCCGAGACGAGGCCGCCGCGGAGCCGCGCGAACAGCTTCTCGTAGCCGATCGGGTCGCGCTCCTTGAGCTCGAGCTCGCCGGTCAGGCCCGCGTACGCGCCGGTCTCGGCGAAGAGCCGATCGGAGTCCTCGAGCATCTCCGCGAGCGTGCGGCCGTCCCACCCGATCGGGGTGCCGTCCGGCTCGAGCTCCCTGGTGGCCTCGACGATCGTCATCCTCCGCCCTCCTCGGCGATCGACATGTGGAAGATCTGGCTGCGGTCGAGGCGGACGCTCCGGCCCGGGGGGATCGCCAGCGTCGTCGCGACCGACTCGATGATCGCCGGCCCCGCGATCGCATGTCCCGCCCGCACCTCGGCGAGCTCGTGGATCGCGGTCTCCGCCCAGCCGTCGCCCCAGTGGACCGGGCGGCGGTCCTTCTCCGGGGGCGTCCCGTCGGTCGGCTCCTCGTCGGGCAGGACCGGCGTCTCGACCGGGACCGACCCGGTGACGATCGCGTGGGTGATCAGGTAGCCGAGCTCGGGTGAGCGCGCCGAGCGCGCGTAGACCTTCCCGTAGGCGTCCTCGAAGGTCGCGATCAGCGCGTCGACATGCGCGGCCTCGGCGAGCTCGCTGTGCGGAGAGGCGATCTCGATGTCGTTGAGCTGGCCGTAGTACTGCATCCGGACGGCGTGCCGGAACTCGATCCGCTCCCGCGCGACGCCGGACTTCGCGAACTCGGCGGCCACCTTCTCCTCGAGCCCGCGCCAGGCGCCGGTGACCATCATCCCGATGCCGGCCTTGGTCCCCTCGTCGGCGGCGAGCCCGGCGGCGCCGATCGGCAGGTCGATGGTCTGGTCGTAGCGGTACTCGAACGGGGCGCAGGCGCAGCCGTATGCCGAGAACCCCGCCGCCCAGGCCGGGATCAGCACGTCGCGATAGGGGACGTCGGCGGTGTAGCCGGCGACGTGCAGCGGCCCGCCGCCGCCGTAGCAGAGCAGCGCGTAGTCGGCGGGCGAGTAGCCCTTGCCGAGGATCCGCCCGACCGCCT
>CAZRKS010000360.1:0-2308 GCA_964600315.1 uncultured Steroidobacteraceae bacterium | reverse complement strand
GGCACCATGCGCACGATGAGCAGCACGCCCGAGGCGCCGTAGGCGCGCGCCTCGAGGACCTGGTAGGGATCGACGAGAAAGTCCTTGCGCAGCGCCGGCACGCCGTAGGGCTGCAGCGTCTCGGCGGCGAGGCGCAGGTGCTCGAGGTCGCCGTCGAAGCGCGTGGGCTCCGTGAGAATGGAGCAGACCGCCGCGCCGCCTTCGGCATAGGCTTCGAGCCGGCGCACGGGATCGATCGTCGATGCCGAGAGATCACCGACCGACGGCGAGCGCAGCTTCAGTTCGGCGATGAGGTCGAAGCCGTCGGCCTCGAGACGCAGCGGCGGCGGCGTGGGGGTCGCGAGCGCGGCCGCGCGCAACGCCGCTTCCGGAACCCGCTCGCGGGCCTCCGCGACGCGACGGATGCCGGAGCGCACCATGTCCGCGAGCAGCGACATGGTCAGCTCGCGCCCGCCGCGCCGCGTCCGAAGGCGGCGAGCCGCGCCAGCAAGCCGGCCCCGTCGCCACGATCGATCGCCGCGGCGGCCGCGAGCACGCCATCACGCGCCCCGCCGACAGCACCCGTCACCTCGAGCGCGAGCGCGGCATTCAGCACGATCGCGTCGCGGTGCGCGCCCCGGTCGCGGCCCTCGAACACCGCGCGGAGGCCGAGGGCGTTGTGCGCGGCGTCGCCACCGGCGAGATCCTCGGCCCGGCAGCGACTCACGCCGAACGCCTGCGGATCGCGAACCTCGCGCCGGACGCAGCCTGGACGCACGTCGTAGAGTTCGAACGGCCCCACGGGCGTGGCCTCGTCCCAGCCGGGCTCACCGTGGACCACGAAGACGCGCTCGATGGGCATGCCGGCGAGGGTCTCCGCCATGAGCCGCGCGGCCTCCGCGCTGTAGGCGCCGATCAGGCTGAACGGCGGCTCCGCGGGATTCGTCAGCGGACCGAGCAGGTTGAAGACGGTGCGCACGCCGAGCGCGCGGCGCACGGGCGCGATCTCCTTCATGGCCGGGTGATAATGCGGCGCGAAGAGGAACGTGAAGCCCGTGGCGGCGAGGCAGTCGCCGCTCGTCCGCTCGTCGAGCGGCAGCGGGAGCCCGAGCGCCTCGAGCAGGTCGGCACTGCCGGAACGGCTGGAGACGGAGCGATTGCCGTGCTTCACGACGCGCACACCCATCGCCGCGACCAGCAATGCCGCACCGGTCGAGAGATTGAAGCTGCCCGAGGCATCGCCGCCGGTGCCGACGACGTCGATCGCCGGCGGACCGGGCGGCAGGCTCGGGCGACGCGCGAGTCCGCGCATGGCGCCCGCAAAGCCGCGCACCTCCGCCGGCGTGACGCCCTTGGCGCGCAGCGCCGCGAGCAGCGCGCCCGCGAGCGCCGGAGCGAGCGTCGAGTCCGTGAGCGACACGAGCAGCGCGGCCGCCTCCGCCTCGGCGAGGTCCTGCCGTTCGAGCAGCCGTTCGAGGATGTCGCGCAGTTCGGCCATCGTGCCGCCGGGCTCAGCCCGTCCGCCGCCCGCCGGTGAGCGCGAGGAAGTTGCCCATCAGCGCCGGGCCGTCCGGCGTGAGGATGCTCTCGGGGTGGAACTGCACGCCGTCGACGGTGAACTCCCGGTGGCGCACGCCCATGATCTCGCCCTCGGCCGTGCGCGCGGACACTTCGAGCACGGCGGGCAGGGTCGCGGGCCCCGCGATCAGCGAGTGGTAGCGTCCCGCCTCGAACGGCTGCGGCAGGCCGGCGAACAGGCCGCGACCGTCGTGCTCGACCTTCGAGACCTTGCCGTGCATCAACCGGCCCGCGCGCACCACGTCGCCGCCGAGCGCCTCGACGATCGACTGGTGGCCGAGGCAGACCCCGAGCACGGGAATGCGTCCCGCGAACGCGCGGATCATGGTCATGGAGACGCCGGCGTCGCGCGGCGTGCCCGGCCCGGGCGAGATGCAGAGGTGCGTCGGCGCGAGCGCCTCGGCCTCCGCCACCGTGATCGCGTCGTTGCGGTGCACCAGCACGTCGGCGCCGAGCACGAGGAAGGCCTGCACGAGGTTGTAGGTGAAGCTGTCGTAGTTGTCGACGAGCAGCAGGCGCGGCGCACGGCTCATCACAGCCCCTCCCGCGCGAGCTCGAGCGCGCGTCTCAGCACCGCGCTCTTCGCGAGCACTTCGCGGTACTCGTTGATCGGCACGCTGTCGGCGACGATGCCCGCGCCCGCCTGGAAGCTGTAGGTGTCGCCGTGGAAGACCAGCGTGCGGATCGTGATCGCCTGGTCCATGTCGCCGCCGTGCCCGAAGTAGCCGACCGTGCCGCCGTAGAAGCCGCG
>CAZRKS010000359.1:0-2323 GCA_964600315.1 uncultured Steroidobacteraceae bacterium | reverse complement strand
TCTTGTGGGCGAGCAGCGGCGCCGTGATCATGAAGATGATCAGCAGCACCAGCATGACGTCGACGAGCGGCGTCGTGTTGATTTCCGCCATCGGGGTGCTGTGCGGCTGGCCGCCGCCGCCGAGTCCGCTGAATGCCATCGCTTGCTCCGCTTCGGTTCAGGCCGCCTGCTTCGCGCGGGCCCGGTGCTGGTCCATGGAGGAGGGCACCCGCGCGCCGGTCGTGAGGTACGCGAGCAGGTCCTCGGCGAACGCGTGGAAGCTCGCGATGATCACGCGGTTGTTGCGGACCAGCAGGTTGTAGCCGAGCACCGCCGGCACCGCCACCGCGAGGCCGAGGGCGGTCATGATCAGCGCCTCGCCCACCGGGCCCGCGACCTGGTCGAGCGAGGTCTCGCCGGTTGCGCCGATGCGGACGAGCGCGTGGAAGATGCCCCACACCGTGCCAAAGAGCCCGACGAACGGCGCCGTGCTGCCCACGGTCGCGAGAAACGTGAGCCCGGTCTCGAGCCGCTCCATCTCGCGGTTGATCGACGCGCGCAACGAACGGTCGAGGAAGTCGGCGCGGTGCAGGGTGCCCGCGAGGCGATCCTCGGTCAGCTGGTCGTGGTGCTGCATGGCGAATTCCGCGTCGAGCGCGATCTTCGAGAACGGCTCCCAGTCGGGCTGGTGCTCCAGGTAGCCGGTCGCCTGGTCCGAGGGCGTCTTCCAGAACGAGCTGACCACGTGGTTCGACCGGGTGCGGATCCGCACCACGCGGACGAACTTGAGGATGATGAAGTACCACGAGACGATCGACATGACGACCAGCAGTCCGAAGACGAACAGGCCCACGGCGTCCGTCTGCCGCAGGAAGTTGGCGAAACTCATGGTCGTCAGCGCTTCGGTCGGATGCATGTCGGGCTCCTCGACCTTCAGTCGATCAGCTTGAACTCGATGGGAACGACGGCCCACGATCGTGCCGGCACGCCGTTGCGCAGGGCAGGCTTGAACACCCACTCCCGGACCGCCTCGAGAGCCGCCTCGTCGAGCAGCGCCTCGCCACTCGTGGCGGCAATCGCGACTTCCTGTGGCACGCCGTTCTCGCCGACGAGCACGCGCACCCGCACGACACCCTCGAGACCGAGACGCAGGCAGCGAGGCGGATAGACCGGCGGCTTCATGCGGACGAGCTCGACCTTCGCCATGTGGGCCGGCTCCTCCCGTGTCGGCGACACGTCGCCGGTCCCGCCGACGACGGCACCGGGCGGACTCGGCGGCCCCGGTTCGCCCTCGAGCAGTTCGTCACCGGGCTGGTACGGCCGGACCTGGGTGTCTGGTGGGACGGGGTCGGTGACAGGGGTGTCGACCAGGATCGGCACCGGGCGGGTCTTCTTCGGCGGCGACGTGGAGGCGTCACGCGGGTCCGGCACCTCAGGCTCTGGCTCGGGAACCAGTGCGGGGGGCAGTTTCGGCGGCGGCAGGCGTTCGAGACTGACCTGGAACACGGGTGGCAGGACGCCCTGGACGGGCTCGGGACGGCTGACCAGCAGCCCGCCGATGCCGGCGACGTGCACCGAAGTGACGATCAGCAGTACGCCGCCCGCGCCCCAGGTGAGACGCTCGTCGTGGACATAGCGATCGATCCTCATCGCCGGTCGCGCCGCGCAAAGGCAATCCTTCGCCCGCGACTCTATACCCGGCGCAGTCCCCGAATCGCCGCAGGGAGCCGCGACAAATACCTAGATTCCGGACGTCCCGCGTCCCCGCCGGCGGCTCATGGCCGGTTGCGGCCCATGCGCTCGTGCGAGGTGACCCACTCGTCGGCGAGCACCGCGCAGCCGAGCGAGATGTCACCCGCCAGCACGACGCCGGCGACGATCTCCGCGAGCTTGTCGGCCTTCCCGGTGCCGTAGCAGCCGAGCGTCTCGAGGCACTCGCGCTGGGTCGGCAGGCCGGTGCCGCCGCCGTAGGACGCGACGATGAGCGAAGTCAGCGTCACCGACCAGTAGTAGTCGCCGTTCTCGAGCAGTTGCGCGTAGGTGATGCCCGCGTGAGATTCGGCGACGTTGGCGACGTCCTGCCCGCAGGCGATGAACATCGCGGTGATGCCGTTCGCCGCGTGCGGCCCGTTGTAGGCGGTGCCGGCCAGCATCGACCCGGCGTTCGACACCTGGCGCGCGCTGAACAGCGTCCGGGTGTCGACGCGCATCAGCCGCTCGAGCACCTCGCGCTTCAACACCGCCTCGGCCACCACGCGTCGTCCGCGGGTCCTGAGCGTGTTGATGGCCGAGTGCTTCTTGTCGGTGTCGATGCTGCCCGAGAGCATGTACTTCGGGTGCGCGG
>CAZRKS010000358.1:0-2331 GCA_964600315.1 uncultured Steroidobacteraceae bacterium | reverse complement strand
CGTTCCCGGGCCTTGTACACACCGCCCGTCAAATCATGGGAGTTGGGTTTGCCCGAAGTCACTGACTCAACCGCAAGGGGAGAGGTGCCTAAGGTAAGGCTGATGACTGGGATTAAGTCGTAACAAGGTAGCCCTATCGGAAGGTGGGGCTGGATCACCTCCTTTTAAGGACAAGTTTGTCATTGCGACAAACTAGGTTGGGGCCACACTGCACTCTGTTTCATTATCGCTGTCAAGATCTAATCTTGAGAGTATTGTCATAGCAAATTTACTACTACGAAAAAGCGTTTGAGAAAGGACCATCTAATACTCGGTGAAGTTTGTCGGTAATTTTCCGATCAAGCTATTAAGAGCTGCTGGTGGATGCCTTGGTATTTACAGGCGATGAAGGACGTGATAACCTGCGATAAGCCTCGGGGAGCTGGAATAAAGCTTTGATCCGGGGATTTCCGAATGGGGCAACCTGGTGGGATTAATCTCCCACAATCCTGCACTGAATTCATAGGTGCGGGAAGCGAGACCTGCTGAACAAAAACATTTTAGTAAGCAGAGGAAAAGAAATCAAAAGAGATTCCCTCGGTAGCGGCGAGCGAAAGGGGAAAAGCCCAAACCGAAGTCATTGGCTTCGGGGTTGTAGGACTTGTCAAAAGAGGATTTTTTTCTAGTCGAACATTTTTGGAAAACTAGACGATACAGGGTGATAGTCCCGTAGGCGAAAGAAAAAAATTCCAGGATAAGCACCTGAGTAGGGCCGGACACGTGAAACCCGGTCTGAATCTGGGGAGACCACTCTCCAAGGCTAAATACTCGTAAATAACCGATAGTGAACCAGTACTGCGAAGGAAAGGTGAAAAGAACCCCTGTTAGGGGAGTGAAATAGAACCTGAAACCAGCAGCTTACAAACGGTCGAAGGCCTATGCCCCTTATGGGGAATGGCTGACGGCGTGCCTTTTGCATGATGAGCCAGGGAGTTACGCTATACGGCAAGGTTAAGGGATGTCATTCCGGAGCCGAAGCGAAAGCAAGTCTTAAATGGGCGATAAAGTCGTATGGCGTAGACACGAAACCAAGTGATCTATCCATGACCAGGTTGAAGCAGGGGTAACACCTTGTGGAGGACCGAACTAGTAACTGTTGAAAAAGTTTTGGATGAGTTGTGGATAGGGGTGAAAGGCTAATCAAACTTGGAGATATCTTGTTCTCTCCGAAATAACTTTAGGGTTAGCCTCGGTTTATAAAGCTTTGGGGGTAGAGCACTGGATTCCAGCGGGGGCCTACCGGCCTACCAACGGAAACCAAACTCCGAATACCAAAGTGTGAACCGGGAGATAGACAGTGGGGGATAAGCTTCATTGTCAAGAGGGGAACAGCCCAGACCGTCGATTAAGGCCCCTAAATCTATGCTAAGTGAGTAAGGTAGTGAAATCTCTAAAACAGTTGGGATGTTGGCTTAGAGGCAGCCATCATTTAAAGAGTGCGTAACAGCTCACCAATCGAGAGATTTTGCGCCGATAATTATCGGGGCTAAGCATAGTGCCGAAATCACGGGTGCCACGTAAGTGGCGCGGTAGGAGAGCGTAGTATGCAGCAGTGAAGCTGTACCGTAAGGAGCAGTGGAGCGCATACTAGTGATAATCCATGGCATGAGTAAACGATAAAGGAAGTGAAAATCTTCCTCGCCGAAAACCTAAGGTTTCCAGGGTAAAGCTCGTCTTCCCTGGGTTAGTCGGTCCCTAAGCCGAGGCGGAAACGCGTAGGCGATGGAAAGCAGGTTAAATATTCCTGCACCACCTAAAGCTATGGTAATGGGATGACGAAGTATGTTAAGCACGCGGACCATTGGACGTGTCCGTGACACAGTGAGACTGGTTGATAGGTAAATCCGTCGACATAATGTTAGGCTGTGGCCAAAGGGAACCTTCGGGGGAACTGATGGTGTGGCGCTAGGCTTCCAGGAAATAATCTCTAGCCGCTGATGGTGACCGTACCAAAACCGACACAGGTGGGTGAGATGAATATTCTCAGGCGCGCGAGTGAACTCTCGTTAAGGAACTCGGCAAATTATCCTCGTAACTTCGGGAGAAGAGGAGCCACGGGATGTGATTGTCTTCGCGACATGAGCATACTGTGGCCGCAGAGAAATGGCCCAAGCGACTGTTTACCAAAAACACAGCACTATGCAAACCCGCGTAAGGGGAAGTATATGGTGTGATGCCTGCCCAATGCCAAAAGGTTAAAGCGAGGTGTTAGCTAGCAATAGCAAAGCACTGACCCCAAGCCCTGGTGAATGGCGGCCGTAACTATAACGGTCCTAAGGTAGCGAAATTCCT
>CAZRKS010000357.1:0-2332 GCA_964600315.1 uncultured Steroidobacteraceae bacterium | reverse complement strand
CGAGAAGATCCCGATGATCCCAAAGACCCGCTTCAGTCGCCTCGCCCACGTCATGGCCGCATGCCGCTCGATCATGGACTTCTCGGGCTGAGCGGGTTCCCTCCTCCCCCTGCCCCGCGCGGAAGGCGTCACCTCCGCACGCCAGCGGTGATTCGGCGCCAGCACCCCGTGGTAGCGCGTGAGGTTCACGCGCGGGCGCGGGACGAGCGCAGCAAAGGCGGGCGATGAAGTCGAGGGGTTCGAACACGACGTGCGTCGTCCCGTCCCGGTACGGCGTCTTCAGCAGGTACACCACCTTGCCGTGTGCGTTCACCGTAAGTCGCTGCTCGGCCACCGCCGGGCGCGCGATGTAGCGGCACAGCCGCTCGCGCACGTCGCGTTGGTGCGCCTCGCAGCCCACGCCGGCGTGCAGGGAAAACCCGCGCGCCTTCGCCACCCGCTCGCTCGCCGGGTCCTCGCCCGAGAGCGCCGTGATCGTGCGCAACACAAGCGCCTTGCGCCCGGCCTGCGCTATTCCTGCATCGCCGAGATCAGCATGATCGAGACCATCCGCGACGGCAAGCCCGCCACGCCGTTCATGCGCTTCGCGCGACCGCGTCCGCATCGAGATGCGCGATGCCGCGGACCGCTCGGTATTCGGCGCCATCGAGCAGACGGCGCGGCGCCAGCCGGACTGAGCGGTTCCCCAGAAGCGGCAGCACTGGCAACTCTCCCCCCGGCGGCGCCGGGGGACTTCAATGTGTGAGTCGCTGAAAGCAACCTGAAGAAATCGCTGGCGCGACCTCTGTTCTCGTAGCCACCTGAGGGTGGCGGCTCATCACCGCAGCCGAGTCACAGCTACTGCAGCTCAGGTTTGCACTTTCACTGTCGAAATTGAATAATTGTCAAGCGCAGTCGGATCATCGAACGGTCCGGTCACATACGCAAGAACGGTATCGTCTTCGAGCACGGTTTCCGTATGTGGACTACCCGCGGGTATGAAGAAGATACCGCCAGCAGACAAAGTCACATGCTCGCCATCGCTTTCGAGGTGAACCCTGCCTGCCAATACCGCCATATGGGTCCATACGCGAAGCGGCCCATGTCTCATTTGCAGCCCTTTGCTCATACGGGCGCAACCGATCTCCCCAACGCCCTCGAACTCGGATGAGGTCACCATCACCCGTTCTTCGATTGTCGCACCGCCGTCTACCTTCGTGGAATCGACTGCCTCGAAGTCCGACCGCAAATACCGGATCATAGGCTGTGTCCCGACGAGTTCACTTCCCCGCGAAATGCGGCATGACTTTCTTTCCAAGCAGATGAATGTACTCCGTGACATCCGCAGGATTGAATGGCATGTCGAAACTCACCCGTGTCGCACCCGTAGCTGCAGTCACTTCTTCGATCCTTTCGATTACTCGAGTGGGAGTACCATATAGGCAGAACCGATCGAGCAATTCGTCAGAGATCAGCGCTTTCGCTTTCTGCATATCACCGTGACCGACAGCTTCATTCAGCCTGCCGAGCAACTCTGGCTCAATGACATGGTCGACTATCGGTGACAAATACGGAAAAAACATGGCCAGATCCTCACGAGCCTTCTCTTTTGCCTCCTCCGCGCTCTCCTTGATCGTGAAAATCGGTTCCAGCTCCAACTGACACTCGGCGGGATCGCGTCCAGCCCTTTTTGCACCGTCGACAATGCATTTCTGCAGCAGGTTGGCGTAACCCTTGTCCCACACACCATAGGCCAGGACGCGATTAGCCAAGCCGCCAGCCATCGTCACCGCTTTCGGTCCCCACGCACCGACCAGCACAGGGATATCCGCGCGTACCGGCAAGCTCCACTTCAGGCACGCCTCTTCCGAAGCATAAAAGACCTCACCTTCGTAGGGCGTCTTGTCCCCGCTCCAGAGCCGCTTCGACATTTCGATCGCTTCGCGCAACATCGTCAACGGTTTCACTGGCCTGATCTTGAACATCATGTCGAAGATCTCCAAATGGCCGCGGGCAATACCGAGATATGCCCGCCCGTTCGACATCTCGTCCAAAACAGCCGTATTGCTTGCCAGTATGGAAGGGTGCGTCAGAATGGGATTGGAAACAGTAACACCGAGCTGAACACGACTGGTGTTCAGGGCAGCTGCATAACAGAAGGGCCAACCTGGCTTGTACATGGCATCATCGGTGTAGCCCATGCTGTCGAACCCGTACCCTTCGACCAGCTTTGCCCACTCGAGACACTCGGAGAAGCCTCCGAGACTGACTGCTCCTACACCCAGTTTCATTTGTGCCATACCTCGTGCAATGAAGTTTCATCACGACCGAACCGAATAGATCCGGCAAGATA
>CAZRKS010000356.1:0-2332 GCA_964600315.1 uncultured Steroidobacteraceae bacterium | reverse complement strand
CGGCGCGAGCAGCAGCACCGCCGTGCCCTCCGGCAGCGCGAGCACCTGGTCGACCATCTGGCTCACGGTCTGAGCCGCGAGCGGCTGCCCGTGCTCGGGGCAGCGCGGCACGCCGGCCCTCGCGAACAGCACGCGCAGGTAGTCGTAGATCTCGGTGACGGTGCCGACCGTCGAACGCGGGTTGTGCGAGGTCGCCTTCTGCTCGATCGCGATGGCGGGGGAGAGTCCCTCGATGTGGTCGACGTCCGGCTTCTCCATCACCGAGAGGAACTGCCGTGCATAGGCCGACAGCGACTCGACGTAGCGCCGCTGGCCCTCCGCATAGATCGTGTCGAACGCTAGCGAGGACTTGCCGGAGCCCGAAAGTCCGGTGATGACGATCAGCCGGTTGCGCGGCAGGTCGAGGTCGATCCCCTGCAAGTTGTGGGTGCGCGCGCCGCGAATGCGTATGACGTCCATGAACGGGTCCGGACTCCGATGCCCGCCGGGCAGCCTGCTAATATAGGCGCTCCCTCGGAGACAACGCCAATCCGCACCCGGAACCAATCACCGCGGCCGGCACTGCTGCCCCAGGAGCGCCGGTCCGTCGGCGCGCTCGCCGCGATCTACGCGACGCGCATGCTCGGGCTGTTCCTGCTGCTGCCCGTGCTGGCGCTCTACGCCCGCGAGATGCCGGACTACTCGCCGGAGCTCCTCGGGCTCGCCATGGGCGCCTACGGTCTCACCCAGGCCGTCCTGCAGCTGCCGTTCGGGCGCTGGTCCGATCGATACGGACGCAAGCCGATCATCACCATCGGCCTGGTGTTCTACGCCGCAGGCTCGCTGATCGGTGCGCTCGCACACTCCCTGCTCGCGCTCTTCGTCGCGCGGCTGGTGCAGGGCGCGGGCGCCGTGTCGGCCTCCGTCACTGCACTGCTCGCCGACCTGACCCGCGCCGAGGTCCGCACGCGCGCCATGGCCTTCGTCGGCATCAGCATCGGGATGTCCTTCGTGCTGGCGCTCGTGCTGGCGCCGGTGCTCGATGCGGCGATCGGCGTGCCGGGAATCTTCCTGATCATGCTCGCCATGGCGCTTGCCGGCCTCGCCCTGCTCCATCTCGCGGTCCCGCTCGAGCCGGCGCGCACCGGGGGCAGCGAGGCCCGGGAACTGTCGGCGATGGCCGACATCCTCGTGCGGCCGGCACTCCGGCCGCTGTACGCCGGCGTGTTCGCGCTGCATTTCATCATGACCGCCACCTTTCTGTCGGTGCCGCAGGTGCTGGCCGGCGACCTCGGGATCGCCACCGCCGGGCACTGGAAGGTCTATCTGGGCGTGTTCGTCGCGTCGCTCGCGGGCACGGTCCCGCTCATCCTGGCGACCGAGCGCGGCGGACGCGGCGGCCTCGTGTTCGTGCTGGCGATCGTCCTCGTCGCCTGCGCGCAGTCGCTGCTCGGGCTCGACCACGCGCACCTCTGGCGGGTGCTGGCCGCGCTGACCCTGTTCTTCGCCGTGTTCAATTACCTCGAGGCGCGGCTGCCGGCGCTCCTCACGCAGGCGGCGCCCGGCACCGACCGGGGCGCGGCGCTCGGCATCTTCGCCACCGCGCAGTTCCTCGGGGCCTTCCTCGGTGGCGCGGTCGGCGGCGTGCTGCTCGGCCGGTTCGGCCTCTCTGGCGTGTTCTGGGGCAGCGCGACGGTGGCGGCGGGCTGGTCCCTGGTCGCCTGGCACGGCCGGGCCGGGCCCGCAATTGCGCACGAAAGCGCCTGATTCACGGTTTCCGCCGGGGCGTCCCGGTGCCGTAAAATTCCCCTCCTTTCCAATCGGGTGAGCGCTCATGGCACGTGGAGTCAACAAAGTCATCCTGGTAGGCAATCTCGGCAAGGATCCCGAGACGCGCTACATGCCCAACGGCAAAGCCGTCACCAACTTCAGCATCGCGACCTCCGAGAGCTGGAAGGACAAGCAGACGGGCGAGCAGCGCGAGCAGACGGAGTGGCACAACATCGTCACCTTCGAGCGCCTCGCCGAGATCGCGGCCGAATACCTGCGCAAGGGCTCGCAGGTGTACATCGAGGGCCGCATCCGCACCCGCAAGTGGCAGGACAAGGAAGGCCGCGACCGCTACACGACGGAGATCATCGCGAACGAGATGCAGATGCTCGGCAGCCGCGGCGGCGGCGGCGCCGGCACGGAGTCGCGATCGGAGCCGCGTGCGATGGGCGGCGGCGAGCGGCCCGCGCCGGCGGCAGCGCCCTCGGGCGGCGAGTTCGACGACGAGATCCCGTTCTGAGGTCGCCGGGGACGGCCCATGCCGCGCCTCCACGTCCGCACCTTCGGTTGCCAGATGAACGAG
>CAZRKS010000355.1:0-2338 GCA_964600315.1 uncultured Steroidobacteraceae bacterium | reverse complement strand
ACGTCGCGCTCGAGGCGCGGCACTTCCGGGCCGCGCGTGCACGCGGCGAGCAGCAGCGCGCAGAGCGCGAGCCAGAGCGACCGCCACAGCGCGCGCATCCGTCAGAACCCGAGCGCCGGCAGTGCGAAGAACGCCTGCAGCACGATGGCGTTGGCAATGTCCGCGAAGAACGCGCCGACGATGGGCACCAGCAGGAACGCGAGCGGCGCCGGCCCGTAGCGATCGGTCAGCGTCTGCATCACCGACATGCCGACCGCGGTCGTGGCGAGGCCGGCGGCGACCTGCCCGGCGCTCACGACCGCCGCGTCGTAGTCGCCTCCCATCGCGCGGCTGGTGACGAAATACGCGAACGCCGCCGTGGCGGCCGCGTTCACCAGGATGATGAGCATGAGCGGGCCGGCGAGGGTCGCGAGATCGAGGATCCTGAGGCCCATCAGTGCGATGATCAGGAACAGCGAAAGCGACACGCTGCCCGCGGCCTGGACCGCCCGGTCGTTGATGCCGTCGAGTTTCAGGAGCGTGGCGCCGTTGCGCACCGCCATGCCGACGAGCAGCGCCCACAGGAAGTCCGGCAGCAGGATCCCGGTGCCCTGCATCCAGCCGTTCACGACGTGCGCCGCGCCGATGCAGGCCAGGCACACCAGGAGCACGAACAGGAGTTGCTCGGCGGTGATCGGCGCGAAGACCGGACTGTCGCCATGCGGCCGCGTCTCGCGCGGCGCCGGCCCGCTGCCCGATGCGGCGGCCCGCTCGCCGGATCGTTTCATGAGCCGCTCCGCCACCGGCCCCGCGAGCAGGCTGCCGAGCACGAGCCCCGCGGTCGCCGCCGCCATGCCGAGTTCGAGCGCGCCCTGCAGGTTGCGCACCTCGGTGAAGCTCGCCGCATAGGCGGCTGCCGTGCCGTGACCGCCGATCAGCGAGATCGAGCCGCCGAGGAGCCCGACCAGCGGATGCAGGTCGAGCAGCCGCGCCATGCCGAGGCCGACCGCGTCCTGCAGCACCATCAGCGCGACGAACAGGAAGAGCAGCACGACGAGCTTGCGACCGCCCTGTGCGAGCGAGCGCACGTCGGCACCGAGCCCGAGCGTGGCGAAGAAGGCGAGCAGCAGCGGGTCCTTCGGCGAAGGATCGACGCCGAACTGCACGTGCGCGACGAGCCCCAGGACGGCAGCCGCGACGGCGAACAGCACGCCGCCCACCACCGGCACGGGAATGCTGTAGCGCTGCAGGAACGCCGAGCGGCCGACGAGGAAGTGCCCGACGAAGAAAAGCGCCGTGGCGGTCCCGAGCGTCTGCAGCAGGTCGAGACTGAATGTGGTCAGCAGAGGCCCTCCGCAGCGTGGTATTAGGGGAATGTCCCCTATTTCTATTTTGCTCTAGAAGTCGAACTCGGCGTTGCCCGGCGCGCCTTCGATCGCGAGCAGACGGCGCTTGGTCGCCACGCCACCGTGAGCGGAGAAACCGCCCGGCCGTCCCGCGGCCGCGAGCACCCTGTGGCACGGCACGATGATCGGAAACGGATTGCGGCCGAGCGCCTGCCCCACCGCGCGCGCGGCGCCGGGGTCGCCGAGCGCGGCGGCGATCTCGCCGTAGGTGCGCGTCTCGCCGCGCGGGATCGCGCGGGTGAGTTCGTAGACGCGCCGGTCGAACTCCGGCACCTCGCCCATGTCGAGTTCGATCGAGTCGAGGTCCGCCGCATCGCCGGCAAGATGCGCCTGGACGCGCCCGACGATTGCGCGGATCTCAGGCGGCGGCTCGCCCTCCACGGCGTCGGGAAACCGCTGCAGCAGCCGTGCGCGATCCGCGCCGACCGGCTCCGGCAGCTGGACGCCGACGAGGCCGCGGGAACCCCAGGCGAGCCCACAGCGGCCGATGGCGGTGTCGAACAGCGCGACGCTACGCATCGGGCGACGACCTTCTCACCGGCGGACGAGCCGGATGGCGCTTTCGGGGCAGGCCTCGACGCACCTGGCGCAACCCTCGCAGGCCGCCTCGTTCGGCGTGAACGCCTGCTTCCAGCCGTGCGCGAAACCCTTGATCCGTCCGCGCAGGGAGAGTCCGCGGCGCTCTGCGACCGGCAGCACGGCCACGGCGAACACGTTCAGCGGGCACACCGACACGCAGGCGGCCTTGCCCTCGCAGCGGTTGCGGTCGACCACGGGCGCCATCACGCCCGGCGGGTGCCTGCACGCCTGCTCGTCAGTTCGCGACATGTCGGCACACTTGCCTCGGTGAACTGGTGGGCCCGCTGGGATTCGAACCCAGGACCAAGGGATTCACTTCGCCCCGCCGTTTCCGGCAGGAGTGGACTATCTCTTCACCCTCGGCGTCGCCGCCG
>CAZRKS010000354.1:0-2363 GCA_964600315.1 uncultured Steroidobacteraceae bacterium | reverse complement strand
GGGCGGCAAGGAGGAGGTGCTCGACGCCGAGTTCGAGGAAGTGAAGGACAAGGACAGCCGGGGCAACTGATCGAGCCCGAGGCGCTATGCTTCGCTAACTGACTCAACCCGCCGCGGGGGATCCGTCCCCCGCGGCGTTTCCACGTTACAGACCGGTCCGCACCCCGAATGTCGAAGCGCGATTACTACCAGGTCCTCGACGTGCCCCGCACGGCGAGCGAGGCGGACATCAAGAAGGCCTATCGCCGCCTGGCGATGAAGTTCCATCCGGATCGCAACCCGGACGATCACGAGGCCACCGACAAGTTCAAGGAAGTGAAGGAGGCCTACGAGGTCCTGTCCGACGCGCAGAAGCGGGCGGCCTATGACCAGTTCGGTCACGCGGGCCTCGAAGGCATGCGCGGACCGGGTGGCGGCGGGGCGGGCTTCGATCCGCGGGACGCGTTCGGCGACATCTTCGGCGACGTGTTCGGCGACATCTTCGGAGTTGGCCGGCGCGGGCGCTCGCAGGTCTATCGCGGCGCGGACCTGCGCTACGAACTCGAACTCTCGCTCGAGCAGGCGGTGTTCGGCGACGCGGTCAACATCGACCTCGCCACGCTCGCCGAGTGCGGCGAGTGCGGCGGCAGCGGCTCCGCCAAGGGGGCGAAGCCCGCCACCTGCGAGACCTGCCGCGGGCAGGGCCAGGTGCGGATGCAGCAGGGATTCTTCACCGTGCAGCAGACCTGCCCGCGCTGCAACGGCCGCGGCCAGGTGGTCACGGACCCCTGCGGGCATTGCCGCGGGCAGGGCCGCCTGCGCCGGCAGAAGACGCTCGCGGTGAAGGTTCCGCCGGGGGTGGACACCGGCGACCGCATCCGCCTGTCCGGGGAAGGCGAGGCGGGGCGCAACGGCGGTCCGCCGGGCGACCTGTACGTCGAGGTGCGGGTGCAGGATCACCCGATCTTCGAGCGCGACGGCGCCCACCTGTCGTGCGAGGTGCCGGTCAGCCTCGCGACGGCGGCGCTCGGCGGCAACGTCGCGGTCCCGACGCTCGGCGGTGACGCGACCATCCGGATTCCGGCCGAGACCCAGTCCGGGCGCGTCTTCCGGCTGCGGGAGAAGGGCATCAAGCCCGTGCGCGGCGGGGCGACGGGCGATCTCTTCTGCCGGGTCGTGGTCGAGACGCCGGTCAACCTGAGCCGCGAGCAGAAGGACCTGCTGAAGAAATTCGAGGCGTCGCTGCAGAAGGACTCGAAGCGCCATCACCCGCGCGAGGAGACCTGGCTCGACGGCGTGAAGCGCTTCTTCGGCAGCCTCGGGGAGTGATCCGCATGCTGAACGTCGCGATGCTGGGCGCCTCCGGGCGCATGGGCCGGACCCTCGTGCCTCTGCTCCACGAAGCGCCGGACCTGCGCCTGAGCGGCGCGCTCGCGGCGCCGGGCGATCCCGCGGTCGGCCAGGATGCAGGCGTCATCTCCGGCATCGCGCCGCTCGCCGTGGTCGTGGCGAGCGATCCGGTGGCCGCGCTCGCCTCCGCCGACGTGGCCATCGACTTCACCCTGCCGGCGGTCTCGATCGTCAATGCCCGCCTGTGCGCCGAGCGCGGCTGCGCGATGGTGATCGGCACGACCGGTCACGACGCGGCCCAGCGCGGGGAACTCGAGGCCGTCGCCGGCACGATCCCGATCGTCATGGCGCCCAACATGAGCCTCGGCGTGAATCTGCTGCTCCGGCTCGCGGAGCTCGCCGCCCGCGCCCTCGACGACCAGTACGACATCGAGATCTTCGAGGCCCACCATCGCAACAAGGTCGATGCTCCGAGCGGCACGGCACTCGGGCTCGGCCGGGCGGCGGCCTCGGGTCGCGGCCGGTCCCTCGACGACCTCGCCGAGTACGCGCGGCACGGCCAGACCGGCATCCGGGAGCGCGGCCGGATCGGGTTCAGCGTGCTGCGCGGCGGCGACATCGTGGGCGAGCACCGCCTGATCTTCGCCGGACCGGGGGAGCAGATCGAACTCGCCCACCGGGCGCAGGACCGGTCCGGGTTTGCGCGCGGCGCCCTGGCGGCGGCCCGCTGGGTGGTCGGGCGGCCCGCCGGGAGCTACTCCATGCAGGACGTGCTCGGGCTGTAGGCCAGCCGATGCCGGCCGCGGGGGCTCCCGGAAGGATTCGTGGCACGAGCCGACCTGCTCGCGTAGACTTCGCTACTTAGCCCGTCGACCCAACCAGGAAAGGGGTGAGCCTGAGCTCAGCTCCGACGGTTGGCGCACGCGCGAAATGGGCCTGCATGCTGGATGCGGGCCAGTTGCACCGGAGGCCCAGGTCGTGACGACACCCGCTGTTCTGGCTCTCGAGGACGGCACCGTGTTCCGCGGCATCTC
>CAZRKS010000353.1:0-2384 GCA_964600315.1 uncultured Steroidobacteraceae bacterium | reverse complement strand
CGGTCGCGCGCGGCGGTGAGCAACCTGCTGCGGCTGCTCGAACTCGCCGAGGAAGTGAAGTCGCTGGTCGAGCAGCGGCAGCTCGAGATGGGTCACGCGCGCGCTCTGCTCGCGCTCGCGACCGCCCGGCAGCAGGTCGAGGTCGGCACGCTGGTCGCCCGCAAGGGCCTGTCGGTCCGCGAGACCGAGGCGCTGGTCCGGCGGATGCTCGAACCGAAGCACGACCCGGGCGACCGCGAACCGCCGCGCAAGGATCCGAACGTCGACCGCCTCGAGCAGGATCTCGCCGGCCGGCTCGGCGCGAAGGTGCAGCTGCAACACACGGCGCGCGGGCGCGGCAAGCTCGTCATCAACTACAACAGTCTCGAAGAGCTCGACGGGATCCTCGAGCACATCCGCTGACGAGCGCCGCCCGGTCCCGCCTGGATGGCGCGCACCGGCGCGTCCGCCCGCCCTTTCATATTGTGAAGTCCATCTGACTAATGTAGCTCAGGTAGGTCTGACCATCGAGCTATTAAACAGATCAGCTGAATAAAAAAGCGACCCGTAAAGGTGCCTTCAACGCCCCCTTGCGGCCCCCGCACAGGCCACCGCTGGCGAGCCGGAACAGCCACGCCCGGAGCGAAATCCGCATCGCGGCAAGCACGAATGGCGCTGCGCAATAGCGACAAACCGCAAGTGCCCGCGCGATTGAAGCACTGCAAAAAGACCGGATATAATTTGCGGCCTTCCGGAGGGCCGTTCGTCAGGATCGGCCGGCCCGGGTAACGGTACGACAAATGCCACCCGTGGCCGGAGCGCCCGGCACATGACGTGGCTTTTTTGTTGTCCGGAGAACTGAGAGGGGCCTTGAGCAACCCAGATGTCCAGAGAGGCCGGCGCCAGGCGCTCGCTGTCGTGCTGGGCCAGGGGCTGCTCGGGGTGGTCGTCGTGATCGCCTGCCTCGCCGGCTGGGGCGCCCGAGCTGCGGTCTCCGCCGCGACGGGCGCCGGGATCGGCATCGCCGCAACGGCCCTGATGGCCTTCGCGATGCTGAGGCACGGTGGCGCGGCGAGTGCAGAGCGCGTGACCCTGAGCTTCCTCACGGGCTGGCTCGTGAAGGTGGGATTCACCGTCGCGATGCTGGTTGTGGCGTTCCGGTCGACGGAGATCGACGCAGTGCCGCTGATCGCGGGCTACGCGACGACCTTCCTGGGGTACTGGTTCGGGGCCGTCCGCTGGGACGGGACGCAGTCGAAACGAATGCTCGGAGTGGCAGACTGAAATGGCCGGCGAAGCTCCCGCAGACAGCACCGAATACATCACGCATCACCTCACCCATTTCAAGGTCGGTGAGGGTTTCTGGACCTTTCACGTCGACACGATGTTCATGGCCATCGCGCTGGGCCTCGTGACGATCGCCCTCTTCTACTCTGCGGCCGGCAAGGCCACGGCCGGCGTCCCCGGCAAGTGGCAGGCCTTCGTCGAGATGGTGGTCGAGTTCATCGACAACACCGTCAAGGAAGTCTTCCACCTCGACCGCAGCTTCCTCGCCCCGCTCGCCCTCACGATCTTCGTGTGGGTGTTCCTGATGAACGCGATGGACCTGCTGCCGCTCGACGTGCCGGGCAAGATCGCGGGCCTCTTCGGCATCCACTACTGGCGCGTCGTGCCGACCGCCGACCTGAACACGACCTTCGCGATGTCGCTCACCGTGTTCTTCGTGGTCATCTACTTCGCGATCAAGGCCAAGGGTGCGGGCGGCTACCTGCACGAGCTCTTCACGGCTCCGTTCGGGGCGAACCCGCTGCTGTGGATCCCGAACTTCTTCCTGAACCTCGTCGAGATCCTCTCCAAGCCCATTTCGCTCGCGATGCGACTCTTCGGCAACATGTACGCCGGCGAGCTCGTGTTCATGCTGATCGCGCTGCTCGGCGCGACCTGGGCCGGCTTCACGATCGGCAGCAGCGTGTCGATGGCCGGACAGGTCCTGATGGGTGCGGCCTGGGCGATCTTCCACATCCTGATCATCACGCTGCAAGCGTTCATCTTCATGGTGCTGACCGTCGTCTACAGCGCGATGGCCACGGAGCACCACTGACCCCTTTCAGGCACCAGCAACTGCACTTCCGCCAGGAGACGACAGATGGAAAATCTCGCCCTCATCGCCCAGGTCCAGGGCTTCACCGCGATCGCACTCGGCCTGATCATCGGCCTGGGCGCCATCGGCGCCTGCATCGGCATCGGCATCATGGGTTCGAAGTTCCTCGAGGCGGCCGCGCGCCAGCCGGAGCTCATCCCCACGCTGCAGGGACGCATGTTCCTGCTGGCCGGTCTGATCGACGCGGCGTTCCTGATCGGTGTCGCGCTCGCGATGTTCTTCGCCTTCGCGAACCCGCTGCTCG
>CAZRKS010000352.1:0-2394 GCA_964600315.1 uncultured Steroidobacteraceae bacterium | reverse complement strand
TCGATGAAGTCCGAGCGCGGCATGCCGGCGTCGCGCACGCACATCTGCATCACGGTCTTCTCGATGCCGCGGATCTCGTTCAGGTGCTCGCGCAGCTGGCCGATCAGCTGCTCGAACATGCGCGGCGCGAGCTTGAGCTCCATGAACTCGTCGGCGAGCTTCCTGCGCAGCTTGATCGTCTTCGGGTCCTTCGTGCCCTTCTCGTCGAGCGCCTTGACGACCTGGGCGAAGACCTTGGCGAGCGACGCGAAGCGGCGCGCGGCCTCCTCGGGATCCGGCCCGGTCTCGACGGCCTCCTCGTCCTCGCCGGACTCGTCGTCGCCTTCCTCACCCTCGTCCTCGGCCTCCACCTTCGCGGCCGCGAGCTTCGGGTTGACGGGCTCGGCGATCACGTCGGGCGCGTTCGGGTCGATGAAGCCCACGATGAGGTCGATCAGCCGGCCCTGGCCCGGCTGGTCGGCCTTGACGCGCTCGTAGGCCCTCAGCATCAGCTCGAAGGTCGGCGGATACGCGGAGAGCGCGCGGCGCACGGCGTCGAGGCCCTCCTCGATGCGCTTCGCGATCGAGATCTCCCCCTCGCGCGTGAGGAGCTCGACCGTGCCCATCTCGCGCATGTACATGCGCACCGGGTCGGTCGTGCGGCCGAACTCCGCGTCGACCGTGGTCGCGAGCGCTGCCGCGGCCTCCTCGGCCGCTTCCTCGTCGGCCACCACGGGCTCGCGCAGCAGCAACGCCTCGGCGTCCGGTGCCTTCTCGTACACCGGGATGCCCATGTCGTTGATCATCTGCACGATGTCTTCGATCTGCTCCGGATCGACGATCTCGGAAGGCAGGTGGTCGTTGACCTCGGCGTAGGTGAGGAACGCCTGTTCCTTGCCGCGCGCGATCAGCAGTTTCAGCTGCGACTGGCGATCCTCGGGCGTGCTCGGCGGCAGCGGGATGTCGATCTTCTCGCTGCCCGGTTTGCCGGCCTTCGCCTTCCTGCCGGCCGGCGCGGCGGCCACGGCCGTCGCTGCAACGGCCTTCGCAGTGGTGACCGGGCCCTTGGCCGCCGAGGACTTGGCCTGGGCCGCCGCCGGCCGCGCGGGGGCGTGGGGCTTGGCGGGAACAGGCTTGGCCGGGGACTTCGCGGCGGGCTTGTGGGCCGCCTTCACGGGCGCGGACTTGTGGGGCCTGGGCTGCGCACCGGACCGGGCGGCGGCCTGGGTCGGCTTGTGTGCCTTGACCTTGGCGGCGGATTTCGCCGCGACGCGGGACTTGGCGACCGTCCTGCGGGCAGCGGGGGCCTTCCGTGCGGGGGCCTTCTTGGCCTGCTTGCGTGCCGATTTGCTCAAGATGGGCGCCTCGGAAAAAGTGGGCTGAATAAAAGAGCGGAACTATACCACGGCCCGCGGCGGTCGTGGCGGTTCATTTGGTCGGCACACGGCGGGTGGCCTGGGCTCGCGCCCGGATGAGCGCCTGCAGTTCCTGCTTCTCCTCCGGGCTCAAGGACTGCGCACGCGCCTTGTCCTCGAGCGCCTGCAGCCGCGCGTCCGTGTCTTCCGCCACGAGCCGCTCGACGGCGGAGCGGATCTCGGCGGCGGCCGCATCGGCGTCGGGCACCAGGCATTCGGTGGCCGCCAGCTTGGACAATGGCCCATGGTCCGGGCGTTCGCGCCAGCGTTCGAGAAGGGCGGCAGTGCTGGCCGGCGGGTCCTCCCGGAGCTGCGACAGGAGTTCGACGAGCAGCGGCACGCCCGGTCGTTCGACTTCCGCGAGGCCCTCGACGTCGCCGATCTGGCCCGCCGCCGCAGGGAAGTGCACCAGCAGGCTCACGGCCTGGCGCACGAGGTTGCCTCGACCCGGGACCGGGACGTAGGCCGGCCGCGCGCGGCGCGGCGTCGGACCCTCGTCGCTCGGCCGCGCGTCCGCCGCCCCCCCCGGACCGAGCAGCTCGCCCAGCCGTGTCGGCGCCATGCGCACCGTCTCGGCGAGCTGGCCGATCAGCAGTTCACGGTACACGTCGGACGGGATGCGGTTGACCAGCGGCCGCGCCAGTTCGACCAGTCGCGCCCGGCCGTCGACGCTCGCGGGATCGCTGCGCGCCGAGAGTTCGCGGATGAGGTAGTCGGACAGCGGCAGCGCGTCGGCGAGCCGCGCCTCGAACGCGTCCCGGCCTTCCTCCCGCACCAGCGTGTCCGGGTCGTGGCCCTCCGGCAGGAACAGGAACCGCACCTGCCGTCCCTGCTTCACTTCGCCGACCGCGTTCTCGAGGGCACGCCAGGCGGCGGCACGGCCGGCGCGGTCGCCGTCGAAGCAGAACACGACTTCGCCGACGAGCCGGAAGATGCGCTGCAGGTGCTCCGGCGTGGTCGCCGTGCCGAGGGTCGCCACGGCGTAGGTCACGCCGGCCTG
>CAZRKS010000351.1:0-2413 GCA_964600315.1 uncultured Steroidobacteraceae bacterium | reverse complement strand
CCCGGAGGCTCCATTCCTTGAGGGGATGGCATTGACAAGTTAACGGCATCGGGCGCGTGGAATGTTGCCCCCGTGCTCACGCTGCAACCACCTTGTTCCAGCGTTCGAATGCGCGCGCCCTCCGGGGCGCTCCTGCGCGGCTGCTACGTCGACCCCATGACCAGGAATGAGCCGCTCCTTCCGCGCCCCGTGGTCGGCCGCGCGTCGCCGCGAAGGACGGACGGCCGCAGGAGCGCGACCGCGCGCGACTGCCCGCGAACCCGACGCTCGAGCGGCCGGCCGCTGGCCGCTCCGAGCAGCCGCTCGCGATGCGCGCGAAGACCAGTGGCTTGGTGCCCGCGGTCATCCGGTCGTACACGCTGGCAAACAACCATCCACCGAGGCCCATCGGACACTCCCTTCCACAGACGCCGACGAGGACCGCGTCAGCACACCATCACCGCGTGACGCGGCCGGCGAAGACCGCTTCTTACTTCAGGGCGGCCAGCGCCGACATTGGCACGAGCTGCGCGGCGTTCTGCAGCGTGCGAAGGTCGGACGATTCGGCGGTCACCTTGACCATGAAGCGATCGGCGACGAGCACGTGGATCTCGCCATGGCCGGACTCGGCGGTGAACTCTTCGTACGCCGGGAAACCGTTGACGATTGTGTGACGCTGAGTCGTCCCAGGCGTGGCCGGCGGCAGCGTCTCGAGCGTCTCCCGAAGGAGCTGAAGGACGTCCGCGCTGCGGCACGAGTCCATCAGCTCGACGCTGATCGTCGCAGTGTTGCGGTCGAAGTCCACGGTGGTTCTCGACACGGACTCGGCCTGGTCAGTCTCGGACTGTGGCACGCCGCGAGTCCACCCGGGCATCACGGGGTAGAATTTCTCCAGGTTGGTGCCGGGCACTGGCTTGCAGGCCTGAGCGGCGTCGGCCGCCAGCGCCAAGGCGAAGATCAGCGTGCCGACGGTCGTGCGCAGTGCAAGGCGCACGGTCCTGCGCGCGGTTGAATCAGCAGCGTGCGTCGTTCGAGTCATAGGGCACCTCCAGAGTGCGTCCTATCATCCGCTCTCCCGAGCGGTGATGTCACGGGTAAGGATTCCGGAACCGCTGCAGGCCTTAATCGCTGCAAACCGAACGTGCGAACGAGATTTGCGCGCCTCGCTACAGCGGAATGATCAGGATGGCGAAGGGCGTGTGGCCGTAAATGACGAAGGGCTTGCGCGTGTCCGGTTGCGCCTCGCCTAACGGAAATCCCGACGCTTCCGCAATACGCGCGTTCATGATCATGAAGTGAGGCGGAATACGGATGAAGTCCCCCTGGCCGGGCGCCATCTGAGTCATGCTCACGTCGGTCGCGCTGAACGATGTGCCGCCCCTCAACATGTACGAGTAGCCGGTACGGCCTAGGTTGGGCGCCATGCCGCTCATAGCTGCGTGCATCCAGTCCAGCCCGTTCTGGTCGACACACAGCGGATGACCTAGCGGCGTCCCTGGATCGTGCACGATGCACGTCCATCCATTACGGCCCTCGCGCAACGGAGTCACTTTCCCGTCGTCCCCTGTGTTCACCACGGCGGCCTCGGCGGCAATTGCTGGCGGCGCCGCGGACAGCGCCCAGTCGATGTCGGAAACACCCTCGGACTGCGCGCCCGACGCCTGGACGTCGGACGCGATCGGGATCAGCGAGCAGCGCGCGATCAGCGCGAGGTGGAACGACTGCACATACCCCTCTTCCGACGGCTCCGTTGACCATGCGGTGAGGATCGCTCGGCGGTCAAAGATCCGTGGCCGTCGATGGTTCACCCGCGGGCTATCGGAAACCGAGTCGAGCGCGCCCGCCGGGGGCCCGGCGAACTGGGAATCTGGAAACCTCGATCCCTGCACAGGCAATCCCGCTACACTCCAGCCCGAGGGAATGCGCCAGTGACCGACGCGTCGACAGATCGTGAAGGCGAGGGGCCCTGGGCCAAGCTGCGCCGCAGGAAGGTGGTGCAGTGGGGGTTCGCTTACGCAGCCGGCTCCTGGGTCCTGCTCCAGGTGCTCGGTTTCGCAGCGGACGCATTCGAGTGGCCAGCCACTGCAAAGCGGCTCGCCATGCTGGCGCTGGCCCTGGGCCTTCCGTTTGCGCTCGTTCTTGCCTGGTACCACGGCGACCGAGGGCAGCAGCGCATCACGCGCGCCGAGCTCGCGATCCTGTCGGTGCTGCTGCTGCTCGGCGGTGGCGCCCTCTGGCTCTACGGCCAGCGCGACACGCAGGCCCCGGCTGCGTCAGCACCGCCGGCCGCTCCAACCAGCGCGCAGGGTTCGCCTGCCGTCTCCGCCGACGAGCGTCCCTCGATCGCCGTGCTGCCGTTCGAGAACCGCAGCCGCCTCGACGACGACGTCTTCTTCGTCGACGGCATCCACGACGACATCCTGACGCAGCTCTC
>CAZRKS010000350.1:0-2419 GCA_964600315.1 uncultured Steroidobacteraceae bacterium | reverse complement strand
GGTCGATGATCTGCAGCTTGATGGTGTGGTTGTAGGCCTCGGCGCGGTCGAGGTACAGCATCAGCGCGTCGGCGCCGCTCATGCGCTCCATGGCTCAGCCCCGCGCGCCGCGCTTCCTGGCACGTGGCTTGGTCGCTGCGGCCCGGAGTTCCTCGTAGGCGTCGTTGACGTGCTGCGCCAGCGCGGGAAGGTCGCGCATCGCCGCACCGTTGCCGATGAACCCGAAGTCCATGCGGTCGCTGTAGGAGGTGAGCGTGGCGTTCAGGCCGACGGACGCGGCGATGGCGGACACGGGAAACGTGCCGATGAGGGGCGCCCCGTTCAGGTACATCCGCTCGCGCGCGCCGGGGACGTTCGAGATCACGAGGTTCGCGAGCGGCCGGGCCACGCGGTCGACGAGCGGTGCCGTGGTGAGCTCGGCCACGCCGAGCACCGCGACGGCGTAGGTCATGGCCGCGTCCTTCGACATCGAGCGCAACTCTTCCTTGCCCTGGCCCATGGCGGCAACGACCTGGCCGATGCGCTCCACGACCGTCGCCCCGGCCTCGCCGAGGTGCACGAACATCGCGGACGCCTTGGTGGCGCCTTCCGTGTCGCCTTCCTCACGGAGCGACATCGGGCACATGGCGACGAGCCGGTGTGGAAAGGCGCGTCCCGTCGCCCGCAGGTAGCGGTGCAGGCCCTCGTCGACGATCGCGACCGAGATGTCGTTCAGCGTGGCGCCGAAGTGCTTGCCCACCGAGTGCAGCTCCGCGAGCGGCAGCGACAGCGTGGCGAGCGAGCGGGCCATGTGCAGCGGTTCGTTCATCGGCGCGTGGTGAGCCGTGAACGGCTGGCTGCCGCCGGGGTCGCCGCCGAGCAGGCTCGCGATTCCCTTCCTGATCGCGCCGATCGAGATGTCGCGCAGCGCGAGTGTCTGCTTCGTCGCCGAGACGCCGAGTTCCGCGAGGCGATCGACGAGCGCCTTCGGCGGGCGCGGCTTGCGCACCGGCTCCTCGATCGCGAATGCCGGAGTCGGGACGCCGCGGCGCGCGCTCGTGCTCAGGCTCGCGTAGATCCGCTTCGTGCCGGACACGCCGTCGATGATCGCGTGGTGCACCTTGGCGTAGAGCGCGAACCGGTTGCCGGGCACGCCGTCGATCAGCCAGTCGCGGAACAGCGGCCGGCCGCGGTCGAGCATGGGCTCGTGCAGGTCCGCCACCAGGCGCAGCAGGTCGTCGTACGTCGCGCCCGCGGGCAGCGCGATGTGCTGCACGTGATAGAGGGGGTCGTAGGCCTCCGTCTCGCGGAAGTGGGGAAGGCTCGCGCCGCCCAGTTCCGCGATGTAGTTGAAGGGCGGCGACGGCTTGTGGCTGCGCAGGGCCTCGACGATCTCCCGGACCGTGCCGGGACGATCCTTCGGCTTCTCGAACAGCAGCAGCGCGCCGACGTGCGTCGGGCTCGCCTGTGACTCCATGAGGAGCCACATCAAGTCGAGCGGCGGGATTGGCTTTTTCATGGGTCACCTGCTCAGGATGTGCACCGCGACCGCCGCCTCCTCGATGCCCTGCAGACCGCCGCCGTTTTCCTGGATGGCGTGACGGGCGCCTTCGACCTGGCGCGCCCCGGCCTCCCCGCGCAGCTGGGTTGCGAGTTCGTAGAGCTGGCCGAGGCCCGTGGCGCCGAGCGGATGGCCCTTCGACTCGAGTCCGCCGGACGGGTTGATCGGAATGCGCCCGCCGAGCGCGAACTCGCCGCGCTCCGCCGCCGGCCCGCCGCCGCCGAAAGGCACGAAGCCGAGATTCTCGGACTGGATGATCTCGCCCATGGCCGAGGCGTCGTGCACTTCCGCCACGTCCATGTCCTCGGGCCCGAGGCCTGCCATCTCGTAGGCCGCGAGCGCGGCGAGGTGGCCGACGCCTTTCTGCGGCTCGTCGAGGCGACGGTGGGTGAAGCTGCGCACCACGCTCGCCGCCACCCTGACGCAGCGCCTGCGGTCCGCACCGATGCGCTTCAGGCCGTCCCCGGTGCAGAGGATCGCGGCTGCCGCGCCGTCGGAGAGCGGCGCACACATCGGCAGCGTGAGCGGGTAGGTGATCGGCGGCGCCGCCAGCACCTCCTCGACGGTGAAAGGCTTGCGGAACTGCGACCAGGGGTTGTGCACCGAGTGCTGGTGGTTCTTGGCGCACACCGCGGCGATCTGCCGCTGCGTCGTGCCGTAGGTCTTCATGTGCCAGCGGCAGAGCGCCGCGTAGATCGACATGAACTTGCTGTAGGGCTTGTCGGACTCGGAGCCCGGCGGCGGCACGATGCCCTCTCCCATCTCGAGCAGCGTGGCGGCATTCTCCTCGGCCCGCGCGACGTCCCAGCCGCCCTCGAACACGGCGAACGCCTTCGCCTTGTCCGGGATGTTCATCTTCTCGGCGCCGAGCGCGAGCGC
>CAZRKS010000349.1:0-2504 GCA_964600315.1 uncultured Steroidobacteraceae bacterium | reverse complement strand
CCCTGCGCGACCTGTATGGCGGCGGGCCGCGCTCGCAGATGCTGAAGTACCACATCCAGACCTCGGGTCGGAGCCTCCACGCGCGCGAGATCCAGTTCAACGACATCCGTACGACTCTGCAGGCGCTGTACGCGCTCTTCGACAACTGCAACAGCCTGCACACGAATGCGTACGACGAGGCGATCACGACGCCGACCGAGGAATCGGTGCGCCGCGCCGTCGCGATCCAGTTGATCATCAACAAGGAACTCGGCCTCAACAAGACGCAGAACCCCTGGCAGGGCTCGTTCGCGGTCGATCAGCTCACCGACCTGGTGGAGGAGGCGGTCTACCGGGAGTTCGAGCGGATCTCGGAACGCGGCGGCGTGCTCGGCGCGATGGAGACGATGTACCAGCGCAGCCGCATCCAGGAAGAAAGCCTCTACTACGAGACGCTGAAGCACGACGGGCGGCTGCCCATCGTCGGCGTCAACACCTTCCTCGGTCGGGACGACGCGAGCGAGATCCGCGATGCCGAGCTCATCCGCTCGACCGAGGAGGAGAAGCGCGACCAGGTCAATGCCGTGCGCGCCTTCCTCGCGCGAAATGCCGAGCGCCGTCCGGCTGCACTGCGCGAGCTGCAGGAGGTCGCCGCCGGCGGCGGCAACGTCTTCGCCGCGCTGATGGAGACGGTCAAGGTCGCTTCGCTCGGCTCGATCTCGCGCGCGCTGTACGAGGTCGGGGGACGGTACCGGAGAAGCATGTGAGGCGGAAGGCCATAGGCTGTGGGCCATAGGCTGTGGCCAGAGGGGCGGCAGCACCCCTCCGACCTACAGCCCACAGCCCACAGCCCACAGCCTACCGCCTACCGCCTACGGCCGCTCCGGCTCCTCGAGCCGCGCGAGGATGAGCCGCCGCGTCTGGTCACGCAGGTGATCCGGCGTCGCGCCGGGGCTCGTGGACGGCAGGGGTTCGAGAATCTCCACGACGATGCGTCCCGGCCGGACGAGCAGCGCATGGCCCGGCAGGGCGCGCCGCGCGCCGTGGATGACGATTGGCACCACCGGCACGCCCGCGCGGACCGCGGCGGCGAAGGCGCCGACGTGGAAGCGCTTCAGCCCCGGGGTGTCGTCAAACGTGCCTTCCGGGAAGAAGACGAGCGCGTGCCCCTGTTCGGCGCGCCGGATCACCCGCCGCGCGTCCCGCTGCCGGCCGCCGTGGCTGTGGCGGTCCACGAATTCCGAGCCGATGCGCCGCATGATCAGGCCGGCGACCGGCATGCGCGCCGCTTCCCGCTTGATCACGTAGGAAAACCGGGGCGGGAGCACCGCTGCGAGGACGATGCCGTCGAGATAGCTCGCGTGGTTCGCGGCGACGACGCAGGAACCGGGCGGGAGGTCCGCGAGCCCCTCGACGGTCACGCGCAGACCGAGCACGGCGAGCGCGACGCGTGCGAGCGCCTGCGTGACGCTGCGACGCCACGACATCCGCGGCAGGAGGAGGACGAGGATCGCGGCGAGCGTGAGCAGCAGGAAGAAGGCGGCGAGAGCGACGGTCCCGTACAGGGTCCGCAGCGCTCGCCCGAGCATTCGTAGCATCGACGCGCATCCCGGGGCGGTGCGCGCAGTCTGCACGCTCCGCCTGCATTCTGTGAACTGGTTCTGGTTATGTTAACGGCGGCCGTGATCTGTGAGGGCAGTCACGTCGGGACGTCGCGGGCGGCTCGCATACTGCGCGCCACGAAAGGTCCCGAGGCCCCATGAGCACAGCAGTGAAGAGCAGTGTCCTGGCCCGCGCACAGCGCGGCGGCGGCGGCACGCGCGGGCCGGGCCCGATCGACCGGTTCCTCGATGCCGTGTGGATGGAACGCGGTCTCTCGCCGAACACGCTCGCGGCCTACCGGGCCGACCTCACGGCGCTCGATCGCTGGCTCGCGGGCCAGGAGACCGAACTCACGGCGGCCAGCCGCGGCGACCTGCTCGCGTTCATGGCGTCGCGCGTCCAGGCGGGCGCGCGGCCGCGCTCGACCGCACGGCAACTCTCGAGCTTCCGCCGTTTCTACCGCTATCTGCTGCGCGAGGGCTCGCTGCGCGAGGACCCGACGGCCCAGATCGCGATGCCGAAGGTCGGGCGTTCTCTGCCGCGGTCGCTCACGGAGGAGGAAGTCGAGGCCCTGCTGGCCGCTCCGACCGTGGGCGATCCGCTCGGCCACCGTGACCGCACGATGCTCGAGGTGCTCTATGCCACCGGTCTGCGCGTCTCGGAACTGGTGAGCCTGAAGCTCGTGCAGGTGAACCTGAACCAGGGCGTCCTGCGCATCGTCGGCAAGGGCGACCGCGAACGGCTGATTCCGCTCGGCGAGGAGGCCGTGCAGTGGGTGCAGCAGTTCCTGCAGGGCCCGCGCGTCGAGATCCTGCTCGAGCGCCAGACGGACTACCTGTTCCCGACGCGGCGCGGCGACCGCATGACCCGCCAGGCGTTCTGGCACATCATCAAGCGCTACGCGCGCAAGGCCGGCATCCAGA
>CAZRKS010000348.1:0-2574 GCA_964600315.1 uncultured Steroidobacteraceae bacterium | reverse complement strand
CGTGCGCAGCGACCCGTTCCGCTTCGGCCTCGACACGTTCACGGTGCGCGGCATGTCCGGCAACCGGGTGGCCGTCGAGGTCGACGGCATCCCGTCCGCGGGCGGATTCGCGATCGGCAGTTACTCGGATTCCGGGCGTGCCTTCGTCGACCTCGCGTTTGTGCGCAAGGTCGAGGTCCTGCGGGGCCCGGCGTCGTCGTTGTACGGAAGCGACGCGATCGGCGGCGTCGTCGCCATGACGACCGTGGGCCCGGCGGACGTCGCTGCGCCAGCCGCCAGTGCCGGGCTCCGCACCGAGGCGGGCTACTCGAGCGACGACGACGGCTGGCACGCGGTCGCCATCACCGCGGGACGCATCGGCGGGGCGGACGTCCTGTTCGGGTACGTGCACCGCGAGGGCAACGAACTCGAGACCGCCGCGAACGTACCGCCGGATCCCCGCGACTACCACGCCGATTCGCTGCTGGCGAAACTCGCCTTCGCAGCGATGCCGGGTGGACCGCTGGTGCTGACGGCCGAGGGCGGCCAGCTGAAGCAGAAGACCGACGTGAATGCGTTCGAGGGTCTCGCCGGCACGCGCTTCGTCAACACTGTGGCGCTGAGCGGCGACGACTCGGGCGGACGATTCCGGGTGAGCGCCGAACAGCGCCTCGATGCGACCTTTGCCTTCGACTCCGCCGACTGGCGGCTCTACTGGCAGGGGACAGACACGCAGCAGGATACGTTCGAGCAGCGCAAGGCCGTGCCGCCGCGCACACCGCCTCTGCAGATCGATCGCACGTTCCGGCTCCAGGACCGCACCCTAGGCGCCGAACTCACGGCAGTGAAGGACATCGAGCGTGGCGGGCTGGCCCACGACGTCGTCTATGGCTTCGAGGTCTCAGGCACGCGACTCGAGGAGCGGCGCAACGGCCTGCAGACGAATCTCCTGACCGGCGCCACGACCGCGACCATCCTCGGCGAGACCTATCCGCTGCGTGACTTCCCGATCTCGGACGTGACCGAGGCCGGTGTGTTCGCGCAGGATGAGATCCGCCTCGCCGACGGCGCGTGGACCGTGATTCCCGCATTGCGCGCCGATTACTACCGCCTCTCCCCCGAGGCCGACGCGCTCTATCGCGAGGACAATCCGCACCTGCCCGTGGTCGGGCTCGAAGACTGGTCGCTGTCACCGAAGCTCGGTGTCACTCGACGCTTCGGGGCGGCCGCGACGGCGTACTTCCAGTACTCGAACGGCTATCGGGCGCCGCCGCCCGAGGACGTCAACATCGGGCTCGACCTGCCGCTCCTCAACGTGCGCGCGATCCCGAACCCGGACCTCTCGCCGGAGAGGAGCAACGGCTACGAGCTCGGCCTGCGCTGGAACGACGACGGGCTCGGGCTGACCGCAGCCGGCTACTGGACGGACTACGACGACTTCATCGAATCGAAGGTCAACCTCGGCAAGGATCCGCTGACGGGCGTCACGATCTTCCAATCGCAGAACATCGCCAGCGCGCGCATCTACGGATTCGAGCTCTCGGCCGTCGCCCGGCCCGGCGCCTGGACTCCGGCGCTGCGCGGCTGGACGGCGCAGCTCGCTGCCGCCTATGCGCGCGGCGAAGACCTCGACCGGGACCAGCCGCTCAACTCGGTCGATCCGGCGAGCGGCGTGCTGTCGCTGCGTTACGACGCGGCGTCCGGCCGCTGGGGCGGCGAGGTCGTGACCACGGCGGTGGCCGCAAAGCGCGAGATCGACCGCAGCCGCGCCGACCTCTACGGCACCGGGTCGTACCTGACGCTCGACCTGCTCGGTCACCTCGAGCTGAGCCGGGACGTGTGGCTGGCGCTCGGCCTGTTCAACCTGACCGATCGCGCCTACATCGAATGGGCCGACGTGCGCGGACGGCCGGTCGGCGATCCGCTCATTCCGTATTACACGCACCCGGGGCGCAATGTGTCGGTCACGGTGCACTGGGCGATGTGACGGAAATTCGAATTTTGGCTTCAGGCTATGGGCTGTAGGCTGTAGCCGGAGGGCTCGGTACCTCTGAGCCACAGCCCACAGCCCACAGCCTTCAGCCCACGACCCGCAGCCTCAGTACGCCGTTCCGTCGCGCCGAGTGAAGCGGCCGATCTGCCCCGGCTCGGCCGACGGCGTGTAGAGCAGGTCGACGTCGGAGTAATGCACGGCGTCGGACCCGTCACGGTTGCTGACCTCCAGGTACACGGCCGGCTGGTCGCCGCGGTTCACGAGCTGGTGCCCGTCGCGCGTGCCGAGCGGGAACCCGGCGCAGCATCCGGCCCGCAGCACCTGCTCACCGGCGTCGGTCCGCAGCACGACCTCGCCTTCGAGCACGTAGATGAATTCCTCTTCGCGCGTATGCCAGTGCCGCATCGACGACTCCTTGCCGGGCGGCAGGGTCGTCCGGTTGATGCCGACCGATTTGAGGCCGAGCGCATCGCCGAGCGCGCGCTTCTCGCGCGGCAACACCCGCGAGCGAAAGGGCTCGGGGTACAGGGAACTGGTGCGGGGCGCGACTTCGCGGGGGTCGAGGGCGGGAAGCTTCAGTGTCATGTGCGTCTCCGTGTGCG
>CAZRKS010000347.1:0-2578 GCA_964600315.1 uncultured Steroidobacteraceae bacterium | reverse complement strand
TGGACGTCAACCTCGCCGAGATCGACCGCGACCTCGACGAGCTGCGCGCGATCGAAACGGCGCAGCTCAGGCTCGCCGACGGCTCCTACGGCCGCTGCG
Organism: uncultured Steroidobacteraceae bacterium; assembly: GCA_964600315.1. Lineage (GTDB taxonomy): Bacteria > Pseudomonadota > Gammaproteobacteria > Steroidobacterales > Steroidobacteraceae > RPQJ01. The sequence goes on along the minus strand of CAZRKS010000347.1, from coordinate 2,479 downwards.
AGCACTGCAACTCGCCGATCGAGTTCCGGCGTCTGCAGCTCACGCCCTTCGCGAGCCGCTGTTTCGACTGCCAGTCGAGTTTCGAGCGCACTCACTACCAGCGCACAGGACACACGCTCTGAGGTCTCAGCGCGCCGCGGGCGGCGCGTACCATTTCTCGCGCGGCACCACCTTGGGCGATTCGGGGTCGGCCTCGTAGTTGGGCGACGTGATCTGGACGCCGAACTCGTTGAACGCGTCGAGGATGTTCGCGTGCAGCTGGTCGAGGGTCACCACCCGCTGTGCGGGATCGGCGATGCTCACGAGCAGCGTGTACTCGACATAGAAGTCCTGCAGGGCGGTCTGGCGCACCCGCGGCGCAGGGTCGCGCGCGATGCCGGCGGTGCGCTCCGCCGCCAGCTCGAGCAGTCCGTGCACCTGCCGCCACGGCGTGTCGTAGCCGATCGTGACCTTGGTGGCGACCCACACGCCGCCCTCGGCCGCGAGCCGCGAGTAGTTGTGCGTGACGCTGCTCACGATGATCGCGTTCGGGATGCTGACCTCCTCGTGGCGCAGCGTCTCGATGCGGGTCGTCACGAAACCGACCGATTTCACCGTGCCCTCGGTTTCCCCGATCCTGACGAACTCGCCGGGCCGGAGCGCACGCGTGTACATGAGCATCAGCCCGCTCACCGCCTGGTTGACGACGCCCGACGCTCCGATCGACATCATGAGGCCGACGAACACGCCGATGCCCTTGAAGGCCTCGCTGCCGCTGCCCGGGATGTAGGGATAGGCGGCGACCAGCGCGAGAATCCAGATGCCCGTGACGATCAGCTGACCGGTCGGCCGGGCCGTGGTCTCGTCGACCATGCCGACGCGGATGCGGCCCAGCTGCACGCCGTTGAAGAACGCACGCACCGCGCGGACCACGATGCGGGTCACGACGAAAATCAGGACCACGAACACGAGTCCCGGCAAGGAATCGATGAGCGCCTCGCCGAGGCGGCCGAGCATGCGCAGCAGGTTATGGAGCAGCGCTTCGCCCCAGGGCCTCGTGTACGGGAAGCGGGTCAGGACGAACGCCGCCCAGCGATACCCGGCCAGGGCCACCAGCAGGAAGATCAGGAGCCTGAGCGGCAGGGTGAAGAGCCCGGCGAGCCCCGCCTCGCCCATCACGTGTCCGGCCCAGTCGGGCATCGCGCGGGCGAAACGCCTCTGCACCAGGCCATGCACGCGCCGTGAAGCCCACGCGTAGAAGCGCAGCAGGCCCCAGACCACGCCGGCCAGCGCGAGGGTGGCGAGCAGCGAATAACCGGCCGCAGGCAGCAGGCGGCCCGCGTCGCGCGCCTCCTTCATGTCGTCGAGCGACTTCCCAAGGTTCTGCACCGCCGCCGCGGCCACGTCCTGCAACGTCTCGCCACTCTCGGGGTTCAAGTCCGCACTGCGGATCCGGAACACGACCTTGCCGTCGATCAGCACGGCAATCGCGTCCGGGCTGGGCCGGGTCGTGACCTCGAGCGGCCCGCCCTCGTCGACCAGCCGCGACACGCCCAGGCTCACGAGTTGGGCGCGTTCCTCGGGCGTCGCGCCGTAGGCCTCGGCACGCATCGTGTAGATGTACCGGTTCGCAATGACGAGATCCGCGGGCCGGGCGCCGCCCTCATCGAGCGTGACGTCGGCCGGATCCTCCGCAGCCGCGGCCAGGCCCGGCGCGCCGACCGCGAGTGACCCGAACAGCATTGCGGCGGCCAGTGCCGCGCGTACGTTTTTCATGCCCGATTGCCCCGACCGCATCAGCCCTGCCTCCACGCCGCCTCGTAACTCGAGCCGAATTTCATGATCCGCTCGAGGAGATCATCGTACCCGACGCTGCTCGCGAGCGCGGAAGTCGCGAAGTCCTCGATCTGCGCGAGGTTCGGGTTCGCGTTCGCCTCGAGCACGAAGAGTTGCCCGTCCGGCCGCAGGCGCAGGTCGATGCGGGCGTACCCCGTGAGACACAGTGCGCGGTAGATGCGCCGCGCCAGCTGGGCGATGCTGAGCTCGAGCCCTTCCGGCAGGTCGCGCGCCGGCCCCGTGCCGATGCCGTGCTTTGTCTGGTACTTGCGGTCCCACTTCACCTTGCGGGTCGCGATGCCGGCCATCACCTCCGGCAGCGTGCCGAAATTGAGTTCCCACGGCGGGAACGTGGTGAGCCGGTCGTTGCCGAGCACGCCGATGTAGATCTCGCGGCCCTCGATGTACTCCTCGACCAGCGCGTCGGAGCTGGTCTGCTCGTGGATGAACCCGACGCGCTCGCGGAGCTTCTGGCCGTCGTGCACGATCGAGGCCTGGGCGATGCCGAGCGAGGCATCCTCGGTGGCCGACTTCACGAACAGCGGAAACTTCAGGCGCGACGGCTCCCGATAGCGGCGGTTGCGCGGCAGCAGCGCGAAGCGCGCCGTGGGGATGCGGTGGTAGGCGAGGATCTGCTTCGACAGCACCTTGTCGCGCGAGATCA
>CAZRKS010000346.1:0-2580 GCA_964600315.1 uncultured Steroidobacteraceae bacterium | reverse complement strand
CGGAGACCTGGGAGCTCACGCAGTACCTCTGCGACCTGCACCAGTTCGTCTACCGGCACCTCGGCGACGAACTGCTGTGGGCAACCAGCATGCCCTGCGCGATCAAGGGCGACGACAGCATCCCGATCGCCGAGTACGGCAAGTCGAACGTAGGCACCATGAAGACCGTCTACCGGCGCGGCCTCGGGCTGCGCTACGGACGCGTCATGCAGGCGATCTCCGGCGTGCACTTTAACTATTCCTTCCCGGAGCATTTCTGGCCGGTGCTCGCCGAACTGCTGGAGAGCCGCGAGTCGGGGCAGGATTTCCGCTCGGACGCCTATTTCGCGTTGCTCCGCAACTATCGCCGCCACGGCTGGCTCGTGCTCTACCTGTTCGGCAATTCGCCCGCCCTCTGCCCGTCCTTCCTGCAGGGACGCCAGGTGGACTGGCTCGCGCCGCTCGAGCCGGGCAGCCTCTACGCGCCGTTCGCGACGTCGCTGCGCATGAGCGACCTCGGCTACCGCAACAAGAACCAGGCGGGGCTCTCGGTGTCGGTGAACAGCCTCGACCATTACGTCCGCGACCTGACGCAGGCGATCACGACGCCGCAACCCGAGTACGAGAAGCTCGGGGTCAAAGTCGACGGCGAGTACCGGCAGCTGAACGCGAACCTGCTGCAGATCGAGAACGAGTACTACAGCTTCATTCGCCCGAAGCGAGTGACGCTCTCCGGGGAGCGGCCGACGAAGGCCCTGCGCCGCGGCGGCGTGCAGTACGTGGAGATGCGCTCGCTCGACGTCAGTGCGTTCGACCCGGTCGGCGTGAACCAGAACAAGCTGCGCTTCCTCGAGGCGTTCGCGGCGTACTGCGTGCTGAGCGGCAGCCCGCCGATCCAGTCCTCTGAACAGGCAGAGCTCGACGGCAATCACGCGCGGGTGGCGCGCGAGGGCCGCCGCCCGGGGCTGATGCTGCGCCGCGACGGGCGCGACCTCGCCCTGCGCGACTGGGCGCTCGAGATCGTCGACTCGATGCACGGCGTCTGCGAGTTGCTGGACGCGGGCGACGTGCAGAAGCCCTACTCGGCGGCACTCGAGGCCCAGGCGGCGAAGGTGCGCGACCTGTCGCTGACCCCGGCGGCCCGGACGCTCGAGGAGATGCGGACGAACGAGGAGTCGTTCTTCGACTTCGCGCTGCGCATGTCGCGGGTGCACAAGGCCTATTTCCTGGACCTCTTCTCGCCCAACGAGTCGCGGCAGGACGAGTTCGCCGCCGAGGCGGAGGAGTCGCTGCAGGCCCAGGCCCGGATCGAGGCGGCGGACCGGTTGAGCTTCGAGCAGTACCTCGCGCAGTACTTTGCGGCCTGATTGCACCGCAGCATTGGTTGCTGCGCCGGTCGTACGGATCCGTCGTATACTTCCCCGGTCGGCTGGATTCTGGTCATCGCCCCGTCACACTCGGCAGCGAGTCTGCCTCGCGATGTCCCGGTTCGTCCGACGCAACGCGGTCCCCGGAAGGGCCGCCACGCAGGGGAAAGGAACGATGATCGGCAGGAAATTCGACTTCCGGTCGTGGCGTGACGACGCCATGACCCAGGCGGCGTCTTCCGTGGCGTCGCACGCCAGTTCGGCGTCGGGAGGGATCGTCGAGTTCCGGAAGGCGCCGGCTCCGGCGAACGCCTGGGATCCCTACGAGGTCTGGCTCACGCGGGTGAAGCGGCCTCGGGACGCGAGGGACGGAAAATAATTCGGTGCCATGCACCGAATTACTGGCTGTGGGCTGAAGGCTGTGGGCTGATGGTCAGACGCGCGCCGTCCCCTCCGGCCACAGCCTACAGCCTACAGCCCAACACCCACAGCCTCTAATTCGGTGACTGGCACCGAATTTCGAGAATCCATCGACCCGCGCAGCATGCCCGCCGAATTGAAGGGCATCGCGATCGTCCCGTCGCGCCCGATCGCGATCACGCCGCCGGAGCCCCCGAGCCGCGCGAGTCGATTCAGCACGACTTCCTCGGCGGCGCGGCGCACATCGAGTCCCCGGTGCCGCACGAGCGAAGCGATCTCGTGCGCGACCATCGCGCGAATGAAGTACTCGCCGTGGCCGGTGCCGGACACCGCGCAGCAGTCGTTCGACGCATACGTCCCCGCGCCGATGAGCGGCGAATCGCCGATCCGCCCCGGCCGCTTGCCGGTCATGCCGCCGGTGGAGGTCGCCGCCGCGAGATTGCCGGCGGCATCGAGCGCGACGGCCCCGACCGTGCCGAGGCCCGCATCGACTCCCGCGGCTCCGTCGTCCCGCAGCAGGCACTCGAGGTCGCGACGGCGGCGTTCGGTCGTGAAGTAACCGTTCGGCACGGGCGCGAAGCCCTGCTCGACGGCGAACGCCTCGGCGCCCGCGCCGGCGAGCATCACGTGCGGCGATCGCTCCATCACCCGCCGCGCGAGCTGCACCGGGTTCCGCACGTGGTGGAGACCCGCCACCGCTCCGGTCCGCAGGTCGCGGCCATCCATGATCGACGCCTCGAGTTCGTGTAGGCCGTTCGCCGCCAGCACCGACCCGCGGCCGGCATTGAACTGCGGGTCGTCCTCCAGCACGGTC
>CAZRKS010000345.1:0-2583 GCA_964600315.1 uncultured Steroidobacteraceae bacterium | reverse complement strand
ACGAGGTCGATCGCCTGGATCGCGTTCGTGCCCTCGTAGATCGGCGCGATGCGCGCGTCGCGGTAGAACTGCGCGACGCCCGTCTCCTCGACGTAACCCATGCCGCCGTGGACCTGGATGCCGAGCGACGTCGCCTCGAGCGCGGCCTCGGTGCACCAAGCCTTGGCGATCGGCGTGAGGAGATCCGCACGCGCCTGGTACGACTCGGCGGATTCCGCGTCCGCGGCATGCGAGGCGCGATCGAGACAGGCGGCGGTGTAATAACACACGGCGCGGCTCGCCTGGGTGAGCGCCCGCATGCTGAGCAGCATGCGCCGCACGTCGGGGTGACGGATGATCGCCACGCGGCCGCGCTCGCCGGGCGCGCGTCCCTGCACCCTCTCGCGCGCATACGCGACCGACTGCTGGTACGAACGGTCGGCGAGACCGACCCCCTGCACGCCGACGCCGAGACGCATGTAGTTCATCATCGTGAACATCGCGGCGAGGCCTTCGTTCGGCTGGCCGATCAGGAATCCTTCCGCACCGCCCTCGTCGCCGAACGCGAGCACGCAGGTCGGGCTCGCATGGATGCCCATCTTGTGCTCGACCGACACCGGGCGGTTGTCGTTGCGCGCGCCGAGCGAGCCGTCTTCGTTCACCTTGTACTTCGGCACCAGAAAGAGCGAGATGCCCTTGGTGCCCGGCGGCGCATCCGGCAGGCGCGCGAGCACGAGGTGCACGAGGTTCTCGGCCATGGGGTGGTCGCCCCAGGTGATGAAGATCTTGCGGCCCGTGATCAGGTAACGGTCGCCCTGCGGCTCGGCTTTCGTCGTCAGGCTGGAAAGGTCGGAGCCCGCCTGCGGCTCGGTCAGGCACATCGTGCCCGCCCATTGGCCGGAGATGAGTTTCTCGAGGAAGGTCGCCTTGAGGTCGTCGGTCGCGTGGCGGTCGAGCGCCAGGATCGAGCCCTGCGACAGTTCGGGGCACAGCGCGAACGACACGTTCGCCGCGGCCCACATCTCGTCGCAGGCGACCGCGAGCGCCTTCGGCAGGCCCTGGCCGCCGAAATCGGGATTGGCCGCGATGCCGGGCCAGCCCCCCTCGCAGAACTTCGCGTAGGCGTGGGTGAATTCGGCGGGCACCTGCACGGCGTCGCCGACGACCTTCACGCCTTGCTGGTCGCCGATCACGTTGATCGGCGCGAGCACGCCGCCGGCAAACTTGGCCGCCTCCTCGAGCACCGCGTCGACCATGTCGGCGTCCACCGCCTCGTATCCCGGCAGTGCCTTGACCTCCTCGAACCCTGCGAGGTGGTCGATCGTGAAACGCATCTGTTTGACGGGTGCCTGGTAGTCGGCCATGGAAATGCTCCGGTACGCTTGTGCTTTGCAGCAATTCTGCCCTTTCGGGGCCCCCGGCGCCACGCGCGGGAAGAGGGGGGGCAGAGGGGTACGGACGGTTACAATCGGCGTCCCCAGACGAGGATTCCCCGGGATGAGCATCTGGTTCAAGCCCTTCACCGTCGAGGAGATCAACCAGTACTCCCGCGGCAGCATGAACGAGCACCTCGACATCCGTTTCGTCGAGATCGGGCCCGATTACCTGCGCGCGACCATGCCAGTGGACGCCCGCACCATCCAGCCGTACGGGTTGCTCCACGGCGGGGCCTCCGTGGTGCTCGCCGAGACCGTGGGCAGCGTGGCCGCGACCCACTGTGTCGACATGTCGCGCCACCACTGCGTCGGCGTCGAGATCAATGCGAACCACATCCGTTCGGTCCGCAGCGGCCGGGTCACCGGGACCGCGCGGCCGATCCATGTCGGCAGCCGGCTGCACGTCTGGGACATCCGCATCGAGGACGACAAGGGACGCCTGTCCTGCATCTCGCGGCTCACGGTCTCGGTGCTGGCGGGTGCGCCGCCGATTCCCACGGGAGTGCGGCCCGAATGAACGCGCGCACCGCCGCGACCGTAATCGCCGTCGCGCTCGCGATCGCCGGCTGCGGGCTCAAGGGCCCGCTGTACCTGCCCGAGAAGCCCGGTCCGGTGACCACGCGGCCCGGCCCGGAATCGGCAACGCCGCCCGCGACGGATCCGGCTGAGCCGTCCCCCGCTGTTCCCTCGGACAAGGACGAGCCGACCGGTGGCTGAGTCCTCCCCCCTGGTCCTGGTGGACGGTTCCTCGTATCTGTACCGGGCCTTCCACGCCCTGCCGCCGCTCACGAACTCGAGGGGCGAGCCGACCGGCGCGGTGCTCGGCGTGCTGAACATGCTGGCGAAGCTCCAGAAGGAGCTGTCACCTGCGCTGGTCGCGGTCGTGTTCGACGCCCCCGGCCGGACGTTCCGCGACGATCTTTTCGCCGAGTACAAGGCGCACCGCCCGCCCATGCCGGACGACCTGCGCGCGCAGGTGGCGCCGCTGATCGAAGCGGTCGAGGCGCTCGGCCTGCCGATGCTGCGCATCGCGGGCGTCGAGGCCGACGACGTCATCGGGACGCTGGCGAGCCGCGCCGCCCGCGAGGGCCTCCGGGTGGTGATCTCCACCGGCGACAAGGACATGGCGCAGCTGGTGAACGAGCGGATCTCGCTGGTGAACACGATG
>CAZRKS010000344.1:0-2583 GCA_964600315.1 uncultured Steroidobacteraceae bacterium | reverse complement strand
TGTCGAGGAAATAGCTCTTCACGAGCTGCTGCGTGAGCGTGCTGCCGCCCTGCTCGATCTGGCCGGCACGCACGTTGACGAACAGCGCCCGGAGGATCGCGAAAGGATTCACGCCGTGGTGCTGGTCGAAACGGCGGTCCTCGACGGCCTTGAGTGCCTCGGGCAGCAGCGGCGGCACCTGGTCCGGCGAGACGACGATGCGGTCCTCGCCGTGGCTCGGGAAGATGCTGCCGATCAGGAGCGGGTCGAGGCGGATGACCGGCACGTTGCGTCTGTTCGCGTCCTGCAGCGACGCGATCGAGCTTCCCGCGAAACCGAGCCGGAGCCGGCGCGCCGCCTGCGGCTCATCGGAAAAGCGGAAGGCGCGCAGGTGGACGTCCACCCGGTCGCCCCGCCGGTTGTAGGTGCCGGGCCGGTCGGGGGTGGCCTGCGCCAGATAGCCGAGCCTCTCGAGTTCCTCGACGAACCGCGCCGCGGACAGGGTCTGCCCGACGTACAGCTCGATCGGCTGTGCGTAGACGCGGGCCGGCAGCGTCCAGCGCCGGCCCTCGAACTGCTTCGTGACGCGGTGCCCGAGCACCAGCAGGCCGACCAGTGCGATCACCACGAGGAGCACCGTGACCAGCACGAAGCCGCGCTGCAGGGTGTTCCGGCTCGCCGCCGGCCGCTTGCGGGCTGCCATCACTTGCGCCAGTACGCGGGCGTGAAGAGCACGAGGAAGCTGAAGATCTCCAGGCGCCCGAGCAGCATCGCGAGCGCGCACACCCAGGTCTGCAGGTCCGTCAGGCCCTGGTAATTGCCGGCCGGCCCGACGACGCCGAGTCCCGGGCCGGCATTGTTGATGCAGGCGATGATCGCGGAGAACGCGCTCACGAAATCGAGGCCACTCACCAGCAGCGAGAACGTGAGCACGACGACCACGCCGAAGTACAGCACGACGAACGCGAGCACCGCGAACACGATGTGGTTCTGCACCACCTGCCCGCCGATCTTGACCGGCCGTATCGCCTGCGGGTGCACGAGCAGCATCAGCTCACGCGCCGCCTGCCGGTACAGCACCAGGCTGCGGAACATCTTGATGCCGCCGCCCGTCGACCCGGTGTTGGCGCAGTAGCAGGACAGCATGAGGATCCACATCGGCGCGAACACCGGCCACACCGCGTAGTCCTGGCTCACGAAGCCGCAGTCGGTCGCGATCGAGACGAGGTTGAACGCGACGTGCCGCAGCGACGTCCAGAATCCGGGGTAAACACCCTCGTACCAGACGTAGCCGGCGAGACCCACCGTGCTGAGGCCGATGATGGCCAACATCGCCTTGGCCTCTGCGTCCGTCGCATAGGTGGCGAGGCTCTTCTGCTGCCAGGCGATGAAGTGGCGGCCGAAGTTCATGGCCGAGATCAGCATGAAGACGATCAGCACGAGTTCGATCGGTACCGAGTCGTAGTAGCCGACGCTCGCGTCGTGGGTCGAGAATCCGCCGAGCGCCATTGCCGCAAACGCATGGCAGACGGCGTCGAGCCAGTCCATGCCGGCGACCTTGAGCGACAGGATGCAGGCGACTGTGATCAGGAAGTAGACGAACCAGAGCGCCTTTGCCGTCTGCGTGATGCGCGGCGTGAGCTTCTCGTTCTTGACCGGTCCCGGCGTCTCGGCCTTGTAGAGCTGCATGCCGCCGACGCCCAGCATCGGCAGGATCGCCACCACCAGCACGATGATGCCCATGCCGCCGTACCAGCAGAGCGCGTGCCGCCACAGATTGATCGAAGGCGGCAGGTCGTCGAGACCGACCAGCACCGTCGCGCCGGTCGTGCTGAGCCCCGACATCGCCTCGAAGAACGCGTCCGTGAAGGTTAGGCCCGGCAGCGACATGAGCAGCGGCACGGTGGCGATCGCCGACATCAGCGCCCAGCCGAGGCTCACCAGCAGGAATCCGTCGCGCGAGCGCAGCTCGCGCTTGTGCCTGCGGGTCGCGGCCCACAGCAGGGTGCCGATGCCGAGGCAGATGAGCGCCGCCGCGATGAAGTCCGCGACCATGCCGTCGCGGTAGACGAGCGAGGTCACCACGGGCAGCAGATAGGTGACGCTGAACAGCATCAGCATCGAACCCAGGACGTGGACGACGGCCAGCATCGGTCAGGACTGGAACAGCCGTTCGACCTGCTCGACGTGACGCTTGTCGGCGAGGAACAGGATCACGTGGTCGAGCGCCTCGACCACCGTGTCGTGGTGGGCCATGATCACCTGCGCCTCGCGCACCAGCGTGATGATGCGGGCGCCCTCGGGCAGCTTGATGTCCTCGACCTTGCGGCCGACCACGCGGCCGCCACGGCTGCCGTGCGCGACGGTCTCCATCGCCTCGGCCGTGCCGCCGCGCAGCGAGTGCACCTGCACGACGTCGCCGCTGCGCACGTAGGCGAGCAGCGAGCCGATCGTCACGGTCTGCGGCGAGATGGCGACGTCGATCGGACCGGCCTGCATCAGCTCGGCGTAGGCCGGCCGCGTGATGAGCGCCATGACGCGGTGCGCGCCGAGTCGCTTTGCGAGCAGCGCAGAGAGGATGTTCGCCTCCTCCGAGTTGGTGAG
>CAZRKS010000343.1:0-2584 GCA_964600315.1 uncultured Steroidobacteraceae bacterium | reverse complement strand
CGGCACCGCCGCTCGCGGGCGTCGTCGTGGGCGAGATCGTCGAGCGCGAGAAGCATCCTGGCGCGGACTCGCTCAGCGTCTGCAAGGTGAGCACGGGCACCGAAACCTTGCAGATCGTCTGCGGCGCGCCGAACGCGCGCGCCGGTCTGAAGGCACCGCTCGCCACGATCGGGGCGAAGCTGCCGGGCGGCATGGAGATCCGCAAGGCGAAGCTGCGCGGCGTCGAGTCGTTCGGCATGCTCTGCTCGGCGCGCGAACTCGGCTTGTCCGAGGACGCGAGCGGGCTAATGGAACTGCCGTCCGAGGCGCCGACCGGCGCCGCCCTCGTCGACGCACTCGGCCTGGAGGACACGATCCTCGACGTGAACCTCACACCTAACCGCGGCGACTGCATGAGCGTGCTCGGCATCGCGCGCGAGGCGGCACTGCTCACCGAGCGCGAATTGTCGGGTCCGGCGCTCGCGCCGGTGCCGGCGCAGTCGGACGACCGCTTCGCGGTGGTGCTCGAGCCCGGTGCCGGCTGCGCGCGCTTCGCGGCCCGGGTGATCCTCGGCGTGCGCCCCGACGCCCAGGCGCCGCTCTGGATGCGCGAGCGTCTGCGACGCGCCGGGCTGCGTCCCATCAGCGCCGTCGTCGACGTCACGAACTACGTGATGCTCGAACTCGGCCAGCCGATGCACGCCTACGACCTGCGCGAGCTCGACGACCGCATCGTCGTGCGGCGCGCGCGCGACGGAGAGACGCTGAGACTGCTCGACGGGCGCGAGGTGACCCTCGACCCGAGCGTGATGATCATCGCCGACCGCGTGAAGCCGCTCGCGCTCGCGGGCGTGATGGGCGGCGAGCACTCGGGCATCTCCGACTCGACGACCGACGTGCTGCTCGAGGTCGCGTTCTTCCTGCCGGAGGCGGTCGCCGGACGCGGGCGGCGCTATGGCCTCGTGACCGATGCATCGCAGCGCTTCGAGCGCGGCGTGGACTTCACGCTGCAGGAGCGCGCGATCGAGCGGGCGACGGAGTTGCTGCTCGCCTGCGCCGGCGGTGTGCCGGGCCCGGTCGACGTGACCGAATTGCGTGACGAGATTCCGCAGCGCGCCGCGGTGAGTTTCCGCCCGGATCGCGCACGTCTCGTCATTGGCGCGCCGGTTGCCGACGAAGAGATGGCGCGCATCCTCGAACGCCTCGGCATGCAGGTGCGCCGCGGTGAGTCCGCATGGGACGTGACGGGTCCGCCATGGCGATTCGACGTCGCGATCGAGGAGGACCTGATCGAGGAAGTGGCGCGCGTCTACGGCTTCGACCGCGTGCCGGAGACGGATCCGGCGGTGCGCGAGGCGATGCCCTCGCTCACGGAGACGCGGACCGCGCTCGAGACGGTCGCGGACCTGCTGGTGCAGCGCGGCTACTTCGAGGCCATCACCTACAGCTTCGTCGATCCGGCGCTGCACGCGCTCTTCTGCCCGGGCGAGAAGGCGCTGGAGCTGAAAAATCCGATCGCGGCCGATCTCGCGGCCATGCGCCTCTCCCTGTGGCCGGGCCTCGCGAAGGCGCTGCTCGAGAACCAGCGGCGCCAGCAGCCGCGCGTGCGCCTGTTCGAGATCGGGCGGCGTTTCAGTCTGCAGGGCGGCGAACTCAGCGAGGTGCAGGTCGTCGCGGGTCTCGCCGCCGGTGCGGCACTGCCGGAGCAGTGGGGCGCGCGGACGGAAGCGGTCGATTTCTTCGACGTCAAGGCGGATCTCGAGGCGCTGCTCGCCGTCACCGGTGCGGAGGGTGAATTCCGCTTCGTCGCGGCCGCGCACCCGGCGCTGCATCCGGGACAGTCCGCGCGACTCCTGCGGGACGGGCAGCCCGTCGGCTGGCTAGGCCGCCTGCACCCGGAACTCGAGCGCAAGCTCGACTTGACATATTCCGGGATCGTTTTCGAACTCGAGACCGAGTCCGGACTCGCAGCCCGGGTGCCCCGGCATCGCGAGATCTCGCGCTTTCCAGCGGTCCGCCGCGACCTCGCCGTGATCGTCGACGAGGGCGTGACCGTTCAGGCGCTGCTCGAAACCGTCCGCAGCGCGGCGGGAGCGCTGCTCACGGACCTCGTCGTGTTCGACATATATCGCGGCACAGGCATCACGACGGGTCGCAAAAGTGTCGCGATGGGCTTGAATTTGCAGGACATTTCCCGCACCCTAACCGACGATGAAACAGATGCCGTCGTGGCGCGGGTCGTGACCGACCTGGAGCGGGAGCACAAGGCCACGATCCGAGATAAATAACATGGCATTGACCAAGGCCGAAATCGCTGAAGCACTGTTCGATCAGCTCGGGCTCAACAAGCGCGAGGCACGTGAACTCGTCGACCTGTTCTTCGAGGAACTGCGCGCGTCGCTCGCGACGGGCGAGCAGGTGAAGCTGTCCGGCTTCGGCAACTTCGACCTGCGCAGCAAGAACCAGCGCCCCGGGCGCAATCCGAAGACGGGCGAGGAAATTCCGATCAGCGCGCGTCGTGTCGTGACGTTCCGGCCGGGTCAGAAGCTCAAGGCGCGAGTGGAAGCCTATGCTGGAACCCAGCAATAACGACGAACTGCCGGCG
>CAZRKS010000342.1:0-2588 GCA_964600315.1 uncultured Steroidobacteraceae bacterium | reverse complement strand
GTCGCGGTGCTCGTCGAGTGCGCGACCGACAACCCGACGCGCACGGTCGCGAGCGTGCGCAACGCGTTCAGCAAGCACGGCGGCAACCTCGCCACCACCGGCAGCGTCGCGTTCCAGTTCAAGCGCATGGGCGTGTTCCGCCTGAACCCCGAGGGCATCGACCAGGACGACCTCGAGCTGTACCTGATCGACCACGGCCTCGAGGAGTTCGGCGAGAGCACCGGCGAGAAGGGCGAGCCGCAGCTCGTCGCGCGCTGCCTGTTCGAGGACTTCGGCGCGCTGCAGAAGGCGCTCGAAGACCGCGGGATCACGCCGGTCTCGGCCGAGCAGGAATACATCTGCCAGGTTCCGACGGAACTCGGCGAGGCGGAGGCGACCGAGGTGCTCGAACTGATCGACAAGCTCGAGCAGGACGAGGACGTGCAGAAGGTGTATCACACCCTCGCGTGAGAAATAGGGGACATTCCCCTATTTCCGGAATAGGGGAATGTCCCCTATTTCTCACCAGCCCGCCGCGCTGAACTCGAAGACCCCCGGATTCAGCGGATCGCTGCGCTGCCAGACGACGCGTGTGCGCGTCACCGTGAGGATCCAGCCCTGCTGCTCCACGGGGGTCCGCGCCGCGAAAGCCGCGGCATCGAGCACCGCCGCGCAGCCGCCCTTGCGCGAGTCCCGCACCGACTCATAGCGCACGATCTGCACGTGCGATTCCCGCGCCGTGCGTCCGAGCTGCTGGCACGGCAGGTAGTCGGAGCGATGTGTCCACGAGGCGCCGTCACGCTCGAACGGCGGCCCACGCAGGTCGATCGTGGCGCCCGCGACCGGCGTCCTGAATATCGTCTGCGGACGCGGCGGCATGGACGCGAGCCCGGGCGACTCCATCAGGTGCCGCCAGCGCCAGTACCCGACCTCGGCGCACGCGGTGCGCGGGTGCTCCGCACCGTAGAACACGCCCGGGTCGTTCGGCCCGCGAAACCGGGACCCGCCCGGAGGCGGCGGGTAACGGAACGGCGTGAAGAGCAGCCAGTGCAAGCCGTGCTGCGCGACCTCGCGGGGCACCGGCGGCTTGGACGACTCGACGAGCCGCTCGAGGATCGTCTGCTCGGCGATGGAGTCGACCAGCGCCATCGTCGAGGCGACGTGCTGGGCCTCGACGCCGCGCCAGAGATCGAACTGAGCGGGTCGCGCCTCAGATGCGACCGCGTGCGTGGTCCAGATAGTCAACGACGCGCACCAGCCCGGTGGCCGACCGCATCAATTCGAGCGGCGCGGCGCCGAGCGCCGTGTTGTAAGCCCGGAGCCAGGCTCGACCCGTCTCCTCGTGCCCCCAGAGCGCGTCCAGCGAGCGGAACATCCTGACCAGCAGGACCGCGAGTTCCCATTCCTTGGCGCGCGACTCCGAGAGACGGTACTTGCCGGAGAAGAGGCGCGACGCGGTCGGACCCGACAGGCCCAGCGTGTCGGCCACTTGCCGTTGCGTCAGGTCGAGGAGCGCTGCCGCCCGGGTCACCGCCTTGGTCAGGACGGCCGCCGGCTCGGGCCCTGGCGTCGCTTTTGAATCAAGCCTTCCCACGGACGAATTCTAATCCATTGGAATGAATATGGCCATTATCTTTCTACTGAATCTTCGTGAACTGGGCCATCGTGCACGCGTGTTCGTGAAAGGCCGCCAGAACAGCCCGGTCCTCGGTGACGAGGCGCACCTTCAGGACGAGGGCCAGGGCGACGAATTCGCAGTCATATGCCGACAGCCGCGACCGCTCCGCCACGCTGAAGACTGCGTCGCTCGGCAGGTAATGCTCGCGCCCGGCCAGGTCGGCCTCGGCGGCGCTCATCAGGCCCCGCATCTGCTCGCTCGTCAGCGCGCCCTCACGGCAATAGCTGGTGAGGATGCTGCGCATCTCGGATCGCCAGAGCAGGGGTACGTGCCAGTCGGGATCGAGGCGCCGCAACCGGTGCGCGGCTTCGGTTCGCTCGCCGTTCAACCAGAAATACGCGAGCACGTTCGAGTCGACGACGATCACGGGCGTCCGGCCCTGCGATAACGCCCCACACGCGCGTGATCGACCTTCGGCTGCGCCGCCACGAATTCCTCGAGCCGCCGCAGTTCCGTGTCGACGTCCGCGACGGGCGCGAGGAGCTGGGATTCGAGCCGGGCCAGGATCTCGCTGTTCAGGCTGCGCCGGTTCGCCTGGGCGCTCGCTTTCAGCCGCGCGTGCAGTTCCTC
The DNA here is from genome assembly GCA_964600315.1 of uncultured Steroidobacteraceae bacterium. GTDB lineage: Bacteria > Pseudomonadota > Gammaproteobacteria > Steroidobacterales > Steroidobacteraceae > RPQJ01. The sequence goes on along the minus strand of CAZRKS010000342.1, from coordinate 361 downwards.
GGGCAGGTTCTTGAGCGTCAGGCTGACCATGGGCCACCATCCTGGAACCATTTTGGAACTCCATTGTCACGAGCGACGCGTCGAGGCGTCAACCAGGGTCGGCCGCAGTCGGCGCCCGATTCCACGCGCGTTCGCGGCCGATTCGGCGAAAAATGGACCAGCGCCAGGCACGGGCGTCCCGGCCGCGCTGGTCTAAACTTGCGCGCCATGCAGGCCGCCCGCGACCTCTTCTCCTACCGCAAGCACTGGGCGCACCGGTTCGGCCCGGCGCCGTTCCTGCCCATGTCGCGGGCGGAGATGGATGAACTCGGCTGGGATTCCTGCGACGTCGTCCTCGTGACGGGCGATGCCTACGTGGACC
>CAZRKS010000341.1:0-2589 GCA_964600315.1 uncultured Steroidobacteraceae bacterium | reverse complement strand
CGGCGACGCGGCCGGGGAATCGGCGGACCGGGCCGGCGGACCGACCATCAGGGTCGCGGCGGCGACCGCAAGCAGAACCAGGGAGCGATTGGACATCGGGGTTTCCCGCAGGCATCGGTGAAGGCGCGCACTTTGCCTCATTCCGGTGCACCGGCGGTAGGGGCTGCAGCTCTCTTGCTACTATTGCGGCCCGGCGCATCCGTGTCCTCACGGATGCCAATTGCGGCCCGCCCGGAGCATCGTCGCGACGGGCCACAGGGCAGGTGGATCATGTTCCAAGTTCGAATTCACGGTCGCGGTGGCCAGGGCGTCGTCACCGCCGCCGAACTGCTGTCGGTCGCGGCGTTCCGCGAAGGCCGGCACGCACAGGCGTTCCCGAGCTTCGGATCCGAGCGCACCGGCGCGCCGGTGGTCGCGTTCTGCCGCATCGACGACCGGCCGATCCGGCTGCGCGAGCCGATCCTCGCGCCCGACGCGATCATCATCCAGGACCCGACGCTGCTCCACCAGGTCGACGTGTTCGGCGGACTCGCGCCGGACGGGTACATCCTCATCAACACCTCGCGCACTTTCGAGGAACTGGGGCTCGGCGAGTTCGTCGCCGGCTTCCGCCGCGAGCGTCTCTGCACCGTGCCCGCCACGGAACTCGCCCTGAAGCACATCGGGCGCGCGGTGCCGAACGCGGCGCTGCTCGCCGGGTTCGCCGCGGTTTCCGGGCGCATCTCGCTCGAGTCGGTGAACGCGGCGATCCACGAGAAGTTTCCGGCGAAGGTCGCCGCGGCGAACGTGGCCGCGGCGAACGAGGCCCATGCGTTCGTCGTGCAGGAAATGCGGGAGGCCGCCAGTGCTCAAGCAGGTTGAAGGTTCGGCCGCGGTGGCCGAAGCCGTGGCGCTCTGCCGCCCCGAGGTGATCTGCGCCTATCCGATCTCGCCGCAGACGCACATCGTCGAGGCGCTCGGCCGGATGGTCAGCACGGGCAAGCTCGCACCGTGCGAGTTCATCAACGTCGAGTCCGAGTTCGCGGCCATGTCGGTGGCGATCGGCGCCTCGGCAGCCGGTGCGCGGGCGTATACGGCGACGGCGAGCCAGGGGCTGCTGTTCATGGCCGAGGCGGTGTACAACGCCGCCGGCCTCGGGCTGCCGATCGTCATGACGGTCGCGAATCGCGCGATCGGCGCGCCGATCAACATCTGGAACGACCACACGGACGCGCTCTCGCAGCGCGACTGCGGCTGGATCCAGCTGTTCGCCGAGGACAACCAGGAGGCGCTCGACCTGCACATCCAGGCGTTCCGCCTCGGCGAGGAGCTCTCGCTGCCCGTGATGGTCTGCATGGACGGGTTCATCCTCACCCACGCCTACGAGCGCGTGGACCTGCCGACCCAGGAACAGGTGGACGCGTACCTGCCGGCGTACGAGCCGCGCCAGGTGCTCGACCCGGCCGATCCGGTGTCGATCGGCGCGATGGTCGGGCCGGAGGCGTTCATGGAGGTGCGCTACCTCGCGCACGCCAAGCAGCAGCAGGCGCTCGAGCTGATTCCCGCCTGGGCGGACGAGTTCCGCAGCATCTTCGGACGCGAGAGCGGCGGTCTCACGCACACCTACAAGCTCGACGACGCGGAGACAGTGGTCGTCGCGCTCGGATCGGTGCTCGGCACCATCAAGGACACCGTCGACGAGATGCGCGAACGGGGCACGAAGATCGGCGTGCTCGGCATCACCTGCTTCCGGCCGTGGCCGGGCGCGGCCGTGCGCAGCGCGCTCGCGAACGCGAAGCGCGTCGTCGTGCTCGAGAAGAGCCTCGCCGTCGGCATGGGCGGCATCGTCGCCAACAACGTCGCCGCCTCGTACGCGGGTTCCCCGGACCTCGTGCACACGGTGGTCGCGGGACTCGGCGGGCGGGCGATCACGCGCCGTTCGCTGCACAAGGTCTTCGCGGACGCGGTCGAAGGCCGGCTCGACAGCCTGACCTTCCTCGACCTCGACCACGCGATGGTCGACCGCGTGCTCGCACGCGAGCGCGAGCAGCGCCGCACCGGGCCGATCGCCGAGTCCATCCTGCGCGACATCGGTGTCGTCGCGGCCAAGATCGGCTGAGGAGAGCGCCATGACCTACCAGCCGATCCGCTTCTACCAGACCGGGACCTTCACCGTCGGCAACCGCCTGCTGCCCGACGAACAGCGCTCGGTGCAGGCGAACATGCGGCGCACGAACTCGCTCAACTCGGGGCACCGTGCGTGCCAGGGCTGCGGCGAGGCGCTCGGGGCCCGCTATGCGATCGACGCCGCGATGGAGGCGACGCACCGCCAGCTGGTCGCCGCCAACGCCACCGGCTGCCTCGAGGTCTTCTCGACCCCGTACCCCGAGACCTCGTGGCAGATCCCGTGGATCCACTCGCTGTTCGGCAACGCGGCCGCCGTGGCGACGGGCATCGCCGCCGCGATGCGCGTCAAGGGCCGGCCCGACGTGCGCGTGGTCGCGCAGGGCGGCGACGGCGGCACCACCGACATCGGCTTCGGCTGCCTGTCGGGCATGTTCGAGCGCAACGACGACGTGCTCTACATCTGCTACGACAACGGCGGCTACA
>CAZRKS010000340.1:0-2595 GCA_964600315.1 uncultured Steroidobacteraceae bacterium | reverse complement strand
GTCCACCTGAGCGCCAACGCGTCGCCCGCGACGCACACCGAGGACCTCGCGGCGGAGTTCGGCGCGCTCCCGCCGACGCGCCTGCCGTACCACTTCGACGCGGTGGCGCGGGAGGTGGAGGCGATCCACCGGGCGCGGGCGGTCGACCTGGCCATCGGCGACACGCGCTACTGCGAGCGGCTGTCGTGGGTGACGGGGGTGATGGAGTTCGGCTTCCCGAGCCATTTCGACCACGCGCTCTACCCGCGGCCCACGCTCGGCTTCGAGGGGTGGACGTGCACCCTCGACCGCATCGCCCACGCCCTCGCGGCGGGCCGCTGGTCGCGCCCGCGGTGAGGGGTCACCCGTCGAGCGCCGCGGCCAGGTCGTCGAGCGCGTCGACCCGCACCCTCCGCGCCGCGAAGCCCTCCCGGAGCGTCGACACCAGCGCGTCGGCGAAGCCCTCGCCCATCGCGTCGAGGCGCCCGGCGCGCGCGTAGAGCGCCTCCGCCCGCTCGACCGCGTGCATCCGGTCGACCCGCACCGCGCGCACGTACGGCGCCACCGCGTCGATCAAGCGCGCGGCGTCCATCGGGAGCGCCGGCTGGACCACCGCGAAGGTGCGGACGCCCGCTGCGTGGAGCCGTCGGAGCGCGTCGAGGCGCTCGTCGATGGGCGAGGCGCCGGGTTCGAAGGCCGCCCGCACGCGGTCGTCGTCCGTCGGGATCGACAGGCCCACCGCGGCCCCCGGGCATCGCCGCAGGAGGTCGACGTCTTCGAGCACCCGCGCCTCCCGGGTGAGGACGACGGGGGTGAAGCCGCGCTCGGCCATTGCCTCCAGGCAGCCGCGCGTCACGCGGTACCTCCGCTCGAGGGGCTGGTAGGGGTCGGTCACCACGGGGCTCAACCGGACGGTGCCCGGTGCGTGCGCGGCGAGCTCGCGGCGGAGGACGGCGGGGGCGTTCACCTTCACGTCGACCCAGCGCCCCCAGGGGGACGGGGGGAGCCCCTCGAGGGCCCGCGACAGGTCGGCCCCCTCCGCCGCCCAGCAGAACGCGCACCCGATCATGCAGCCCACGTAGGGGTTGACGTAGTAGCGCCCGGGGCCCTCGGGCACGAGGACGCGGTCGACCTCCACCTCGCGCACCGCGCTCCGGGCCACGGGCTCCGGGCGACCGATCACCGGCAGGAGCCCCTCTCTCGCGCGCACCAGCCGCGTGAGCTGCTCGACGGCGCGCCGGGCGTCGGCGTCGAGGTCGCCCTCTCCCTCCATGCACGCCGCGAGGTTGAAGCGGGCCGTCCGCGCAAAGCACGGTCGCGCCTCGTCGCGCGCGGTCACCTCCACCCGCACGCGGCGGTCGCCCTTCTCCAGCGTGAGGGTGACGCCCTGGTCGACGTCCCACGCGAGGAGGCGCCACTGCGAGGGCCCCGGCGTCGCCGCGAGGAGCGGCCCGAGGAGCGCCCGCACCGCCGCATCGACCGCGCGGGTCACCAGAGCTCTCCCGCGTCGACCTCGCCCCCCGCCCAGGCCTCGGCCTGCGCGGCGAACACCGTGGCCCAGGTGTTCACGTCGCCCGACCCCGGCTCGTAGCGGAGCCCGCCGTCCCCCGCGTCGAGGGCGGCGAGCGCGTCGAGGGCCCGCGCGATGGCCCCCGCGTGGCGCGCGCGGTCGATCGCGGCCCAGAGCCGGACGGCCTGCGCGGTGGCGTCGGCGCGCGCCGGGCCCCCGCTTCGAAACGCCGGGAGGGCCCCGTCCTCGCGCTGGAGCGAGGCGAGCGTCGCGGCGTGGGCGTCGAGGTCGCGCGCGAAATCCCCGAGGCCCCAGGCCTGCGCCGCGAGGAGGCCCTCGGCCGCATAGCAGAAGGCGTGGGTGTAGAAGTCGCCGCCGTCGAGGGGATCGGCCCCGCGAAGGTCGCGCAGGAGACGGTCCGCGGCCTCCCGCGCGCGCCCGTCGCCCGTGGACGAAGCGTAGCGACGGAGCGGCGCGATGGACTTGAGCTGGTGCCCCGTCCAGCGCGTGCTCCAGCGGTCGGCGGGGGTGTCCTCGCGCACGGCGCGCCGTTGGTCGATGGCGACGAGAAGCGCGTCGAACATCCGCTGTTCCACGGCGCCGACCTCGCCCGTCGCCGCGAGGCCGCCGAGGGCCACCGCGGTGTCGAAGGCGTAGGAGAGCCCCGCGCGCCCGGCCATCCCCTCGCCGCAGTCTGCGCGGAGCCGCGCGCGCACCGGCGCGACGAGCGCTTCGGAGACCCCGTGCCACGCAGCGAAGCGGAGCCACAGCCCGGCGGCCTCGGGGTAGGGGTATCCCGGGTGGGCGTGGTTCACCCACGAGAGGACGGCGCCAGCTTCGTCGAGCGGCGCACGGGTGAGCCAGCGCGCGCGCTGGGAGAGGGGAGGGAGAGGGGGCACGGCGGGGGGGTGCGGAGGAGGGTCCCACGACCGGGCGGCGCGGGTCACCAACGGGCGACGCTGGAGGCGCCCGCGCCCTGCGTGCCGCTCGCGTCAGAAGCAGCTCTGCGCTGCGCCGCCGCAGTCGGCCTGCACGGTGACGCACGCGGGCCGCGCGGCGAGCTTGACGATGAGCTGGTAGGCCGACAGCGACGGCTGCCAGGCGAG
>CAZRKS010000339.1:0-2596 GCA_964600315.1 uncultured Steroidobacteraceae bacterium | reverse complement strand
AGCCCATAGCCCATAGCCCATAGCCTACTCAAAGTCCGCATCCCGTCGTCCGCGCACCTTGCGTCGATTCGTGTACGCCCACGGTCGAGCGAGCATGCCTTTCTCAGGCGCGCGGCGCGGTCCGGCGCGACGATCGTCGTGATGGCGGTACCGGCAGTTGCAGTGGCCGGGCATGTCGCACGTTGCGAGCGGCAGGCGCGGCGCATCGGCCGAGAGCAGCCGTACACCCTTGAGTTTCGCAGCCGCTCCGCAGCCGTCCGGACCGGCCATCACCTCGACGCAGTGGTACTTGAGGCCGACTTTCCCCGTCGCCATGCGCATTTCCGCCCGGCCTCGACCCCGAGGCCGCTCCCTCACCCTCGAGTCCCGAAGGTACGCTGATCAGCCGCGACTGACCAGAGGGGCGCCGACCGCGTCAGCGACCCTCGCCATGAGGAGCGCGTCGCGCGTGACGCCGTCGAGACTCAGGTAGCCACGGCACACTCCTTCGACCGCGAAGCCGAACCGGTCGTACAAGGCGATCGCCGCCGTGTTGTCGGCCAGCACCGCGAGTTCGACGCGCGTCAGTCCGCGGGCCGCCGCTCCTTCGAGCGTGGCCGCGAGCAGCCGCGAGCCGAGGCCCTGCCCCCGATGCGGCGCGAGGAGTCCCATGCCCAGCACGCCGCTGTGCTGCAGCCCCTCGTGTGTCTTCGGCGTGACGTCGCACCAGCCGACGACGCGGCCCGCGTCGACGGCGACGAACATCGGTGCGCCGTGGCCGAGGTTGCCGAGCACGAAACGGCGGACGCGGGCGAGTGGTGGCGCAGAGGTGAATGCCAGGTAGCGACGCTCGCGGGCGACGGCATCGAGCGTCTCGCGAAAGCCCGTGACGTGACCGCGCCGGAGAGGAACGACGTCGACGGACATCGAGGTGCGAGCAGGCGTCGGGCGCCGCGCGACCGGGCGGCGAGCACTCAATCCTGCTTCGGCAGGAGATAAACCCGGCCCGGCGGTTGCCCGGGCCCGGAGGCGAGCGTCAGCGTGCCCGGGTAGCCCCCGGCCAGCGCCTTCTCGACCTCCCGGATCGCGGCGTCAGCGGAAACCACGGGCTTCTCGTTGACGGCCAGAACGCGGGCATTCGGCGGCAGGTTGACCACCGCGGAAAAGCGGCGGGCGGTCTCCGCTGGAGCGTCCTTGCGCCCCGGGGTGGAGCCGACGGTCGCCGCCGTCTTCGTGGCCTCGAGAGCGGTGCCCATGCGCGCCGGATCCACCTGGCGGACCATCACGTGGCCCTGGTCCTCCTCGGCGACGACGACGCCGAGCGTCGCATTGCCGCGTGGCTTGCCGGCTCCGCCCTCCAGTTCCAGTACGACGGTGCGGTCGGGGAAGACGATGCGCACCTCGCGCTCATCGAACACCGTGACCTTGCCGCCATCCACGAACGAGCCGACTCGAACCAGCACCTGCCCGCCGGCGGGAACCTCGAGGAAGCCGATCCGGTCCTGCCCGACGAGCATGACGCCGGCAAGGCGGTAGCTGCCTGCCGCGGACCCCGGCGCGGGAGCGGTCGTGGCGGACGCAACGGCGAGCGGCAGCGAGAGGAGCAGCGAAGCCGTCAGCAAGTGGACGAGTCGCAGAAACAGAAACGGCGGGCGCCTGCCAGAGCCGCCCGCCGAATTCATCTGTCGGGTCATGAAACCACTCGCGCCCTGACTGCCGGAGCCGCAGATGACTCCGGCGAGCGGGCGCAGCGTCCGGGTCAGGCGTTCCTCCGCCGCCTCAGCCCAAGGCCGAGCAGGCCGAGACTCAGCAGGGCCAGGGTGCCCGGCTCCGGCACGGTCGGATAGCACTGTCGGTTGTTCTCGCACTTGATGTCGTTCGCGAGCCCCCAGTTTACCAGCGAGATCACCGGCGAACCGTCGAGCAGTGCCGTGAAATTGAACGTGGCGATCGTCAGGCTCGGGGCGCAGACATTGCCGGGGCATTGCAGCGCACGGATCTCGGCATCGGTCAGCAGCGAGACGAGGAAGGCGTCGCTCAGGCCCGGAGCGAAGCCTCCTCCGGTCACGGTATCGGCACCGCCGAAAGGCCCAAGGAAGATCGTGATGAGACCGTTATCGAGCAGCGACGGGTCGAACGCCACGTCGATGTCCCAGGCCGTGATGATCTCGTTCGTGATGCCCGAGATCACGACGTCGACGTTGAAGTTGTCGCCCGCAGTCACCGCGACCGGCACGCCCTGCACCGAGACGCTGATGGCCATCGCCGGCTGCGCCGACACCATGAGCAGCAGCGCCGCCGCCACGCCCAACAGACTCCTGACCTTTGCCTTCATTGTAGTCACCCTCTATTCCAATCCGGTCCTGTCGCTCCCGGCCATGCCCGCCTCATCGCGCGCCGGCCGGTCGGGCGGGCCGCGCATCGTCCGCAGCCCGCCCGGCCATCACGTCAGTTGACTGCGCAACTCGGCCTCGTGCACTGCAGGGTGCAGCCACGCGCGTCGTTGATGTTGATGTACTTGTTGCCGTCGTAGTCGGCCTCGGTCGGCGCCGGCGGAACCTTCTTGCCGCGCCATCTGAGAATGGCGTTTATGTCGTTCTTGTCGATGTCACCGTCC
>CAZRKS010000338.1:0-2608 GCA_964600315.1 uncultured Steroidobacteraceae bacterium | reverse complement strand
TCCACGCGTCCGAGCCCGATTCGCGCCCGCCACCGGTGTCCTTCTCGCCGCCGAATGCACCGCCGATCTCGGCGCCCGAGGTGCCGATGTTGACGTTGGCGATTCCGCAGTCGGACCCGGCCGCCGACAGGAAGCGCTCCGCGTGCTGCAGCCGGTCCGTGAAGATCGCCGAGGAGAGGCCGTGGGCGACGTCGTTCTGCATCGCGATCGCCTCGTCGAGACTGCGGAACGGGACGAGATAGAGGATCGGCGCGAAGGTCTCGGTACGCACGATCTCCCAGTCGCTCTTTGCGATCACGACCGCCGGCTCGACGAAGAAACCGGGCCGCGCGAGCGCCTTGCCGCCCGTCACCAGCCGACCGCCGCTCGCCACCGCCCGCGCCACGGCCGCCTCGAACTGGCGGACCGCGCCCGCATCGACCAGCGGGCCCATCAACGTGCCCGGCTCCAGCGGGTCGCCGATCCGGACCTGCCGGTAGGCGCGCGAGAGCCGCTGCTCGAGTTCCGCGAGGCGCGACTCGTGCACGAACACGCGCCGGGTGGTCGTGCAGCGCTGGCCGGCGGTGCCCACGGCGCCGAACACGATCGAGGGCACGGCGAGCTCGAGGTTGGCGAACTCGTCGACGATGATGGCGTTGTTGCCGCCCAGCTCGAGCAGGCTCTTGCCGAGCCGCCGGGCGACGCGCTCGCCCACGTCGCGCCCGACCTCCGTCGAGCCGGTGAAGGACACGAGCGCGACCCGCCGGTCGTCGACGAAGCGCGTGGCGAGTTCGTGGCTCGCGTCGACGAAGAGCTGGAAAATGCCGGGATAGCCGTGCCGCTCGAGGACGTCGTTGCAGATCCGCTGCACGGCCACCGCGCAGAGTGCGGTCTTGAGCGACGGCTTCCAGACCGTGACGTTGCCGCAGATCGCGGCGAGGAACGCGTTCCAGGACCACACGGCGACCGGGAAATTGAAGGCGCTGATCACGCCCACCACGCCGAGCGGGTGCCACTGCTCGAACATGCGGTGGTTCGGGCGCTCCGAGTGCATCGACAGGCCGTAGAGCATGCGCGACTGGCCGACCGCGAAGTCGGCGATGTCGATCATCTCCTGGACCTCGCCGTCGCCCTCGGCCTTGATCTTGCCCATCTCGAGCGAGACGAGGCTGCCGAGCGCCGACTTGTGCTTGCGAAGCTCATCGCCGACCAGACGCACGGCTTCGCCGCGCTTGGGCGCCGGCACCGAGCGCCAGGCGCGGGCCACCTCGACCGCGGCCGCCATGACCTGCTCGTACTGCGCGGCCGTGGTCGCGATCACGCGGCCGATCACTTCGCCGGTCGCGGGATTCACGGAATCGACGCGCCGTGCCGCCGGATCCGACAGCCAGCCGCCCTGCGACGACCACGTGCCCGGGTTCACCGCGTCGAGGCCGAGACTCTGCAACACGTCGTTCATGGCTGGTCTCCGTTCGCGGCACGCTGCTGGCCGGTCTGTCCCGCCACCACCATGCGGGCCGAGGTTTCCTTGGTGCCGACGTTCGCATAGTGCCGCCCGAAGCGGTTGTCGAGCACGTCCACCAGCCGGAAGTCCTCCTGGCGGACGAAGCCGTGGTAGCGGCCCGGCGTGCTCAACACGAGGTCGACGACGGCCGTCACGCCCGCCGCGGTGGTCACCTGGATGGCCGACCACAGGCGCCCGGCGATCAGTTGCGGGTAGATCTTGCTCACGTAGTTCTCCTCGCGTAGCTCGCCGGCCTGGCGCCCGGTCACCGCGACGTAGACGATCACCACGTCCTGCAGCGTCTGCGGCACGGCATTCTCGAGCACGCGCTTCAGCGTCGCACGGTCCTGGTTCAGCTTCAGGTCGTTCATGAGCAGGCGCATCTGGGCGCAGTGCCCCGGGTAGCGGATGGTCTTGTAATCCATGGACTCGGCGCGCTGCCCGTAGGTCTCGCCGAGCGAGCCGAGCCCGCCGGAGGTGTTGAACGCCTCGTAGAGCGTGCCGTCGATCTCGATCTCCTCGAGACCCTCGAGCGGCGCGACCTCGGAGGCGCGGCCGTTGACGATCGCCTCGCAGGGATTGCCGTACTCGTTGATCAGGCCCTCGGTGGACCAGGTGAGCGAGTACTTGAGGACGTTGTTCGGGTGCTGGGGCAGGGCGCCGACGCGCAGCTTGACGCTGCGCAGATCGTCGAAGTGGCCGATGAGCGCATTGGCCGCGATGCTGATGAAGCCGGGCGCGAGGCCGCACTGCGGGACGAAGGCCGTGTCGGCGCCAGCGGCGAGCTTGCGCACGGCGCGCGTGACCGCGACGTCCTCGGTGAGGTCGAAGTAGTGCGCCCCGGCGGCGCGCGCCGCCTCGGCCACGCCGACGTTGCAGTAGTACGGCAGGCTCGAGATGACGGCTTCGACCGGGTGCGCCTTCAGGTGCGCGGCGAGGGCTGCCGCATTGCCGGCATCGAAGCCGTGCGCGCGGAGGTTGTCGAGACCGTGCGCGTCGACGACGGCGCGGGCGACGCTCGCGTTGACGTCGGCGACGTCGACGACGTAGTCGCCGGATTCGGCGAGCAGGCCGGAGATCAGCGAACCGATCTTGCCGGCCCCGAGGACGAGGACCTTGTGCATG
>CAZRKS010000337.1:0-2608 GCA_964600315.1 uncultured Steroidobacteraceae bacterium | reverse complement strand
ATGAACCTCCGCGATCTGCGTTACCTGGTGGCCCTCGCCGACGAGCGTCACTTCGGCAAGGCCGCCGCGCGCTGTCACGTGAGCCAGCCCACCCTGTCCGCGCAGATCCGCAAGCTCGAGGATTACCTCGGCCTGCCGCTGGTGGAGCGGCAGCCGCGCCGGGTCGCGCTCACCGCTGCCGGCACAGGAATCGTGGAGCGCGCCCGCCGTCTGCTGCTCGAAGCCGACGCCATCGTCGAACTCGCCCGCACGGACCGCGATCCGCTGGCCGGCACACTCAAGCTCGCGCTCATCCCGACCGTCGGCCCCTACCTGCTGCCACACGTCGCCCGGCGTCTGAAACGCGACTTGCCACGGCTCAGGCTGATGCTCTACGAGTACCAGACCGCGCCCCTGCTCGATCGCCTGCGGGCCGGAGAACTCGACGTCGGCGTCCTCGCGCTGCCCGTCGCACTGGACGGGCTCGAAGCCGAGCCGCTGTACGACGAGCCGTTCACGCTCGCCGTGCCGGCCGGTCACCGGCTCGCGCAGCAGGAGCGCGTCAAGGTGGAAGACTTGCGCGGCGAGGCGCTCCTCCTGCTCGAGGACGGCCACTGCCTGCGCGACCAGGCGCTCGAGGTCTGCAGCCGCGTCCGGGTGCAGGAGCAGGCGGATTACCGCGCCACGAGCCTCGAGACGCTGCGCCAGATGGTGGCCGCGGGTCACGGGGTCACTCTGCTGCCGCGCCTCGCCGCCGACGCGCCGGTCGGGACGGCACGCGGACTCAGGGTGAAGCCTTTCGCGCGGCCGGCGCCGGCGCGGACCATTGGCGCCGTCTGGCGCAAGTCGACGACGCGCGCGACCGCGATCGCCGCCGTCGCCGCTGCGATACGTACCGTGATGACAGAGGAATCGAAACCATGAAGTTGCATCTCCGTCTGGTCCTTGCCTGGGCTACGCTGCTCGCCTGCTCGACCCTGGCCGCCGCAGCGGACGCGCCCACCGTGACCCAGGCCTGGGCGCGGGCGACCGCCCCGGGCGTCGACGTCGGCGCGGCGTACATGACACTCCAGGGCGGCGCGCAGGCCGACGAGCTCGTCTCCGCGAGCACCGCGCGGGCATCGATGGTCCACCTGCACACCGTCGAGGACTCCGGCGGCGTCGCGAAGATGCGCGCCGTGGAGGGCGTGCCCGTCCCGGCCGGCCAGCGCGTGGTGCTCGCGCCCAAGGGCACGCACGTGATGCTGATGGGACTCACGAAGCCGCTCGTGGCGGGCGAGACGTTCCCGCTCGAGCTGCATTTCGCGAAGGCCGGCGACCTCACCGTCGAGGTCGCGGTTCGCGCGGCCGGCACGGACAGCCCGTCGGCCCCGTAGCCGCGCCGTCGCACGATCCGGCAGCCCCCGCCCTTGGACGCGCGCGCATCGCTGCCGCTGCACCGTCTCCACGACGAGGAGATCGAGCGGCTGCTCGTGAGCGGCGAGCGCCGCGCCGAGCTCACCGCCCTCTTCGGCGCAGCCGGGTATCGCGAACTGAGCGCGCTCGCCCGTCAGGCGGCCTCGACGCGCTCGCGTGGCGGCGCCGTCGTCTACGTGCTGCCGGGCCTGATGGGCTCGCGCCTCGGCACGCGCGGTCGGCTGTTGGACGACGTGATCTGGCTCGATCCGCTCGAGGTCGCCGCCGGTCACCTCACGCGTCTCGCACTGCCGCGCGGTGCGCGCCTGGCGGCGCTCGGCGTCATGCTGTTGAACGCGCTCAAGCTGAAGCTCTCGCTGCAGATCGCGGGCTTCGATGCGCGCTTCCACGCCTACGACTGGCGGCGCAGCATCGAGCGCCTCGCGGACGAGCTCGTGGCGCGCATCGAGTCCGACGGTGTCGGCGAGGCGCTGCTGGTGGGCCACAGCCTGGGCGGCGTGGTCGCGCGCCTGGCGCTCGCCGTGGACCGCGGCCGCGTGTCCCGCGTGGTCCAGCTCGGCGCGCCCAACTTCGGTTCGTATGCGCCGGTTCTCGCGCTCCGCGGCGTCTATCCGACCGTGCGCAAGCTCGCAGCGCTCGATCTGCGCCACGACGCCGAGGACCTCGCGCGTCTCGTGTTCCAGACGTTGCCCGCACTGCACGAACTGCTTCCCGACGCGTCACGGGTGGGCGGCGCCGACCTGTTCGACGCCTCGAGCTGGCCGGACGACCGGCTGCGGCCCGATCCCGAACTGCTCGCGAACGCGGCGAGCGCGCGCCGCCGCTGGCCCGGCGCCGACCCGCGCTGCCTGCACGTGATCGGCGTGCGGCAGGAGACCGTCAGCCAGGCTGAGTGTCGCGGCCGCCAGTTCCACTACGGCTACACCTTCGACGGCGACGGCACCGTGCCGCGCGTGCTGGCCGAGCTGCCGGGCGCCCCCGCCTGGTACGCCGCGGAGAAGCACGGCGGGCTGCCCAACAACGGCAGGGTCATCGCCGCGGTGGCGGACCTGCTGCGGCGCGGCACCACGGAGCGCCTGCCTGCCGCGCATCGCGCAGGGAAGCGCAGCGGCCGCACGGTGCCGGAATCCGTGCTGCGCCGGGTCGCGCCCCGCAAGCTGCGCTGGCAGGACCTGTCGCCGGACGCGCGCCGCCGGCTGCTCGAGCCGGTCGT
>CAZRKS010000336.1:0-2609 GCA_964600315.1 uncultured Steroidobacteraceae bacterium | reverse complement strand
CGTCCGGGATTGAGGATCCCGTGAGGGTCCAGCGCCTGCTTGATCTTGCGCATGAGATCGAGCTCGGCCGCGCTGCGCGACAGCGGCAGCCAGGGCTGCTTCTCGAGCCCGATGCCGTGCTCGGCCGAGACCGAACCCGACCGTGCGGCGAGCGGCTCGTACACGCAGCGCTCGATGCCGTGCCGGGCCTCCGGGCTCGGCGGACCGGCGACGATGAAGTGCAGGTTGCCGTCGCCGAGGTGGCCGAAGACGAAGCGCCGGTACGCCGGCCACTCCGCCGCGAGCCTCGCGACGGCCTCGGCGAGGTAGCCTTCCATCTCGCTCAACGGCAGGCTGATGTCGAACGTGACCGGCATGCCGAGGCGGAAGAACTGCTCCACGTCGTCGCGCAGCGCCCACAGCGAATCGCGCTGGGCCTTCGACGTCGCGATCACGGCGTCGGCCACGATCCCGGATTCGATTGCGGCGCCGAGTGACTCCTCGAACAGCGCCTGGTCGCGCGCCTCGTCGCCGCCGGCCGACTCGAGCAGCACGTAGTACGGGTAGTCCTGGGACATCGGCGCCGTGCCCTGCGCGGGCGGCGACGTGACCAGGCGGAAGAACTCGTTCCACATCACCTCGAAGGCTGACAGCGCGCCGCCGAGCGCGGCGTCCATGTGCTTCAGGAGCGCGGTGACGTCCGCGAACTGCGCGCATGCGACCAGCGCCGTCTGCGTGCTGCGCGGCGCCTCCCGCAGGCGCAGCACCAGCCGCGTCACGACGCCGAGCGTCCCCTCGGTGCCGATGAAGAGCTGCTTCAGGTCGTAGGCCGCGTTGTTCTTCAACATGCGGTTCATGGACGAGATCACCGTGCCGTCCGCGAGCACCGCTTCGAGGCCGAGCACCGAGTCGCGCGTCATGCCGTAGCGGATCACGCCATTGCCGCCGGCGTTGGTCGCCACGCTGCCGCCGATGTGCGCCGAGCCCCGTGCGCCGAAGTCGACCGGGTACAGCAGGCCGTGCCGGTCGGCTTCCTCCTGCACGGTTTGCAGCGGCACGCCCGCTTCGACCGTCATCGTGCGCCCGACCGGATCGATGGACTCGATGCGGTGCATGCGCTCGAGCGAGAGCGCGATCTCATCCGGGCCGGCGACGCAACCGCGCACGAGCCCCGTGAGGCCACCCATCGGCACGACCGGCTGCCGCGCGGCGCTGCAGGCCGCCAGCACGCGCGAGACTTGCTCCGTGCTGGACGGCCGCACGATGGCGAGCGCCTGGCACGGGCCGTGGTCGGCCCAGCCGACCGAGCGGGCGCGAACATCGTCGCCGCTGAGCACGCCGTCGGCGCCCACGATGGCGGCCAATGCATCGGGATTGATCGTCATTGGGGTCTCTCCGGAAGGTCAGCGGCCGGCCAGACGTGCGGCCGTCGCGTCGAAAGCGGCGCAGAGCGCCTCGACCTGTGCGTCCCGCGTCGCGGGACTCGTGAGCATCATGTTGTGGAACGGCGCGATCAAGCAGCCCTGGTTCAGCAGCGACAGGTGCATTGCCCGCTCGAGCGCCGGCGCGTGTGCCGCCTCGGCCTCGGTGCCGTTGCTGAGCGGTCCCGGTGCGCAGATGAACTCGACACGGGCGCCGACCCGCACCACGTGCCACGGGAGGCCGTGCCGCGTGATCGAGTCCTGCAGGCCGGCCGCGAGCCGGCCCGCGAGCCGCTCCATGTGTGCGTAGGCCTCGCCTGTCATGACGCGCTCGAGGGTCGCACGCATCGCCGCGAGCGACAGCGCGTTCCCCGACAAGGTCGTGCCCATGCCCGAGTGCCCGGGTGGCGTCTGCGCACGCGCCGCGTCGAGGCGACGCGCCACCTCGTCGGTGAAGCCCCACACGCTCGCGGGCACGCCGCCGGCGATGGGCTTGCCGACCACGAACAGGTCGGGCTCGAGGCCGTGGGCGCGCGTGTAGCCGCCCGGTCCGGTCGAGATCGTGTGGGTCTCGTCGATGAGGAGCAGCGTCCCGGCTTCGCGCGTAAGTCGCCGCAGTTCGGCATGGAACCCGGGCTCCGGCAGCACCATGCACGAGTTCGTCATCACCGGCTCGGTGATCACGCAGGCGACGTCGCTGTGCGACAGCGCCTCGGCCAGCGCCGCGAGGTCGTTGAACTCCACGACGCGCGCCTGCAGCGTCAGGTCGGTCGCCTGCCCGAGCAGGCCGGGGCGGTTGACCGCGCGCCCGTCGACGAGGCGCACGAAGGTTTCGTCCACGGTGCCGTGGTAGCAGCCGTTGAACACGAGGATCCGGTGGCGTCCGGTGACCGCCCGCGCCACGCGCAGGGCGAAACGGTTGGCGTCGGTGGCGGTCGTCGCGACCTGCCAGTGGGGCAGGCCGAAGCGCTCGGCGAGCAGCCGGCCCACCGCGATCGCGTCCTCCGTGGGCAGCATGTAAGTGAGCCCGCGGGCCACCTGCCGAATGACGGCCTCGGCCACGGGCGGGGGCGAGTGGCCGAACATCGAGCCGGTGTCGCCGAGGCAGAAATCCGCATACTCGTTGCCGTCGATGTCGCGCAGGTTGGCGCCGTGCGCGGCCTCGACGACGAAGGGGAACGGCATCGGCCAGTCGCGCATCCAGTGCAT
>CAZRKS010000335.1:0-2612 GCA_964600315.1 uncultured Steroidobacteraceae bacterium | reverse complement strand
CGAACTTGAGCGGCAGGCCGGTCACCGAGAGCAGCAGGAAGCTCAGGATGATCGAAACGTGCAGCCACATCTGCGTCGTCGTGAAGCGGCGCACGTACGGGCCGGGGCCGCCGTGCTCGACCTTGAACTCGCCGCGCAGGCGTCCGACGAGGGTGCGCTGCAGCCAGAGGACGGCGTGGAGGCCGAAGAACCCGAACACGCCGAGCAGCAGCAGCGTCATGAAGAGATAGATGTAATGGACCCAGGGATTGCGGTCCTTGTCCATCGGCTCGGTGTGCGGGTCGAAGGTGAGGAACGACGCGTTGATCTTGCCCTGGTGGCAGTTCGCGCTGCCGCAGGTCGCGGCCAGGTTGGCCGGGTTGATCGTCGAGCGCGGGTCGCTCGCCGGCAGGTTCTGGTGCGGCGTGTGGCAGTCCGAGCACACCGCGGCCTGCCTGCGCCCGACGTCCGTGGACTTGCCGTGGAAGCTGTCGTGGAACGACTTCATGAGTGCGTCGTGGCAGTTGCCGCATTCGTGCGGCATCGCCTCGCGGCTCGCGATCGTCGTCGGATCCTGGATCGAGTGCGCCTGGTGACAGGTCGCGCAGACCGGCCCGTCCTTGCCTTCCTGCCAGAGCTTGCCGTGCGCGCTGTCGGTCCAGACCTCGAGGATGCCCTCGTGGCAGGCGCCGCAGGTCTCCGGGCTCTTCCCGTGCGACGTGCGGGAATCCTTGGTGATGTGGCGCTGGATGTCGTGGCTGCCGTGGCAGTCGCTGCAGGCCGGCGCGCTGTTCAGGCCGGACACCAGCAGCGCGCGCGCGTGCACGCTGCCGAGGTAGCCTTCCATCATCTCCTCGTGGCACTGCCCGCAGTTCTTGAGCTGATTGACCGCGGACATCGGCGCGTTCGGGTTCTTGCTGCGCGGCGTCGAGTGCACGCTGCCGTGGCAGCCCTGGCAGGTCGCCGGCTCATTGCCCTTGACGCGCGCGTGAACGCTCCCCTGGAACGGCGTGATCTCGTCCTCGTGGCAGCCGAGACAGGGCTCGAAGGTCACCTTGCCGAGATCGTTGCGCGGATGCTTGGTGGTGAGTGCGTCGGTGTGGCACTCCACGCAGTCGACGCGCTTGTGCGCGCCCGCGCCGTATTGATCGGCGAGCACGGCGATCGAGCCGCCATCGTCGTCCTCGTACTCCGCGTCGTCGTGGCAGCGGAAGCACTTCTCGTTGGGGATCTTCTCGGGCGTGCCCTCCGCGGATGCGCCGGCGCCCGGCGCAGTCTCAGGGGCGGCAGCCTCGTCGGCCCCGATGGCGGGGGCGCCCCAGGCGAGGAAGGCGGCCGCGATCGCGGCGGGGAGGAGACGGACAAACGCGCAGCGCGCACGGGTCATGACTGGACTCCCGATGCGTTGCCGCATGCGACCCGGCGGGACCCTCTCCCCGGGCCCGCGGACAACTGCGCGAATTTGAACGCATCCGGCCTGTGCCGGGCTGCACGTGTTTACCGAAGGCGGCGCCGGACAACCGCAATGCGCCTGCACCTCCCGTCGGCTAGCGCGGTGCCCCGTCCCTCGGCCGATGGCTGTCGCAGCCGTCGCAGGCCCCCGTCGGGCGGCCCTGGCCCGCCGCCGTCGAGCGGATGCGGTCGGCCAGCCACCGCGGGCAGGCGCCGGAGGCCGCGAACCCGAGCAGCCTCTCGGCGAGGCGGCGGCGCGCCGGCCCCGGCAGCAGGGCCCAGGTCGAGTACGAGGCCGCCACGAGCACGATCACGCCGACGAACAGCATTTCCATCGCCGGTTCCTCAGCCGACACCGAGCGCGAGCGCCACCCGGTAAGTGACGAACGCCGCGAAGTACGCGAGCCCGAAAAGGTACCCGGCCATCAGCAGCGGGTAGCGCCAGGAATTCGTCTCGCGCTTCACGACGGCGAGCGTCGACAGGCACTGCGGCGCGAACACGTACCAGGCGAGCAGCGACAGCGCGGTGGCGAGGCTCCAGGTCCGCGCGATCATCGGCACGAGCGTCGCCGCCACGTCGTCGCCCGTCGCGGACAGCGAATACACCGTGCCGAGCGCGCCCACGGCCACTTCGCGCGCGGCGAGGCCCGGCACCAGCGCGAGGGAGATCTGCCAGTTGAATCCGAGCGGCGCGAACACGTGTTCGAGCGCGCGCCCGACCATGCCAGCCAGGCTGTACTGGATCGCCGGGCCCGTCGCGCCCGCCGGCGGGGCCGGATAGCTGCTCAGGAACCACAGCACGATCATGAGCGCGAGGATGATGGTGCCGACGCGCCGCACGAACACCTTGGTGCGTTCCCAGAGCCCGATGGAGAGGTTCATCAGGTGCGGCCAGTGGTATTCGGGTAGCTCGAGCAGCAACGGGTGATAGCTCGAGCGCAGCGCGGTCTTCTTGAGCGCGTAGGCGACGCTCATCGCCGCGACGATGCCCGCGACGTACAGCGCGAACAGGACGAGCCCCGGCAGGTTGAAGGGCCCGACCGGCCGGTGCGGAATGAAGGCGGCGATGACGAGCGCGTACACCGGCAGCCGCGCCGAGCAGGTCATGAGCGGCGCGATCATGATCGTGGCGAGACGGTCGCGCACGTTCGGGATGGTGCGCGTCGCCATGATGCCGGGCA
>CAZRKS010000334.1:0-2630 GCA_964600315.1 uncultured Steroidobacteraceae bacterium | reverse complement strand
CGTGCTGGAACGGGCTCATGGTGCCCGGGTCCACGTTGATGTACGGGTCGAGCTTCACCATTGCGACCTTGAGGCCGCGCGCCTCGAGGATCGCCCCGAGCGAAGCCGCTGCAATGCCCTTGCCCAGCGAGGAAACCACGCCGCCGGTCACGCAGACGAATCTGGTCATGGGAGTCACCGTCGCAGGAGTGGCACGACGGGAGGACAGTCTAGCCGAACGGCCCTCGCCCGGCCACCCGGACGCGCATCGCCGAGCCGGATCAGGCGCCCGACTTGACTTCCAGGAATTCGCGTTCCGTGAGCGGCGGGCGGTCCACCCATTCGAGCGCCCAGGACGGCTCGTCGGCTGAGGCGAGATACGCGGCGCCGTACGCAAGATCACCGATGGCGGCGATCTCGTCGCCGGCCATGACCAGCGGGATGCGGGACCGCAGCCACGGGAGCACGCCGCGTTCCTGCAGCCACTTGCGCAGCGGCCGGTGCTGCGCCGCACCGGCCGGCACGAAGCTCTCGCCCGCCGCGCGCGCCGTCACGCGCAGGACCGCGGGCAGGCGGGCACGACTGAGGCCGACACCGATCGATGGCCGCGACTCGAGCCGACCGAAGGCGCCGAGGTCGAACGACGTGCCCGGCACCCAGTCGCCCGCCGGCGTGAGATCGACACCGGGCGTCGTCGCGACGGCATAGAGCCGGCCGCGGTAACGGTGAACCCTGGCACCCGCCCACTCGACGCGCGGCAGACGATCCGCCGCGGACGTGCCCATGTCGCGCATCAAGGCCGCCAGAGTGCCGGCGGGCGGCACCGGCCGGCCGAGCGCACGCAGCCACGCTCGCAGCACCCAGCGTTGCCGTGCCGCGGGCAGCGCCTGCAGTCGCGCGAGCGACAGGGTCGCGCCCTCGCCCACCACGGCGAGATCCGCCGCAGCCGTCTCGGATTCGACCTGCAGGGCTTCGGACGCCCGCAGGGCGACGCGCGCGGCGGTGCGGGCTGCGGCCGGCCACCGCCGGCGCACGACCGGCAGCACCTCGAGCCGCAGGAAGTTCCGGTCGAAGCGCGTGTCGAGGTTCGACGGGTCCTCGGCCCAGTCGAGACCCTGCGCGATCGCCCAGGCGCGCAACTCCTCGCGCGTCCAGCCGAGCAGCGGCCGCGCGTGCCAGCCGCGGGCGAAGGCGGCCATCGCCGGCATTCCGGCAACCGCGCGCAAGCCGCCGCCGCGCAGCCACTGCAGCAGGACGGTCTCGAGCTGATCGTCCGCGTGGTGCGCAGTGAGCAGCACTTCGCCTGGCTCGAGGTACGCGGCGAGCGCCGCGTAACGTGCCTTGCGCGCGGCGGCCTCGGGGCTCGCTCCCGGACCCGGCGTCGCGTCCACCCGCACCCGCGTGAGCGGCACGCCGAGCGCCGCCGCCTGCCGCGCGCAGTGATCGCCCCAGCGGCTCGAGTCGGCCTGCAGTCCGTGGTCGACGTGCACGGCGCGCAACGGCAGCACGCCGCCCTCGCCTCCGGCACGACCCTGCGCGAGCGCCGCCAGCAGCACGGTGGAATCGAGCCCGCCGCTCAGCGCGACGCAGAGCCCGCCGGGCCGCGGGTCGAGCGCCGCGAGGCACGCCTCGAGCGCTGCGGCGAGCCGCAAAGGAGTGAACGCCACGTGGGCTCAGGTGGCGCGGTACACGCCCTGCGCCCGCAGCCGGGCATAGCGCCGCTCGAGCAGTTCGTCGGCCGGCAGGGCGGCGACCTCGGCGACGTGTCGCACCAGCGACTGCTTCAAGGCGTCGGCGATGCCCTGCGGATCGCGGTGCGCCCCGCCCAGCGGCTCCTTCAGCACTTCGTCGACGAGGCCGAGCTTCTCGAGCCGCTCGGCGGTGATGCCCATGGCCTCCGCCGCGAGTTCCTTCTTGTCGGCGCTCTTCCACAGGATCGACGCACAGCCCTCGGGCGAGATCACGGAGTAGACGCTGTATTGCAGCATGATCAGGCGATCACAGACGCCGACGGCGAGCGCCCCGCCCGAACCGCCTTCGCCGATCACCGCAGTGACGACCGGCACGGCGAGCCGCGCCATCTCGAAGAGATTGCGGGCGATGGCCTCGCTCTGGTTGCGCTCCTCCGAGCCCACCCCCGGGTAGGCCCCCGGCGTGTCCACCAGGGTCACGATCGGCAGGCGGAAGCGCTCCGCCAGCTTCATCAGGCGCAGCGCCTTGCGATAGCCCTCGGGACGCGGCATCCCGTAATTGCGCCGGACGCGCTCCTTGGTGTCCCGCCCCTTCTGGTGACCGATCAGCATGACGGGCCGCCCGTCGAGGCGCGCGAGCCCCCCCACGATCGCGAGATCGTCGGCATACATGCGGTCGCCGTGCAGTTCGGTGAACTCCTCGAAGATCGCCGCGGCATAGTCGAGCGTGTACGGCCGCTGCGGGTGGCGCGCGAGCTGGGCCACCTGCCAGGGCGTGAGGTTGGCGAAGATGCTGGTGGTGAGCGCCCGGCTCTTGGCGCGCAGCCGCGCGATCTCCTCGCCGATGTTGACCTCGGCGTCGTTCGAGACGAAGCGCAATTCCTCGATCTTCGCCTCCAGTTCGGCGATCGGCTGTTCGAAATCGAGGAAGCTGAGGGGCATGGGGGGGCTGTGGGCTGT
>CAZRKS010000333.1:0-2630 GCA_964600315.1 uncultured Steroidobacteraceae bacterium | reverse complement strand
AGGACACAACCCTTTCACGGTTGCGACCGGGGTTCGAATCCCCGTGGGGACGCCAATTCCAGCCGGGACTCCGTTCAGGGGATCACCAGCGACAGTGTCTGGCGCTGGTTTTTCCGGTAGATCCTGAAATCCGCGTCGAGCGTCCAGACGCTGGCGGCGGGATGCAATTCAGCCATCCGCACGAGGCACGCGTCGGCGAACGACATCGGACGGCTCGCGTGGCGGCGCATCAGCCGGCGCACCGCGCCGAATTCGGCGTGAAAGTCGAACGCGCTGCGCAGGAAGCCGGCCTCCACCAGTTCGAACAGCGGATCGGTGTCGTGCCCCGCCCGCTTCAGCAGGAACAACGCCTCGGAAATCACCGCGTCGCAGGTGAGTACGGTCGCCGGTGCGCTGCGAGACTGCTCGACCGCCCACGCATGGAACGAGTCGGCCCGCGCCAGGAGCGCAACGACCGGCCCCATGTCGACGATCCAAACCCTCACCGGCCGTAGCCCGCAAGGTACTCCGGGTTGGTCGAAAGGTCGGCCGGGCCACCTCGATTGCGACCGATGACGTGGCTGATGACATCGTAGCCAGACTTCCCGGGATCGAGCTCCGGAGTGACACCGTACGCCCTGAGCGCCCGGCGCACGACGCTGCCGCGGGACACACCCTCCTTGCGCGCGCGTTCTCGCAGCGCTCGGCTTTCCGCCTTCGAGATCCGCAAGGAGAGCGTTTCGGACTGCATGCTACCAAATGTATTGCCAGGAAGCCTGGAAAGCCAGACAAGGGGCAGCGGCTGGTCTAGTCTTGCACGACCCGGGACGCGACCAGCAATCCAGAATTCGTGATGACGACCCTCCGCCTGCCGCCGGTTCGCCTCGCGTTCGAGTCCCGCCACCGCTGGCCGCTGCCGATTCTCGCGGCACTCCTGCTGCTGCTCACGGTGGGGGCCTGCCAGCGGTCCACACCGACGGTTGACGTGATTGCCGAGGCGCAGCGACTGCTCGACGAGGGCAAGACCGCGACGGCCGCGAGCCTGCTCGAAGCGGCGGCCCAGCGGCAACCCGACGACCCGCAACTGCGCATCGAGATCGGCCGCGTGCAGAACGCACAGGGACAGTTCGTGACCGCGGAAGGCACGCTGCGTCGCGCGCTCGAGCTCGGCGCAATGCACGACGAAGTGCTCGTACCTCTGGCCCAGAGCCTGCTCGGCCAGCGCCAGGCCGACGCCGCCCTGCAACTCATCGGCGACCCGGATGCTCATGCGCAGCGCCTGCGCCTGCCGCTGACGGAACTCGCGGCCGAGGCGCTGTTGCGTCTCGGCGGGACCGACCGACGGCGGGCGACTCGCGCCTTCGTCGATGCGTTCCGGCGCCGCGAAGAGCGGGTCGACCCCCTCGCCGCGGACCGCGACGCGCGGGCTGCCGCAGGTCGGCTGTCGGCGCTCGAGGCCAGTGAGCCGCTGGTGCGGGCCGCGCGTGAGCATTTCCAATGCACGCAGGCGCACGCCGCGGCTGCCCCCGGCGCGTCCGGTGGCGATGCCCCGGCCGCGGACACGCCTGGCCGCAGGGTGCTCGAAGTCGGCCCGCGGCGTGGCCTGCGCAAGCCGAGCGAGGCGGCAGCGGTCGCCGAGGACGGCGACGTGATCGCGATCGATGCCGGCGACTACCCCGGCGACGTCGCGCTCTGGCCCCAGAGCGGCCTGACGCTGCGTGGTGTCGGCGGCCGCGTCCGGCTCGATTCGCTGGGGCACGTCGCGGAGAAACAAGGAATCTGGGTGTTCCGCGGCAACGACATCACCGTCGAGAACGTCGAGTTCTCCGGCGCGCGCGGGCCCGGGCGCAACGGGTCGGGCATCCGTTTCCTCGGGCGCAATCTCACCGTCCGCAACAGCGTGTTCCACGACAACGAGGCGGGGCTCCTCACCTGGAAGGATCCCGAGAGCGACATCCTGGTCGAACGCAGCACCTTCTACCGCAATGGTTACGGCGACGGCCAGTCGCACAACATCTACATCGGCGAGATCCGCAGCTTCACGCTGCGCCACTCGTATTCGCACGATGCGCACGTGGGCCACGAGGTGAAGAGCCGCGCGCACACCAACTACATCCTCTACAACCGCCTCACCGACGAGGACGACGGCGACTCGAGCTATCTCGTCGACCTGCCCGAGGGCGGCGACGCCTACGTCGTCGGCAACGTGCTGCTCAAGGGCGCGCGCGCTGCCAACCCTCACGCGATCTCCTACGCGGCGGAGAAACCGGACGTGGACTACGGCCAACTCTGGGTCGTCAACAACACGTTGTGGAACCGCTACCCTTACGCCGTCTTCGTGCGCAACGCGAGCCGGCGGCCCGCGACGCTCGCGAACAACGTCGCCGCCGGCGCGCCGCTCATGCTGCTGAAGGGGCCGGGCACCGGAATCACCAACTACGCCGCGCAACGCCCGGGCTTGCGGGACCCGGCAAAGCTGGACGACTCGCCCACCGAGGACTCGCCGCTGATCGATGCGGGCACCGACATGGCGGCGCGAGGCGATCGCCAGCTCGTCGCGGCCTTCGAATACGCACATCCGGCCGGCAAGCGACCGCGCCCGCGCGTCGGGCCGATCGACATCGGCGCCGTGGAGTTCTGCGGCTGGTGAC